>NZ_JBWXUE010000021.1:0-87247 GCF_057158765.1 Kitasatospora sp. NEAU-69
CGGTGCGGCGGGTCTCACTTCGAGACGACGACCACCGAGCTGACGATCTTGTCAGCGAAGGTCTGGCGCTTCTTGTCCCAGATCGGCCAGAGGTAGCCGAGCATGCAGCAGATGGCGTCGACGACGTGCAGGAACTTGCGCAGCACGCCCATCGGGGCGCCGAGCAGCGAGCCGTCCGATATCTTCGCCAGGCGCAGGCCGACGACCTTCTTGCCGGGGGTCTGGCCGGTCGCGCCCTCCATGCCGCCGAAGCCGAGGCCGATCACGGCGCCGACGATGTCACCGGTGACGCTGCCGACGGCCAGCGAGACGATCACGCCGACCACCAGGCCGATCAGGTAGTCGATCACGTAAGCGCCGAGGCGCTGGCCCCAGTTGGCCAGCACCGGAGCCTGCGGCTGCGGCGTGAAGGCGTAGTTGGGGTCCAGGTTGGGCTGGTAGCCGCCCTGCTGGAAGCCGGCCTGCGGGTAGCCCGGCTGCGGCTGCTGCTGGCCCGGCTGCTGCTCGTACGGGTTGTAAGGGTTGCTCATGGTGTTTCCCCCTATGGGCGGTTGGGTCGGCCCGGCCGGTGTCGGTGAGGTGACCGGGTCGGTCTGTCGAGTGGTCGAAGTCTTGGCTACCCGGCGACGACTGCCGTACGCGGCCGGTGGCCACCGGGTGGTTGTGGGGTGGCTACTGGGCGCGGATCACCAGGGTGTTGCAGACCTTGTCGGCGAAGGTCTGGCCCTTGTCGTCCCAGAGCGGCCACAGGTAGCCGATGCTGCAGAACAGGCTGTCCAGGATGTGGGCGATGCGGCGGCCCAGGGCCAGGCCGAAGCCGACCGGCCGGCCGTCGGCCTCGCGGACGAGCCTGATGCCGACGGCCTTCTTGCCGACGGTCTGGCCGGTGCTGCCCTCCCGGACCAACTGCCAGATCAGCAGGATCAGGCCGAGCAGGAAGCCGAGGCCGATCAGCACGAGGCCGCCGGTAGCGGCTCCTCCGGAGGTGGTGGCGTGCGTGCAGGTGATCTCGCCGGTGTCCGGGTCGGTCAGGCAGTTGGCGGGCTTGATCTGGCTGGCCATCAGCACGGAGCCGATCAGGGTGAGGGCTCCGGGGATCAGGCCGAGCAGCGCGTCGATGATGGTGGCACCGACCCGGGCGCCCCAGCTCGCGATCACCGGTGCGACCGGCATCGGGTAGCCGGGCGGGTAGCCGGGGACGCCGTAGCCGGCCTGCTGCGGGTAGCCGTAGCCAGGGGCCGGCGCCTGCTGCTGGGGGTATCCGTACCCGGCCTGGCCGTACGGGTTCTGCTGCTGCGGCGCGCCGTAGGGCACCTGCTGCGGCTGACCGTACGGATTGTTGGGGTCGGTCGGGTAGGACACGCGGGGCCTCCGGGGCGGGTACTGCTCTGGGGACGGGCTGGGGACAGGTCTGACAGCTTGGGGTGACCAGGGCACGTGTGACAACCGAGATAGCTGTGACAAGTGCGATGGGTGTGGCAGACCGGGAAGACTAGTGGAGCGTCACGACAGTGCGACACCCAGTCGGTTGAGCTGCCAGACCCAGGCGACGGCCAGGGCGGCCCCGATCACGCCGTTGCGCTGACGGTCCGACAGCGCCCACCAGCGGGCGCCGCCGCCCAGAGGTGCGGTGAGCAGCGCGAGCGCCGCGACGACCGTGACCGGATTGGCCGTCAGGGCGGCCAGCCAGTGTCCATGGCCTGCTTCGATGAAGACCGTGGTGCTGCCGCAGAGCGGGCAGGGGACGCCGGTGAGGCGCCGCAGCGGGCACAGCACCCCTGGGTCGTGCACGTCGTGCAGGAAGGCCACTGCGAGGGCGGCCCCGGCGGCGAGTGCGCAGCGCAGTGCGGTGCGGGCCAGACGGGTGGTGAGCGGGCCGGGCGGCTGCCGGTCGGCCCGGACGGGCGTGATCACGGCCGGACGGCGACCTGGCGGTCGGCCCGGTGACGGTGTCTCGGCTGATGGTCCCTCGGACGGCAACGGCTCGGGACCCGCGATGCCGGCTGCCGGCCGGCGCTCGATCGGTGTGGCGTGCTCACGACGTTCTTCCCCCGGTTTCTGGTGCTCGCCGCCTATGGTCGGGCCAGCGCGGCACACTGTCCAGCCACCGCGTGCCAGGTGGACGAAAACGTGGCGCAACTGCAATCGGATCCACACGTTCCGTTAGCTTGCCGGTCCTGGCACCGGCCGCCGGCCGGACCTGTTCCGGGGCTGCCGGCTCGACTCGTTCGGGGTTCGTCGGCGGGCCCCGGGGAGCGGCGTGGAGAGCAGTGCCGCCGATCCGGGAGGATAGGGGGTATGACTGCCCAGATTCTCGATGGCAAGGCCACCGCGGCCGCGATCAAGTCCGAACTCGCCGTCCGCGTGGCGGCTCTCAAGGAGCAGGGCATCACGCCCGGCCTCGGCACCGTGCTGGTCGGCGACGACCCCGGGAGCCACAGCTACGTGCGCGGCAAGCACCGCGACTGCGCACAGGTCGGCATCGCCTCGATCCAGCGCGAGCTGCCCGCCACCGCCACCCAGGCCGACGTCGAGGCCGTGGTCCGCGAGCTGAACGAGGACCCGGCCTGCACCGGCTACATCGTCCAGCTGCCGCTGCCCAAGGGCCTGGACGCCAACCCGGTGCTGGAGCTGATGGACCCGGACAAGGACGCCGACGGCCTGCACCCCACCTCGCTCGGCCGGCTCGCGCTCGGCATCGACGGCCCGCTGCCGTGCACGCCGTACGGCATCGTCGAGCTGCTGCGCCGCCACGACGTGGAGATCAACGGCGCGAACGTCGTGGTGGTCGGCCGCGGCGTCACCGTCGGCCGCTCGATCGGCCTGCTGCTCACCCGCAAGAGCGAGAACGCGACCGTGACGCTCTGCCACACCGGCACCCGCAACCTCTCCGAGCACCTGCGCCGGGCCGACATCATCGTCGCGGCCGCCGGCGTGCCGTACCTGGTCAAGGCGGAGGACGTCCGTCCGGGCGCGACCGTGCTGGACGTCGGCGTCAGCCGCACCGAGGCCGGCCTGGTCGGCGACGTGCACCCGGCGGTCGCCGAGGTGGCCGGCTGGCTCTCGCCGAACCCGGGTGGTGTCGGCCCGATGACCCGCGCCATGCTGCTCAACAACATCGTCGAAGCGGCCGAGCGCCAGGCTGCCGCCCGCTAGCTCCGGCCCCAGGGAAACAGGAAGGTCGCATGAACGTGGCACGTACGGGCCGGGCCTCGCGGCGCAGGCCGGCCAGGACCACCGGCACGCTGCCCCCGGAGGGCTCCGGAGCGGCCATGGACCGCGGCCATGCGCTGCCGATACGGCAGTGGCCGATAACGCTGGTGCTGGCCGTGGTGGCGATCGGGCTCTGCGTCACCTGGTCCACCGACTTCCGGTACGGGCTGCTGACGATCAGCGGCGCGCTGCTGCTCGGTGCGCTGCTGCGGCTGGTGGTGCCGGAGGTCGGCCTGCTCGCGGTGCGCAGCCGGTTCACCGACGTGCTGGTGCTGCTCTTCCTCGGCGGCGTGATCGCGATGCTCGCGCTGCTCGCCCAGCCCGACCCCTGGCTGCACCTGCACGTGCTGGAGGACGTCGGCAAGCTGATCGGCCGCCGGCACTGAGCCAGGCCCCAGCGACTGCGGCGCCCGTCCCTGCCGTCCCGGGGGCGGGCGCCGCGGCTGTGACGCACCAGCCATGCCCGCAACCGCGCCGTCGGCGCGGCCTTGCGATAACCTGACGCCGGTTCTCTCGATGTCGAGAGAAAACATCCTCGGCTCCAGTGCGCCGATGTGCCCTGGAGCACGCTGGCGATCGCTGGAGAAGGAAACATGACTCGCACCCCCGTCAACGTCACCGTCACCGGAGCGGCCGGCCAGATCGGCTACGCGCTGCTCTTCCGCATCGCCTCGGGCCACCTGCTCGGCGCTGACGTGCCGGTGAACCTGCGTCTGCTGGAGATCCCGCAGGGCCTCAAGGCCGCCGAGGGCGTCGCGATGGAGCTCGACGACTGCGCCTTCCCGCTGCTGCGCGACATCACCATCACCGACCAGCTGAACACCGCGTTCGACGGCACCAACGTCGCGCTGCTGGTCGGCGCCCGTCCGCGCACCGCGGGCATGGAGCGCGGCGACCTGCTGCAGGCCAACGGTGGCATCTTCGGCCCGCAGGGCAAGGCCATCAACGACAACGCCGCGGACGACATCAAGGTCCTGGTGGTCGGCAACCCGGCCAACACCAACGCCCTGATCGCCCAGCGCAACGCCCCCGACGTGCCGGCCGAGCGGTTCACCGCGATGACCCGCCTGGACCACAACCGCGCGGTCGCCCAGCTCGCCAAGAAGGCCGGCGTCACCGTCGAGGACGTCAAGAAGGTCACCATCTGGGGCAACCACTCCGCCACCCAGTACCCGGACCTGTTCCACGCCGAGATCTCCGGCAAGAGCGCGTTCGAGGCCGTCGGCGGCGACCAGGCCTGGGTCGAGGACTTCTTCATCCCGAAGGTGGCCAAGCGCGGCGCCGAGATCATCGAGGTCCGTGGCGCCTCCTCGGCCGCCTCGGCCGCCAACGCCGCCATCGACCACGTCCACACCTGGGTCAACGGCACCCCGGCCGGCGACTGGACCTCGATGGGCATCGTCTCCGACGGCTCGTACGGCGTGCCGGCCGGCCTGATCTCGTCCTTCCCGGTCACCACCAAGGACGGCAAGTTCGAGATCGTCCAGGGCCTGGAGATCTCCGCCTTCGACCGCGCCCGGATCGACGCCTCCGTCGGCGAGCTGGCCGAGGAGCGCGACGCGGTCACGGAGCTCGGCCTGATCGGCTGACCCTCGCGACGAGCACCCCGACGGCCGGTCGCCTCCTGCGGGAGGCGGCCGGCCGTCGCCGTGTGCCAAGGGTCGTGCGCCAGGGGTCGTGCGCCCGAGGCCGTCGATTCCTCGCCGTAGACTCAGCCAACGTGAACGAAACCCTCGGGGACGCCGCTCTCGTCCTGCTCTTCATCGTCCTCGGTGGGCTCTTCAACATCGCCGAGATCTCGCTGATCTCGCTCCGCGAGGGGCAGATCCGTACGCTCGCCGAGCGCGGCACCAAGCGCGCCTCCCGGGCCGCGCACCTGGCCGCCGACCCGAACCGGTTCCTGGCGGCCGTGCAGGTCGGCGTGACCTGCATGGGCTTCCTCTCCGCGGCCTTCGGCGCCGACACGCTGGCGGGCAAGCTCTCGCCGGTCTTCGTCCGGCTCGGCCTCTCCGAGGGCGTCTCGGACGCGGTCGCGCTGGTCGGGCTGACGCTGCTGATCTCGTACATCTCGCTGGTGCTCGGCGAGCTGACCCCCAAGCGGATCGGCCTGCAGCGGGCCGAGTCGATCGCGCTGCTCGCGGCGCCGGTGGTCGATGTGATGTCGGTGGCGCTGCGCCCGGTCATCTGGCTGCTCGGCCGCTCCACCAATCTGATGGTCCGGCTGCTCGGCGGCGACCCGAAGGCCGGGCGCGGCAGCATGAGCTCGGAGGAGCTGCGCGGGCTGGTCGCGGCCAACACCGAGCTCGGCAGCGACGAGCGGGCGCTGATCGCGGACGTCTTCGCGGCCGGTGAGCGGCAGCTGCGCGAGGTGATGGTGCCGCGCACCGAGGTCACCTTCCTGGACGCCGACCAGCCGCTCGGCGAGGTGCGCGAGGAGACCAGCACCTCGCCGCACTCGCGCTACCCGGTGGTCGAGGGCTCGTACGACGCGGTGGTCGGCTTCGTGCACGTGCGCGACCTGTACCGCGCGCACGGCGAGCGGGCGCTGCGGGTGCGCGAGATCGCCCGGCCGGTGAAGCTGCTGCCGGCCACCAAGAAGGTGCTGGAGGCGATGAGCGAGATGCGCCGCGAGGGCCACCACCTGGCGATGGTGGTGGACGAGTACGGCGGCACCGCCGGCATCGTCACGCTGGAGGACCTGGTCGAGGAGGTGATCGGCGAGATCCGGGACGAGTACGACGGGCAGGAGACCACCGCGACCCGGCGCCTGGCCGGCGGCGGGGTGGAGGTGAACGGGCTGCTCAACCTGCCGGACTTCGTCGAGGAGACCGGCGTCGTGCTGCCCGAGGGCCCGTACGAGACGGTGGCGGGGTACGTGGTCGCCGAGCTGGGCGAACTGCCGGCGGTCGGCGACCAGGTGGTGACCGAGGACGGCGTGCTGCTGACCGTCGCGGTGCTGGACGGGCGGCGGATCGACCGGATCCGGGTGAGCGCCGAGCGGCTGTCCGCCCCGCCGTTGGCAGAACCTCCAACCGAAGCCGGGTCCTGACAGTCGGCGGGAGCTGGAAGAATGGCGGGCATGGTCAACGCAGTGGTCAACTCTTCGGCGAACGATCGCCCCCGGGTGCTCTCCGGGATCCAGCCCACGTCGGGCTCGTTCCACCTCGGCAACTACCTGGGCGCGGTGCGCCAGTGGGTGGATCTGCAGGAGTCCTACGACGCCTTCTACATGGTGGTCGACCTGCACGCGATCACCGTGCCGCAGGACCCCGCGGTGCTGCGTGAGAACACCAGGGTCTCGGTCGCGCAGCTGCTCGGCGCCGGTCTCGACCCGGAGCACTGCACGCTCTTCGTACAGTCACACGTGCCGGAGCACGCGCAGCTCGGCTGGGTGATGAACTGCCTCACCGGCTTCGGCGAGGCCGCGCGGATGACCCAGTTCAAGGACAAGTCCGCCAAGCAGGGCAGCGACAGCACCACGGTGGGCCTGTTCACCTACCCCGTCCTGATGGTCGCCGACGTCCTGCTCTACCAGGCCGACATGGTGCCGGTCGGCGAGGACCAGCGCCAGCACCTGGAGCTGACCCGCGACCTCGCGGAGCGCTTCAACAGCCGCTATCAGCCGACCTTCACGCTGCCCAAGCCGTACATCCCCAAGGCGACGGCGAAGATCATGGACCTGCAGGACCCGACGGCCAAGATGAGCAAGTCGGCCGCCACCCCCAAGGGCCTGATCAACCTGCTGGACGAGGCGAAGGTCAGCGCGAAGAAGTTCAAGAGCGCGGTGACCGACACCGACACGGTGGTCACCTACGACGAGGAGCACAAGCCCGGCGTCTCGAACCTGCTGCGGATCCACTCGGCGCTCAGCGGCCAGAGCGTCGAGCAGCTGGTCGCGCACTTCGAGGGCAAGATGTACGGCGCGCTCAAGACCGAGCTGGCCGAGCTCTTCAGCGAGTGGGTGACGCCGTTCCAGGAGCGGACCAGGACGTACCTGGACGACCCGGCGGAGCTCGACCGGGTGCTCGCGGTCGGCGCCGAGAAGGCCCGCGCGGTGGCCGGCGAGACGCTCGCGACGGTCTTCGACCGCATTGGCTTCATTCCGGCCGCGAAGCACTGAAGCCCGGGATGCCGGAGCACCCGCCGACCGCCGGTGGCACCCTCCCGGAGGGTGCCACCGGCAGTGCGTCGCTGACCATCGGGGTGGCCGTCACCGTGCCGGATCCGTTCGGCGCGGCGATCCAGGACGCCCGGGCCGCGCTCGGGGATCCGGCGGCCCGCGCGATACCCACCCACGTCACGCTGTTGCCGCCGACCGAGGTGCCGGTCGAACGGCTGCCCGCGGTGCGTGCGCACCTGGCGGCGGTGGCGGCCGGGCACCGGGCCTTCCGGATGCTGCTGCACGGCAGCGGGTCGTTCCGTCCGGTCTCCCCGGTGGTGTTCGTCCGGGTCGAGGAGGGCGCCCAGGAGTGCCGGGTGCTGGAGGCGGCGATCCGCTCCGGGCCGTTGGCGCGTGAGCTGGCCTTTCCCTATCATCCGCATGTGACGGTGGCTCACGGACTCGACGAGCGGGTGCTCGACCGGGCTTTCACCGAAGCGCGGGCCTTTCACGCGGCCTTCGTGGTGCCGGGCTTCACCCTCTCCCGGTTCGATGCCGACGCCGTATGGCGCCCGTGGCAGGCCTATGCATTTGGTGACGGGAATTCCGCACAATATTCACTTAAGCAAATGGGCAAGTAATCTCTTATTACTTTCTCATTCATCTCTAGGTGTGCTTACCGCTACACTGGGCTGGTAATGGCTGCGGGGGGCCCGTTACGGTCAGAGTGCTCACCGTCTGGAGAGATGATGCGCTGTCCCCGCTGGGCCCGGCGAGTGATCCGAGGTGTGGTCCGCCGAGTCGGCGGTACCGGTACGGCAGTCCAAGCTCAGCACCCGGCGAGTGATCCGAACGCGTTCGGTGAACACGGGCCCGGCGACGCGCCGGACTCCCCGGACTTCCCCGAGCACGCCGGATCGGCGCAGCTCGCGGAGGCGGAGACCGCCGAGGATCCCACCGAAGCTGCCGAACCCGCCGAGCCCGCCGAACCGCCCGCGCCCAGTGAGGCCGAGATCCGCGCGGAGGTCGAGCAGCGACTGCTCGACTCCTCGGCCGGGCTGCGCCGGCACGACGGCCTGGTCGCACGGGTGCGTGACGACCTGCTCTCCGGTGACGCGTTCCTGGGCAACTTCACCGAGATCGCCGCCGTCCTGCAGAAGGCCGGCCTCGAGTTCGCCCCGATGCCGCCGCAGGACTCCCGCCAGTGCCTCGCGATCGTGCCCGGCCAGCGGGCCGAGGTGCTCGCCGCATGCGCCGAGGCGTTCGCGGGGGAGCCGGTCTACGCCGATCTGCTGGGCCACGACGTCACCCATGCCACTGTGCTCGCCGAGCGACTGCCGCAGGCGGTCGAGGAGTTGGAGAGCACCGCCAGGGAGGACGGCAGCGAGCCGCCGCGGGTCAAGGGCCTGCGCTTCTACCGCCCGGTGGTGACCAGCGGCGGGACCCTCTCCTACGGCCCCGAGCACGGTTGCGACCTGGACTTCTGGGACTCCGCCGCCCCCTCGGCGGGCGCCATCGCGGCGATCCACGAGCCGCCGTTCGGCTGGTGGGTGCCCTCGCTGGAGCAGGACGCCGTGGTGCGGATCGGCGACCGTGACTACCCGGCGCCGTCGGCCTTCGCGCAGCCGCTGCTGGAGGACGTCGTCTTCCCGATCGACGCGGTGATCACCTGGGTCGACGACACCGACCCCGGCTGGCAGCAGCGGCGCGACCAGGTGCTGGCCGAGCTCGACGAGCCGCCCGCCACCGGCGCCGAGCCGGAGCGGTTCCGCAACCGTGACGAGCTGCGCTACTGCCTGCGCTCGATCGCCATGTACGCCCCGTGGATCCGGCACGTCTACCTGGTCACCGACGGCCAGCGGCCGTCCTGGCTGCGGGCGGACCACCCCGGAATCACGCTGGTGAGCCACCGGGAGTTCTTTGCCGACCCCTCGGTGCTGCCGGTCTTCAACTCGCACGCCATCGAGACGTACCTGCACCGGATTCCGGGTATCGCCGAGCATTTCCTGTATTTCAATGATGATATGTTTCTCGGCCGCCCGGTTCGCCCGGAACAGTTCTTCCAGGGAAACGGGTCGCCGCTCATCAACCTCGATTCCCGGGTCATCCCGCCGGGGCCGGTCAGCGACGGTGACGACGAGTACGTCGCGGGGCAGAAGAACACCCGGGCACTGGTCCAGCGCGAGTACGGCCGGCACACCAGCAACACGCTCAGCCACGCGCCCTACCCGCTGACCCGGACCCTGCTGGCCGAGACCGCCGAGGCCTTCCCCGCCGAGTTCGCCGCGACCGCCGCCTCGGTCTTCCGTTCGCGCGGCGACATCGCACCGATCACGCTCGCGGTCAGCCGGGGCTATCTCACCAGTCGGGTCGCCTGGGGCCGGATCGGCCACCGCTACGTGGACGTGGACCGGCACGCCGCGCTGGAGCAGCTGCCGGGTCTGCTCCGGGAGCGCTGGGCGGACACCTTCTGCCTCAACGACGGCGATCTGGAGCAGGTGCCGCGGGCCGAGCAGGACCGCGCGGTGACGGCCTTCCTGCAGGACTACTTCCCGGTCGCCGGCCCCTTCGAGCAGACCGCACCCGTGCCGGTGCAGCGCCTGGCCGCCGAGTCGGACTCCGAGTCCGTGGAGTCGCAGCCCGTCGAGTCGCAGTCCGTCGAGTCCGAGCCCGCCGAGCCGGCCGAGGAGTCCGCGCAGGAGAGCGACGAGCGCGTCCCGGTCGGCCACGGCGCCGAGCAGTAGGAGAAGGCACCACCGGAGAACCCCGAAGGGCCCCCGCGCGATTCGCGCGGGGGCCCTTCGTTCGGTCTCGCTCTCGGCCGGCCGGTCAGCCCAGCAGGCTGTCGGCGACCCGGGCGGCGGCGTGGCCGTCGTCCAGGTCGCAGTACGTCGCCCGGAACGCGGCGTACGCCTCGCGGTGGTCGGCCGCGACCTCGTCCAGCTCACCCAGCGCGGCGACCAGCTCCGGGGAGGTGCGCAGCAGCGGGCCGGGCGCGTCCTTCTCGAAGTCGAAGGTGAAGCCGCACAGGTTGTCGCGGTAGTGCTCCAGGTCGTACGTGAAGAACAGCATCGGCCGACCGGTCGCCGCGAAGTCGAACATCGAGGCCGAGTAGTCGGTGATCAGCACATCGGCGACCAGCAGCAGCTCGGTCATGTCCGGGTAGTTCGCGACGTCCCAGACGTAGCCGTTGCCCGCGCCCGGGATCCGGCCGTGGCAGTTGATGTGCGGGCGGACCAGCATGACCTGGTCCTCGCCGAGTGCCTCCCGAGCGGCCTCCAGGTCGATCCGCAGGTCGATCTGGTAGCCGCCGTGCGGGCGCTTGCGGTCCTCGCGGTAGGTGGGTGCGTAGAGCACCACCTTCTTGTCCTCGGGCAGGCCCAGCTTGCGGCGCACCTCGGCGGCCCGCTTCTCCCGGTCGGGGGAGAAGAAGACGTCGTTGTGCGGGTAGCCCGTCTCCAGCATCTCGTTCGGGAACTGGAACGCCCGGCGCAGCACCGGGGTGGCGAAGCTGCTGCCCGAGACCAGCTTGGACCAGGTCGGCACCTCGCGGTCCAGGCTCTTCAGGTAGTTGCTGTCGATGAACCAGATCTTCTCGAAGTCGTGCGCGATCCGCTTGAGCGGGGTGCCCAGCCAGAACTGCACGATCTGCTGGCCGTGGCGCGGGGTCACGAAGTCCGGCAGCGAGGTGTTGGTGACGACGTACTTCGCGGTGGCCAGCGCCTCGAACCACTCCGGGCTCCACTGGCGCAGCGCGCGGGCGCTCTCCGGCAGCTCGGCCTGCTGGTCGTCGACCGTCCACAGGTGCTCCAGCGGCAGGCCGCGGCGCACCAGCTCCTCGTGCAGGGCACGCGGCGAGCCGGCGTACTGGCCGCCGTTGGAGACGTTGTAGAGCACCGCGTCGCGCAGCGGCTTGTGCTGGGCGGCCGGGAAGGCCTCCTTGCGCAGCTGGCGCTGGCGGTAGCCGCTGCGCTCGTGCGGGCCGAGGTCGGAGTGCGACTCCAGCGACAGCGTGTCGAAGTAGCGGCGCTCCAGCACCACCTGCTTGCCGCGCGAACGGATCTCGGACGGCAGCGAGTGGTGCGCCTCCAGCGCGACCTGGACCTTGGGCCAGGTCCGCTCGGGGTCGCCGCCGACCGGGCGGAAGAAGACGTCCCAGGTGCCCTTGTGCAGCGGCACCCGGCCGGTGTACGAGTCGATCGGCACGGCCGGCAGTCGCACCTCGAAGCGGCCGTCGCGGACCACCACCGGGTGGTGGTAGTCCTCCTCGCGCCAGGAGTGCTGGATGACCAGGTCGTACTGGTGCTCGCCGGGCAGCGGGAACCGGCCGGAGAGCGTGAAGCCCTCCTCGTCGGCACCGGTGATCCGGTCGACCACCGGCTGGGCCAGCTGGTCGGCGAACTGCAGGTGGCCGGTGTCGGTCGGCTTGGACGTGAGGGTGCGCGCGACACCGACCGGCGACTGCGGGTCGAGCGGCAGGTCCAGGTGGGTCAGCGGCACCCGGTCGTCGACGATTATCTGCAGCGTGGTCTTGTCGGCCAGCAGCAGCTTCGCGTACCAGTGGTCGGAGGTGCGGTGCTCCGCGCCCGGGTCGAGCGCGTTCCACCTGTCCCGCACCGCGATCATCTCGTCGATCGGGATCCGCGCGGTGAACGGCACCGGCCGGCCGGCCGGGGTGCCGAACTCGATCGGGAAGTCGAGCTTGTTGCCGGACTCGGAGTGGTGCATCTGCAGCCGCATGCCGGTCAGGTCGCTGCCGGTGGCCCGCACGGTGCCGCTGAGCTCGACGAAGCCGTCCACGGCCTTGAGCTCGGTGAGCCCGGCGCGCAGCTTCTCGACCGTCAGGTGCAGGAAGCTGTCGCGCAGTATCGGCACGATCCGGGTGGTCGCGTCCACCCACTGGATCGGGTAGCTCTGCGCGGTGTCGGCCCAGCCGCCGGACATCCGGCCCTTGTAGACGCCGGACTTGCCGACGCCCGCGACCAGCACGCGCCAGGTGCCGTCCACCCACTCGCCGCGGCGCTTCAGCTTGGCCGGGTCGATCAGCGTGCTGAAGCCGGCCCAGTCGCAGCTGTAGATGTCGTGCGGGGAGCTGGCGGTCGCCTCGGGCGCGTACTCGGTCTTCATCGGGAAGGTGATGACCTTCTTGCTGCGGCCCTGGCGCAGCACGAGCTTGCGGACCAGGTCGTGCCTGTTCTCCACGCCCACGTGCTCGGGGAAGGCGTGCCCGGTCAGCTTGAGCTTGCCGTCCTCCCAGGCCGACTCGTAGACCCGGGTGCGCATGACCAGCGCGTTGTCCAGGCGCAGTACGTCGGCGGGCACGCTCTTGCGGCCGCCGACCAGGAACGGGTAGTCGGCGTACGGGCGCACCAGGCCCTTGGCGGGGGCGGCGCCGTTGTGCTCGGCCTCGAAGCGCATCTGCTCGACGAGCTCGTCGATCCGGCCCTGCAGGGTCAGGTGGTACTTCAGGCGCAGCGGCGCGCGCAGCTTGCGGACCTGCTCGGGGCCGATCGCGCGCAGCAGCCGGCCGACGCACTCCTGGTAGGCGTCGCGGTAGTCCCGCTCACCGTCGACCACCGACCAGAAGAACATCGGGATCTCCTCGACGAGGTTGTTCTCGTCGTAGGACTTCAGGTACTCGCGGTACTTCGGGTCGACCTGCTTGATCAGCCAGGAGCGGACCAGTTCCATCGAGGTGACCCGGTCGATCAGGCCCTTGGGGTTGGTGCGCATCTGGGTGATCGACATCTCGCCGACCTCGCGCTCACGCCAGTGGTAGATCGGCTCGGAGAGCACGTCCACGCTCTTGGCCATGTAGTGGTGCGGCACGCTGACCGGGGCGTCCTCGTACAGGATGCCCTCGGGGTACAGGATGCCGGCGGAGTCCCAGAAGGTGCGGCGGTAGACCTTGTTCCAGGCGGTGCGGTCGGTGACCAGCGCCGGGATCTCGGTGATGTGGGTCTTCAGCCGGGTGTGCCGGAACGGCTTGGAGTGGCCACCGGACTGGTAGACGCCGATCGCGCGCAGGCGCAGCACGTTGCCGGTCGCGAAGTCCGAGCCGGTCTTGTCGAGCGTGCTGATCATCAGCTCGTACGCGCTCGGCGGCAGGGTGTCGTCGCTGTCCACGAACGCGATGAACTCGGTGCCGTCGGTCAGGTGCTCGAGACCGGTGTTGCGCGCGGCACCGAGGCCGGCGTTCTTCTTCTGGACCAGGCGGAACCGGGAATCCTTGGCGGCGAACGCCTTGGCAATCGCCGCGCTCCCGTCCTTCGAGCCGTCATCGACCATGATGCATTCGAGGTCGCTCATGGTCTGGGCGGCGATGGATTCCAGGCACTCCTCCAGGTACCGCTCGACGTTGTAGATCGGAACGACGACGGAGAGACGGGGGGCCATCAGCTGCGCGGGCCTTTCATACGGGACGGGAGACCGCCTGGAATGAAGACCCGCGACTCTTGGGGTCTCGGCACAGGCAGTACGCCCGCGATCCTACCTGCCATGGCAACCCGCCCAGCTGCTGTCCGTTTTCGCCCCGGTTCGTCCGGGCGGCGGTCGAACACCCGTCTGCCGGTCGCAGGCGGAGCCGGACACGCCCGGTGAACGGCACCATGGGCCGGGCCGCCGCGGGAGCCATCCGGGGCAACCGTGGTTGACAGGAGGTCAGCCGGACGGGTCGCCGACGAGCGCGACGCGGGCTGACGCGGGCTGACGCGGGTTGGCGCGCACAGCCGCACTTGGGCTTTCCGGGGCGAGTCGGATCATGAAGGACTTTTCACTGGGCCACCCGGGTAGGCGTCGGCCATGGGATTCCTCACCAGGCTGCCGGTCATCGGCCCGCTCGTCACCGCGCTGCTGCGCACCCGCGCGTACCGCACCTACGAGCACTTCACCGAGGCCAAGGGCAACCGGCTGGCCGGCGCGGTCACCTTCTTCGGCTTCCTGGCGCTCTTCCCGCTGCTCACCGTCGCGCTGGCGATCGCGGTGGCCTTCCTCACCCCGACCCGGGTGACCGAGATCGAGAACAAGCTCGCCGACCAGGTCCCGGGCCTGGCCCACTCGCTCGGCCTCGACTCGCTGGTCGCCAACGCGGGCACCGTCGGGCTGATCAGCGGGGTGCTGCTGCTGGTCTCCGGGCTCGGCTGGGTGGACACCATGCGCGGTTCGATCCGCGACATCTGGCAGCTGCCCGCCCCGGACGGCAACGTGCTGCTGCGCAAGGGCTGGGACTGCGTGGTGCTGCTCGGGCTCGGCCTGGTCTCGGTGATCTCGCTCGGCGCCTCGACGATCACCACCCAGCTCGCCGGGAAGGCGGCCACCGGCCTGGGCTTGGCCGACCGCGGCCCCGGGCACTACCTGCTCGCGGCCGCCGGTTTCGTCATCGCGGTCGGCGCGGACCTGCTGCTCTTCCTCTACCTGCTGGCGCCGTTCCCGGGGATCGTCGGCCAGCAGCGCCGGGACCTGCTCGGCGCGGCGCTGCTCGGCGCGGTCGGCTTCGAGGTGCTCAAGCTCGCCCTCGCCTCGTACCTCGCCCACGTGGCCGGCCGCAGCCTGTACGGCGCGTTCGGCACCCCGGTGGCCCTGCTGCTCTGGATGAACTTCGTCACCCGGCTGCTGATGTACTGCGTCTCCTGGACGGCGCTGGCGGACCCCGAGGCCGCCCGGGCACGCGCCCGGACGGCTGCCGAGGCCGCCTACCGCGCGGCCGGCGAGCTCGGGGCGCCGGCGGTGCGGTAGGCGGCCGGTGCGGTAGGCGGCCGGTCCGGTCGCGGGTGTCAGTGATCCGCCGTCGAGCGGCCGATCGCGGTCGCACCGCCGGATCCGGCCCCACCCGACTCACCCGCGTCCCCGGGGGCCGGCCCCGGCTCGGCCGCCATGACCGGCGCCATGCTCACCGCGGTGGCACCGCCGGGGGCCGGCGCGCCGATCGGAGCCCCCGCCGGCCTCGGCACCCGCCGTCGCCGCCGGGTCAGCAGCCAGGCGGCCGCCGCGCCGAGAAGGGCGAGCGAGCCGACGGTCGTCCAGCCGGCCCTGGTCCACCCGGCCGCGCTCAGCAGCCGGGTGTCGTGCTGCACCGCGCCGGCCGGTGGCGCCTGCTTCGCGCCGTTGCCGGCCGCCGGTGCCCGGGGCGGCTTCGCCGGCGTCTTCGCGGGTGCCTGTGCGGGTGCCTTGGCCGCCGGCGGGGTGGCCGGCTTCGGCGTGACCAGCGTGCCGACCGGTGCGACCTTGCCGGCCGCCGCGAAGCCCCAGTCGAGCAGCTCGGCGGTCTCGTCGTACACCTTCATATAGGTGTCCGGGTGCATCACGGCCACCAGCAGCGTGCGCCCGTCCCGCTCGGCGGCGCCGACGAAGGTGCTGCCCGCGTTCGTGGTGTAGCCGTTCTTCACGCCGATCAGCCCCGGGTACTTGCCGAGCAGCCGGTCGGTGTTCTGGATCCCGAACGTGCCGCGCTGGCCCGTGTGGCTGTCCACCGCACCGGGGAACTGGGCGTCCTTGGTGGCGCAGTAGGACCGGAAGTCCGGGTTGCGCAGCCCCTCGCGGGCGAACAGCGTCAGGTCGTAGGCCGAGGTGAGCTGCCCGTCCTCGTCGTAGCCGTCCGGCGAGACCACGTGCGTGTCGGCGGCGCCCAACTCGGCCGCCTTGTCCTGCATCTGCCGGACCGTCTGGTCGACGCCGCCGTTCATGTGCGCGAGCACGTGCACGGCGTCGTTGCCCGAACTCAGGAAGACCCCGCGCCACAGGTCCTCGACCTTGTAGTCCAGGTCCTCCTTGATCCCGACCAGGCTGCTGCCGGCGCCGAGCCCGGCCAGCTCGTCGGCCGCCACCTTGTGCACGGCGGACCGGTCGAACTTGGGCATCACCGTGTCCGCGAACAACATCTTCAGCGTGCTGGCCGGCGGCAGCCGCAGATGCGGGTTGAACGCCGCCAGCACCTCGCCCGAGTCGGCGTCGGCCACCAGCCAGGACTGGCCGGTCAGCCCGTCCGGCAGCTTCGGCGCCCCGGGCGGGAGCGAGGCCTGCACGCCGGGCAGCCCGAGCCGCTCGCCGCCGACCACCGCCGTGGGCGGCGGCTCGGCATCGGTGCGCACCGCGGCGGCGGCGCTCGGGGCGGCGGCCAGCACGAGCGCGACCGCGGCGTTCAGCGCGGCGGCTCGCAGGCCGGTACGACACGTCAGATCAGCGTCCAAATGCACCTGGACTCCGTACCCGCAACGACCTCCACCGCTCCCGGCCCGCCCACCGCTCTCCCCCGAAGGGGGGACCGCCCCCTGCGCCGATCGGCCCCGCGCCCATACTGGGAGACCAGCCGCTCCGCCCGTTCCGCCGGTTCCGCCCGTCCCGTTAAGGACCACCCGCCATGAAGCTCAGCCGTCGCACCTCCTGGTTCCTCGCCGCGTTCGGCGTCTGGTCGGTCATCATCTGGACGACCTTCGTGAAGAACCTCTGGCAGGACTCCGCCCACCAGGCCTTCACCAACGGCGACCACGCGCACCCGACGGCGTTCTTCTGGATCCACCTGGCGCTGGCCATCACCTCCTTCGTGCTGGGGGTTCTGGTGGGCCTGGTCGGGGTCAGAGGGCTGCGCGGCGGGGCTGCGGCGAGCGCTGCCGCAAAGTCGTTGACCTGACAGGTCAGCGGCTGCCAGAGTCTCCCTGCTTCGCACGCCGTGCGAACGAATATTCGAGGGGGGACCTCTCTTCGTGCTGCCCACGACCCGACTCCTGGCCGCCGGCGGTGTGCTCACGCTGGCCGTCGGCCTGGCCACCGCCCCGAGCGCCTCGGCGGCCACCGGTCTGAGCTACAGCAACCCGCGGGCGACTCCGACGCCGTCGAACTACCTCGGCGTCCAGACCGACGCCTGTGACAGCACCACCACGCCGCAGTGGATCCGCAACACCGGCGAGACCCCGACGCTCAGCGTGAACGTCAACGTCCCGGCCGGCGTCACCACCGTGCCGACCATCTCGGTGACCGACGAGACCACCGCGCCGTTCAGCAGCGCGTTCCAGGCCGCCGCACCCGTGGTCAACGGCATCGCGAGCGTCCAGGTGCCGAACCTGAAGGACGGCCACTCGTATTCCTGGCGCGCCTGGTCGGTGACCGGCGGGATGCCGTCGGCGTCGGCGAAGTGCCACTTCCGGGTGGACACCACGCTGCCGACGGTCAGCGTCAGCTCCACCGACTTCCCGGCCGAGGGCTCGGGGCTTACCGCCACGAAGTACGCGGGCCAGCCGGGGACGTTCGTCCTCAAGGGCGGCGACGCGGCCTCGGGGATCGCGTGCTACTACGTCAGCCTGCAGGCCACGCCCGGCTTCGGCGGCGGCTGCTCGGGGCCCGACGCCGTGAAGCCGGGGCCGGACGGGACCGCGACGATCCAGCTGACGCCTAAGGACTGGGGGAGCGACACCCTCCAGGTCGAGGCGGACGACGTGGCGGGGAACGCCACGCGGTACCAGTACAACTTCTACGCACCGTGGAACCCGCACCCGCCGCAGGCGCTGGGCGATGTGGACAACGACGGCAAGCCGGACATCCTGCTGCCGGACGCGGCGGGCAACCTGCAGGTGATCGACGGGACCGCGGGGAACACCACCCCGACGGCGGTCGTCCCCGCTGCCTATGCCCCCACTGGTGCAGGGTGGACCCACTTCGAGCTCAGCCACCGTGGTTGGGACGGCGGCGGCGCACCGGCCGACACCGTGTTTGCTCGTGATCTCAGCTCCACCGCCGAGCGCGCCAATCTGTACGTCTATGGGAACCAGGGCAGCCCGGCGCTGGAGGCCAACCAGTCGCCGATGCTGGCGAACAAGCCGAGCACCTGCGTGGACGCCACGGGTGCGGCTCTCACCTGCCCGGCCGATGTCAGCTGGGCCGGCGCGGATCAGTTGGTCGCACTGGGTCCGGTCGACCCGAAGGTGGCGAACGCCCCCTCGCTGCTCGCCGTCGAGCACGGTGATCTCTGGCTGTTCGCGTACGGGCAGATCGGCTTCGGCTCCGAATCCGCCACCAAGCTCACCACCACCGCCAACTGGACCAACTACGACCTGATCGCCCCCGGTCCCGATGCCAACGGCAACCTGGCGCTCTGGGCCCGTGACCGCGCCACTGGGGAGCTGCACGCGTATCCGCTGCCCAAGAAGGCGGACGGGACGATCGACTTCTCCGCGCTCGCCGATCCGACCGCGCACGTGGTGGCGGGCGGGTTCACCACTGCCGCGTACCCGACGCTCGGGAGCTCGGGGGATCTCAACGGGGACGGGGTGCCGGACCTGTACGGGGTCACGGCGGACCGGCACTTGGTGACGTTCAGCGGGTGGAGCAACCCGAAGGACCTCGGTGCGCTGAAGTAGCTGAAGCAACCGAGGTGTGGAACGGCTGAGGGCCCGTCCGGTCGAAACCGGACGGGCCCTCAGCACGCAGGCGCGGGGTGGATCAGAAGCGGCGGGTCACCAGGGCCCGCTTGACTTCCTGGATCGCCTTGGTGACCTCGATGCCACGCGGGCAGGCCTCGGAGCAGTTGAAGGTGGTGCGGCAGCGCCACACGCCCTCGCGGTCGTTGAGGATCTCCAGGCGCTGCTCGGCACCCTCGTCACGCGAGTCGAAGATGAAGCGGTGCGCGTTGACGATGGCGGCCGGGCCGAAGTACTGGCCGTCGTTCCAGAAGACCGGGCAGGACGAGGTGCACGCGGCGCACAGGATGCACTTCGTGGTGTCGTCGAAGCGCTCGCGGTCCTCGGCGGACTGCAGGCGCTCGCGGGTCGGCTCGTTCCCCTTGGTGATGAGGAACGGCATGACGTCCTTGTACGCCTGGAAGAACGGGTCCATGTCGACCACCAGGTCCTTGAGGACCGCGAGGCCCTTGATGGCCTCGATGGTGATCGGCTTCTCCGGGTTGACGTCCTTGAGGAGCGTCTTGCAGGCGAGCCGGTTGCGGCCGTTGATCCGCATGGCGTCGGAGCCGCAGATGCCGTGCGCGCAGGAACGGCGGTACGTCAGGGTGCCGTCCTGCTCCCACTTGACCTTGTTGAGGGCGTCCAGGACGCGCTCCTTCGGGTCCATGGTGAGCTGGTAGTCCACCCACACCGGCTCCGGGTGCTCCTCCGGGTTGAACCGGCGGATCCGCAGGGTGAAGGTGATCATCTGCACGCCGCCGGCCTCGGCCGCGTCCAGCGCCGCGGAGTGCGGTGCGTCGATCGTGGGGGCGCTCATCAGTACTTACGCTCCATCGGCTGGTAGCGGGTCGTCACGACCGGCTTGTAGTCGAGGCGGATCGAGGTGGTGCCGTCCTCGGACACCTCCTGGTACGCCATGGTGTGCTGCATGAACTTCACGTCGTCACGGGTCGGGAAGTCCTCGCGGAAGTGACCGCCGCGCGACTCCTCGCGGGCCAGCGCGGAGACGACCAGCACCTCGGCCAGGTCGAGCAGGTTGCCCAGCTCCACGGCCTCCAGCAGGTCGGTGTTGTAGCGGAAGCCCTTGTCCTGGATCGCCACGTTCTTGTAGCGCTCGCGCAGCGCGGCGATGTCCTCGCTGGCCTGCTTCAGGGTGGCGCCGGTGCGGTAGACCATGGCGTTGACGTCCATGGTCTCCTGCAGCTCCTTGCGGATCTGCGCGACGGACTCGGTGCCGGTGGACTCACGCAGGCCGTCGACCAGGGCCTGGACCTTCTCGGCCGGGTTCGCGGGCAGCGCGACGTAGTCGTTCTTGCTCGCGTAGTCGGCGGCGGCGATGCCGGCCCGCTTGCCGAAGACGTTGATGTCCAGCAGCGAGTTGGTGCCCAGGCGGTTGGCGCCGTGCACCGAGACGCACGCGACCTCGCCGGCCGCGTACAGGCCCGGGACGACGTCGGTGTTGTTGCGCAGCACCTCACCCTCGACGTTGGTCGGGATGCCACCCATCGCGTAGTGCGCGGTGGGCTGGATCGGGATCGGGTCCGTGTAGGGCTCGATGCCGAGGTAGGTGCGGGCGAACTCGGTGATGTCCGGGAGCTTGGCGTCCAGCTGCTCCGGCGGCAGGTGGGTCAGGTCCAGGTACACGTGGTCGCCCTCGGGACCGCAGCCGCGGCCCTCACGGATCTCGGTGTAGATCGCGCGCGAGCAGACGTCACGGGACGCGAGGTCCTTCATGACGGGGGCGTAGCGCTCCATGAAGCGCTCGCCGTCCTTGTTGCGCAGGATGCCGCCCTCGCCGCGGGCGCCCTCGGTGAGCAGGATGCCCATGCGCCAGATGCCCGTCGGGTGGAACTGGAAGAACTCCATGTCCTCCAGCGGCAGGCCGCGGCGGTAGACCAGGGCCTGGCCGTCACCGGTGAGGGTGTGGGCGTTCGAGGTGACCTTGTAGAACTTGCCGGTGCCGCCGGAGGCGAAGACCACGGCCTTCGCCTGGAAGACGTGGATCTCGCCGGTGGCCAGCTCGTAGGCCACGACGCCGGACGTCTTGCCGTCGTTGATCAGCAGGTCCAGGACGTAGAACTCGTTGAAGAACTCGACGCCGTGCTTGACGCAGTTCTGGAACAGCGTCTGGAGGATCATGTGACCGGTGCGGTCCGCGGCGTAGCAGGAGCGGCGGACCGCCGCCTCGCCGTGGTTGCGGGTGTGACCGCCGAAGCGGCGCTGGTCGATCCGGCCGGCCTCGGTACGGGAGAAGGGCAGGCCCATCTTCTCCAGGTCGAGGACCGCGTCGATGGCCTCCTTGCACATGATCTCGGCGGCGTCCTGGTCGACCAGGTAGTCACCACCCTTGACCGTGTCGAAGGTGTGCCACTCCCAGTTGTCCTCCTCGACGTTGGCCAGGGCGGCGCACATGCCGCCCTGGGCCGCGCCGGTGTGGGACCGGGTCGGGTAGAGCTTGGTCAGCACCGCGGTGCGGCTGCGCTGGGTCGACTCGATGGCCGCGCGCATGCCGGCGCCACCGGCGCCGACGATGACGGTGTCGTACTGGTGAATCTGCATGGTGTGGTAACTCGCCTCTGGCCAGCGCCGATTAGATGTTCGGGTCGAAGGTGAAGATGACCAGGGTGCCGAGCAGCACGGTGAAAACCGTGGCGGCGCCCATCAGGCCCTTCAGCCAGAGCCGAGTGGAGTCCTTCTCGGCGTAGTCGTTGATCACCGTGCGCATGCCGTTGGCGCCGTGCAGCATGGCCAGCCAGAGCATCAGCAGGTCCCAGCCCTGCCAGAACGGCGAGGCCCAGCGGCCGGCGACGAACGCGAAGTTGATCTTCGAGACACCGCCGTCCAGGGTCAGCATGATGATCAGGTGGCCCAGGATCAGCACCACCAGGACGATGCCGGACAGGCGCATGAAGAGCCAGGCCAGCATCTCGAAGTTGGTGCGGGTGCGGCGCGGGGTCTTCACGGTCCGGGTGCGCGGCGGCTCGACCACGAACGCGTCCGCGGGGTTGCCGGTGCCCAGGCCCTTGCCGGTGTGCGCCTGCGAGGAGGCGACCAGCTCGATGTCGGAGGTCTCAGTTGACATGCCGGATCACTTCCCGAACCAGGAGGTCAGTGTGTGCTGCAGGATCGGGTAGAAGGCGCCCGCCATCAGGACGACCCAGACACCCACGACGCTCCAGAGCATCTGCACCTGGTACTTCGGGCCCTTGGACCAGAAGTCCACGGCGATCACCCGCAGCCCGTTCAGTGCGTGGAACAGGATGGCGGCGGTGAGGCCGTACTCCATCAGGTTCACCAGAGGCGTCTTGTACGTCTGAATGACCGAGTCGTACGACTGCGGCGAGACCCGCACCAGTGCGGTGTCTAGGACGTGGACGAGAAGGAAGAAGAAGATGAGGACGCCAGTGACTCGATGAGCCACCCAGGACCACATGCCTTCGCGGCCGCGGTACAGCGTTCCAGCCGGCACGGAAAACCCTCCGGAAGCGGTTGAAGGGCTCGGCCGGCTTCGGTGTCGGTCAGCCCGGCCGGGTACGGTCCACCGGCCGCGAGCATCCTATCGACGCCGCGTCGGGAACCGCCTCCGGGGGGTTTGAGTGTGATCAATCAGGCACGTGCGGCGTAATCCGGACCGTTTTCGTGACACTGGGTCATCGCGGCCCTGCGATACGGTGACGAACTTCCCGTCGTCGACGACATGAGGCCTTTATGCGCCCGCTCTGCTGTCTGCTGATCCTCCCGCTGCTGGCCGGCTGCGCCACGGTCGGACCGGGTTCGGCCGCGGACCAGGCGCCGGCCGCGCGGGTGCTGACGGCGGCTGAGCTGCGCGCCGCCGCGGTCGGGGCCGGCGACCTCGGCAGCGGATACACCGTCACCGTGCTCGGCGCCGGGCAGGACGGGCCCGCCCCGGGCGCGGTCGAGCGGCAGCTCGCGGACGTGCCGGCCTGTCAGCCGGTGCTGGACGCGATCGGTCCGGGCGACCCGGCCGCGCAGCCGCAGGCCGAGACCGACCTGAGCGTCGGGCGCGGCGGTGACGCCCAGGCAGGTGTCTACACCGCGCTGCTCGGCTATCCGGTGGGTCGCTCGACCGCGCTGGAGGCGGCGCTGGACCAGGTGCTCGCGCGGTGCGGCAGCTTCACGTCCACGGGGGCCGCCAAGAGCGGCGTGCGGACCGAGCACCGGCTGGCCCGGGCCGACACGCCCACGCCCGAGGGGGCGGACGCGGCGACCGGGTTCACCCTGTCGAGTGATTCCGGGGCGCCGACCGGCCCGCTGGAGCAGCGGGCCGCGGTGGTCCGGGTCGGCACCGCGCTGGCGGTCTTCTCCACGGTGGGGACGGCGAAGCAGCCGGCCGCCGCGCCCGACCCCGCCGTGCTCCAGGCGCAGGCGCGCAAGCTGCGGGCCGCGCAGGGCTGATCGTGGCAGGGCTGACCACGGCAGGGGCTGATCGCGGTGCGGCACCTCAGTGCCGCACCGCGGCGCCGGCTCAGCTCGCGGCGCTGCTGGCGACCAGGTGCTCCAGCCGGTTCAGCGCGATCCGGCGCAGCTCCTCGGCGGCGACCAGTCGCTCCTCGTCCGGGTCGTTGGCCAGCCGGGTGCGGATCGAGCTGAGCACCGTGTCCAGCATCTCCTCCGGATCCACGCCGTCCAGGCAGACCACGAAGACGTGCCCGAACCGCGACTCGTAGGCCGCGTGCGCCGCCCGCAGCGCGGTGTGCGCGGCCTGGCTGCCCGGCGCGCGCATGCCGAGCAGTGGCTGCGGCATCCAGCTCTCGTCGGCCAGCGCCTCGGCGAGGTCGCTGGGCCGCAGGTCGTAGGAGGCCTCGCTGGCCGCGGCGAGCAGTGAGGCCAGGTCGGGGTACGGGCGGTGCGCGGTCAGCCGCAGCGCCCAGCGGTGGCTGCCGCAGCAGGCGAGCAGGGCCTCCTCGGCGGCGCCCGGGTCCGCCTCGTTGAAGCGGTGCAGTCCGATCGCGGGCAGCGCCGGACCGGTCGGATCGGTGGGCCGCTGGGCGGGGATCTCGGCCGGCGGCCGGCCGGCGCAGGTGTGCGGCGGGGTGCTGCGGTCGGTGCGGTCGGTGCGGTCGGACGAGCGGTCGGCGGTGCGGTCGGCCGGGCCTTCAAGCGGGTGGTCGGCCGGGATGTCGCTGGCCAGCGGGTCCTCCTCGGGAGGCTGGAACGGAGGCGGGCGGCGGACAGCCGGAAGAGCGCGCGCAGCACCGCGGCGGGGCGAACGAGTGGCGCCCGGGGCCGGAGTGGCGGCGGGCGTCGGACAGGAACCAGCATGGATCACGGAGCGGCGCGTGCGGGGTCACCCACGCGGTGCCGCGGTCCGCCCGGGCAGCGGCACCACGGTAGTTGAGCGCTCACCAGTTGGGGAGAGTCCCTGCAGAATTCACCCTGACGAGCTATCAAGTTGTGATGTGTGCAGCCTTGGGGCTATCTGTTCGGCGGTGACCAGCGCGTCACCGCCCCTCGGATCACTGCGCGCAGCTGGTCCCGGCGGCCGGCATCGTGCCGCTGACCAGGTACGCATCAAGCGCCTGGTTCACGCAGGCGTTGCCGCTGCCGAACGCGGCGTGGCCCTCGCCCTGCCGGGTCAGCAGCGTCGCGTTCGCGAAGCCCTGGGCGAGCTTCTGCGCCGCCGCGTACGGCGTCGCCGGGTCGCCGGTGGTGCCGATCACCAGGATCGGCGCGCTGCCCTCGGCCCGGATCGTGTGCGGCTGCTCGGGGCTCTGGTACGGCCAGAACTGGCAGCCGGGGCCCGAGACGTCCTCGGCGGTGGTGTCGCTGTTCAGCAGCGGGGCCTGCCGCTTGAGCTCGGTCAGCAGCTGCTGGACCCGCTGCGGTGAGGGCGCGGGGGCCGCGCCGTCGGCGCAGCTGATCGCGGTGTGCGCGTCGTCCTCGGCCGAGTAGTGGCCGTTCTTGTCCCGCTCGTTGTAGGCGTCGGCGGCCTCCAGCAGGATGTCGCCCTGCCCGTGCTGCATGGCCATCGTCAGTGCCGTGCGCAGCTCGCTCCAGGAGGTGGTCTGGTCGCCGTAGAGGAAGAAGATCGCGCCGGTCCAGCCCAGGTTGGAGTTGAGCTTGCGCCCGCTCGCGGTCGGCAGCGGCTTGTCCCGCAGCCCGTCCAGGAAGCTGCCGACCTTCTGGCCCGCGCTCTTCGGGTCGGTGCCGAGCGGGCAGTCGCCCGGGTGGTTGGTCGCGCAGTCGGCGGCGAACCGCTCCAGCGACTTCTCGAAGCCGATCTGCTGCTGCACGTCCGCGTCCAGCTTGTCGGCGGACGGGTCGACGGCGCCGTCCAGCACCAGCCGCCCGGTGTTGCCGGGGAACTCCTCGGCGTACAGCGCGCCGAGGTAGGTGCCGTACGAGACGCCCAGGTAGTCGAGCTTCGGGTCGCCGAGCGCCTGGCGCAGCACGTCCATGTCGCGGGCGGTGTCGCGGGTGCCGACGAACGGCAGCAGCTTGCCGGAGGCGGCCTCGCAGGCGGCCGCGTAGGACTTGCCGAGCTGCTCGCGCTGGGCCTCGCGGGCCTGCGGGTCGGCGGGTGCGTCCTGCTCCTCGCGGTCGTCGCGCTGCTGGTCGGTCAGGCAGTGGATCGGGTCGCTGCCACCAGTGCCGCGCGGGTCGAAGCCGACGATGTCGAAGCGGTCGTGCAGCGGGCCGTCGAAGTCGCTGCCGTCGTCCCGCACCATGTCGACGCCGGAGGCGCCGGGGCCGCCCGGGTTGACGATCAGCGAGCCGATCCTCCCCCCGCCTCCGGCCGGGGGTACCCCCACCCCCGCCTTGGCGGCGGGCTCGCGCATCAGGGCCAGGTCGAGCGCGTCGCCGCCCGGGTTGGCGTAGTCGAGCGGGACGTGCAGCTTGCCGCACTGCAGCTGGACGGCGCCGCCGCCCGGACACGGCGACCAGGCGATCTGCTGGCCGTAGAACGGGTGCAGCGCGGGGTCGGCGGCGCCCTTGGGCGAGGCGGCGGCACTCGCCGCGGCGCCCGCACTCGCCGGGGCCGACGCCGCGCTCGCGGCGGGGGCGCCGGCGGTGCCCGTCGCGCTGCCGCTCCCGGCGGCCGCGGGGTGCCCGGCGGCGCTGCTGCAGGCGGCCAGCAGCAGCGAGCCGAGCGTGACGGGTATCAGGAGGCGGGGAAGCCGGGGGAACATCACCGAACATGTGTAGCACTCGGTAGGGCCACCCCGCCTGCCGGTTACCGTCGCTGCCGGTAACCGCCGGGGTCAGGCCCGGTGCACCTTGTAGTTCGAGGCCTGGGCGCGCGGGCGGACCACCAGCAGGTCGATGTTCACGTGCGACGGGCGGGTGACCGCCCAGGCCACCGTGTCGGCGATGTCGTCCTCGGTCAGCGGGTGCGAGACGCCCTGGTAGACGGCGGCCGCCTTCGCCTCGTCGCCGCGGAACCGGGTCACCGCGAAGCCCTCCGACTTGACCATGCCCGGCGCGATCTCGATCACCCGGATCGGCTCGCCGACCAGCTCCAGGCGGAGCGTTGCGGCGATGGTGTGCGCTGCGTGCTTGGCGGCCACATAACCTCCACCACCCTCGTACGCGGCCAGCGCGGCGGTGGAGGAGAGGATCAGTACCGTGCCGTCGCCGCTCTGCCGCAGCGCCGGCAGCAGCGCCTGCGTCATGTGCAGCACGCCCAGCACGTTCACCTGGTACATCGCGAGCCAGTCGGCCGGGTCGCCCTGCTCGACCGACTCGGCGCCGAACGCACCGCCGGCGTTGTTGACCAGCAGGTCGATCTGCTCCAGACCGGCCGCGAAGGCGTCCACCGCGGCCCGGTCGGTGACGTCCAGGGTGACCGCGCGGGCGGTGCCGCCCTGGCTCTCGATCTCCTTGGCGAGCTGCTCGATCCGCTCGGTCCTACGGGCGGTCAGCACCACCGAGAACCCCTCGGCCGCCAGCCGCCGCGCGGTCGCCGCGCCGATGCCGCTGCTCGCCCCGGTGACCACTGCGACCTTCTGCTGAGCGCTCGCCATCTGCCGTCTCCTCCGTATGCGTCCATCGTGCCTCGTGCGGCGTCATCATCGCAGGAGCGGGACTCGCCCCGGCAGTGAGGGACGGTTGACGGTGGCGCGCGGGAGCATGTGGTGGCACCGTCCAGCACCCGTCCCGCGGAGGAATCCATGGCAGCCGAGCCGCGACGCTCCGAATCTGCCCGTCTCAGTGAATCGGGCTTCCCGATCGAGCCCCTGTACGGCCCCGCGGAGCCGATCGAGCGGCTCGGCCGCCCCGGCGAGTACCCGTTCACCCGTGGCGTCTACCCGTCGATGTACACCGGCCGGCCGTGGACCATGCGGCAGTACGCCGGCTTCGGCACCGCAGCGGAGTCCAACGCGCGCTACCGGCAGCTGATCGCCAACGGGACGACGGGCCTGTCGGTCGCCTTCGACCTGCCGACCCAGATGGGCTACGACTCGGACGCGCCGATCGCGGCCGGTGAGGTCGGCAAGGTCGGCGTCGCGATCGACAGCGTCGAGGACATGGACGTGCTCTTCGGCGGGATCCCGCTGGGCGAGGTCTCCACCTCGATGACCATCAACGCGCCCGGCAGCCTCCTGCTGCTGCTCTACCAGCTGGTCGGCGAGTCCCAGGGGGTGCCGTCCGCCGGGCTCACCGGCACCATCCAGAACGACGTGCTCAAGGAGTACATCGCGCGGGGCACGTACATCTTCCCGCCCAAGCCGAGCCTGCGGCTGATCGCGGACGTCTTCCGCTACTGCCGGGCCGAGATCCCGAAGTGGAACACCATCTCGATCTCCGGCTACCACATGGCCGAGGCCGGCGCCGATCCCGCGCAGGAGATCGCCTTCACGCTGGCGAACGGCATCGAGTACGTGCGCACCGCCGTCGCGGCCGGGATGGCGGTGGACGACTTCGCGCCGCGCCTCTCCTTCTTCTTCGTCTCCCGCACCACGCTGCTCGAAGAGGTCGCCAAGTTCCGTGCGGCGCGCCGGATCTGGGCCCGGGTGATGCGCGAGGAGTTCGGCGCGCGCAACCCGCGCTCGCAGATGCTGCGGTTCCACACCCAGACCGCCGGCGTGCAGCTGACCGCGCAGCAGCCCGAGGTCAACCTGGTCCGGGTCTCGGTGCAGGCGCTGGCCGCGGTGCTCGGCGGCACCCAGTCGCTGCACACCAACAGCTTCGACGAGGCGATCGCGCTGCCGACCGAGAAGTCCGCCCGGCTCGCGCTGCGCACCCAGCAGGTGCTGGCGTACGAGACCGACGTCACCGCGACCGTCGACCCGTTCGCCGGCTCCTACGCGGTCGAGGCGATGACCGACGAGGTGGAGGGCCGCGCGCTCGAACTGATGGCGCGGATCGAGGAGATGGGCGGCGCGGTGGCGGCGATCGAGAACGGCTACCAGAAGTCGGAGATCGAGCGCACCGCCTACCGGGTCCAGCAGGAGACGGACGGCGGTGAACGCACGGTGGTCGGCGTCAACCGGTTCCGGCTGGACGCCGAGGAGCCGTACGAGCCGCTGCGGGTGGACCCGGCGATCGAGGCCCGGCAGGCCGAGCGGCTGGCCCGGCTGCGCGCCGACCGGGACCGCTCGGCGGTGGACCGCACGCTCGGCGCGCTGCGCCGGGCCGCCGAGGGCACCGACAACGTGCTCTACCCGATGAAGCAGGCGCTGGCCGCGCGGGCCACCGTCGGCGAGGTGAGCGACGCGCTGCGCGAGGTCTGGGGCACGTACACGCCGGTCGACCGCTTCTGACGGGGCTGGGCGGGGGAAGCGGACAGGGCCCGGAGGCGTCGCCTCCGGGCCCTGTCCTGTGGTTCGACCGCGCTGTCAGTCCTGGCTGTCGTCGTCGCCCGGGTTGGCGAGGGCGTTCCAGCCGTTGTCGTCGGCGCTGGCGTGCTTGGTCGGGTGCTTGATCGTGAAGGACTTGAGGAAGTCCGTGCCCGGCGAGCCGACGCCGGTCGCGGTGTCGTAGCCCTTGCCGGCCTTCAGGCCGAAGTCCGAACCGACCTTGTACAGGCGGACCTTGAGCACACCGTTGATGGTGCCGAGGTCGACCACGTTGCCGAACTTGGTGTGCACGGCGGAGTCGTTCACGTCGTGGAACGCGCGGGTGCCGGCCCGGTCGTACAGCGCCGGGTTGGCGAAGCCGAGCGGACGGCCGCCGCGGGCCTGGATCGCGTTGGCCTCCATGGCCGCCATCTCGGGCGAGGCGACCGAGGTGCCGCCGTAGCCGCCCTCGGAGTAGGCGCCGCCGGCCGGGGTGTAGCCGACCATGGTGGCCGCCACCAGGTCACCGCTCATCGCGACGTCCGGGGTGGCGCGCAGCGGGGTGGCCGACTTGGTGCCGTCCGCCGCGACGGTGGAGATGCTGTCCGGGACGACGCCCTTCTGGTACCACGGCTGCTGGACGTCCTTGGAGACGCCGCCGCCACCGCCGAAGTAGAAGAAGCCGGGCATCGGGGTCCAGGACTTGCCGTCGGGCGACAGCACCGAGCGCTGGTCGCCCATGCTGACCTCGTGGCCGTACGTGCCGGACTTGTCCTTCAGCTCCAGCGCGGTCGCGCCGACGCCGGTGATCCACGGCGAGGCGGACGGCCACTGGGTCTGCGCCTGGTTGGTGTCGGCCTGGCAGTTGGTGCCGGTGGCCGCCGCGCCCGGCGAGTTGTCGCCGCAGTCGCCGGAGGAGGCGTTGAAGCTGATGCCCTCGGCCGCGCCGAGCTGGAAGATCTGGTTGTCGGCCGCGATCGTGGCCGGGTCCAGGTCGCCGCTCTTGCCGTGCATGATCTCGCCCCAGGAGTTGGAGACGATGTCGGCGAGGTGGTTGTCGACGATGTTCTGCAGGGCCGCGGTCAGGTCGGGGTCCTCGCAGGAGTTGGCGCCCACGTAGACGACGTTGGCGTCCGGCGCGAGGCCGTGCACCATCTCGACGTCCAGCGCCTCCTCACCGGACCAGTCGCCACAGTCGGCCTGGTGGACCCACTGGTCCTTGGTGACGACCTCCTTGTACTGCCCCGGCGCGAACGGCTGGTCGCCGTGGGCAGTGGAGAACTTGTTCGCGTCCGCCTGCATGGTGTCGAAGCCGTAGGCGTCGACGATCGCGACGGTGGCGCCCTTGCCGGTCATGCCGGACTTGGTGACGCCGTACGCCTTGCGGATCTGCGAGGGAACGTAACTGCAGGGCGCGAAGGGGTCGTTCTTCTCGTAGCCCTGCGGCGCGCCCTTGGCGATCTTCGAGCCGTAGCCGTCGTCCGAGCAGGTCGGGACGGTCGGCAGGGTCGGCGGGGTCTTGGCCGCGGCGGTGTTCGGGCCGGCGGCGTTCGACGTCGCGGCGGCCAGCTTGGCCTCGGCGGCGGCCTGCGAGACGGCGTCCGAGGAGGCCTTGTGGACCGTGCTGGTCAGCCCGCCGACGGCCATCACGTCGTTGGCGACCGCGGCCGGCACGATCGCGTCGCTGGCCGGGGCGGTCTGGGTGCCGGCGGCCGTGGTGTAGGCGTGGATCTGGGTGCTGAAGGCCTTCGCCAGGCCGGCCGTGTTGCCGGAGACGTCGACGTAGTGGTTGGTGGCCGCGTCGACCTTCAGGCCCGCGCTGGTCAGCCAGTCCGTGACGGCCTTGACCTGCTCGGGGGTGGTGCCGAAGCGGGCCTTGGCCTCGTCGGTGGAGAGGAACTTGCCGTAGTCGGGCGAGTCCACCGAGGAGACGGCCTGCGCGTAGGCGGCGAGGCCCGCCGGGTCCTGGCCCTGGAGGTAGACACGCGCGGTGCCGGGGGTGGCGGCGGGCACCGCACCGGTGTCGGCCTGGGGGGTCGCCCAGGCGGGGCTGGTCCCCGGGAGCTCCTTGGCGGTGCTCGGCGCGGCGGCGGTGGTGTCGGCGAAGGCCGGGTTGGCGACCGCGAGCGCACCCAGGACGAGGGCTGCGGCCGGAGCCGCCACCGCTATCCGGGAGAGCCGGCTGCGAACAGCTGCTGGCACGTGGGTTCCCCACTCTCATGAACGGGCCGACCGCCTGCGGGGGCAGGCAGTTGACGGCGTCTCAGCTCATGCCTTGTGGGCAGGGCCGGACGCGGGCATGGCGGATCGCCCAACCTGACCGGGCTCCTGAGGGAGGGTCGGCTGGTGCGAGGGTTTGACTGTGCGCTCGTTGTCTATTCGCTCAGACGGTCGATGTTCAAGACTTCGCCTGAATTTTTTACCAGTACATGACCTGACCGTCCGGATCCTGACATGCGGTGGTCATCCGGGTGTGCACGGCGGGTCCGAAGGGGGTTTGAAATCACGTTCGCCGTGCTGGCACGGGGTGTGCGGCCGGTGGCGAGACGTTACTCCTGGCGGTTCCGGTCGTTGCACAGGTTCATCGCCCAGGCGGCGTCTGCAGCGGGAAGGCGGCTAAAACGTGATGTCATACCCACCCTCTGGCCGTGTATGCGCCAATCCGGGTACTTATTCGGCCGAAGTCAGGCCAAACTCCGGCCACGGGCATACTCTTGTTGGGGTGACGCATCCTCAGTCCGCTCAGCAGACGACGCAGCCTGCGAGCCCGTCGGCGACCACCCCGGTGGCGTCCTCGGTGAGCTCGCCGCCGCGTTCCGCGGTCGAGCGCCGGTCGGCACCGAAGCCGGGGCCGTCGGCCGCGCCCAAGCCGGGGCCGAAGCCCGGGCCGAAGCCCGGGCCGCGTCCGGGGGCGAAGGCGGCCGTGCGCCGCCCCGCCGACCCGTCGCCGCAGGCCACGCAGGCACAGCAGCCCCAGGCGCAGCAGCCGAAGCCGCTGTCGTCGCAGTCGCAGTCGCTGCAGGCGCAGTCGCTGCAGGCGCAGCCGCTCCGCGCGCGCGTGCGCGCGTATCAAGCGGAGCTGATCGCGGTCCGCCGCGACCTGCACCGGCACCCCGAGCTGGGCCGCCAGGAGTTCCGCACCACCGGCCTGCTGGTGGACCGGCTGCGCAAGGCCGGCCTGTCGCCGCGCGTGCTGCCCGGCGGCACCGGGCTGATCGTCGACCTGGTCCCGCCCGGGACGCCCTCCGGCACCCCGATGCTGGCCTTCCGCGCCGACATCGACGCGCTGCCGATCCAGGACGCCAAGACCGAGGCTCCCTACCGCTCCACGGTGCCCGGCCAGGCGCACGCCTGCGGCCACGACGTGCACACCTCGATCGTGCTCGGCACCGCGCTGGTGCTGGCCGACGCGCTTCGCGAGGGCCGACTGACCCGCCCGGTGCGGCTGATCTTCCAGCCCGCCGAGGAGATGATGCCGGGCGGCGCGCTGGACGTGATCGCGGCCGACGCGATGGCCGGTGTCGGCCGGATCTTCGCGGTGCACTGCGACCCGAAGGTGCTGGTCGGGCGGGTCGGCCTGCGCACCGGCGCGATCACCTCGGCCTGCGACGCGATGCTGCTGAGCCTGTCGGGGCCGGGCGGCCACACCGCCCGTCCGCACCTGACCACGGACCTGGTCACGGCGATCGGCCGGCTCGCCGCCGACCTGCCCGGCGCACTGGCCCGCCGGATGGACCCGCGCTGGGGCGTCAGCCTGGTCTGGGGCCGGATCGCCGCCGGCTCCGCCCCGAACGTGATCCCGCAGCACGCCGAGCTGGAGGGCACCGTCCGCTGCCTGGAGCTGGACGGCTGGCGCGAGGCGCCGGACGCGCTGCACGAGCTCATCACGAAGATGGCCGAAATTCATCGGGCGAAGTGGTCGCTGGACTACCGCCGGGGCGTCCCGCCGGTGGTCAACGAGGCCCAGTCGATCGCGCAGCTGGAGACCGCGATGATGCGGCAGTTCGGTGCGGAAGGTGACGTAGTCGTGGAGGAGACGGAGCAGAGCCTGGGAGGAGAGGACTTTTCCTGGTATCTGGAGCACGCGCCGGGGGCGCTCGCCCGGCTCGGCGTGCGCGCTCCGCACGAGACCGCGGCCCGCGACCTGCACCAGGGCCGCTTCGACGTGGACGAGCGGGCGATCGCGATCGGTGTCGAGCTCTTCTGTTCGCTCGCGCTGGAACACGCCCGGATCTGAGCGGGCGGATCGGGCGTTCGGAGCGGGCTGACAGCAAGGGTGACAGCAGGGGTGACAGCAGGGGTGACAGCAGGGGTGACGGCGGGGGTGACGGCGGGGGTGACGAGGTGTGGGGGCGGGCGCCGGCCGTAGTGATCACTATGGGAGGCTGACCTTCAGGGAGGGTGGCGCGCAGGCGTGTGATACTGGGGAACTCGTACCCAAATGTCTGGTTTGGCTGGTTCGAGTGCCACGGTTTGATAACAACCCGAATGTCCCGGCAGCTTGTAATACAACCGTGTTCTACGCGCGTTACGGTGGCGTCCGACCACGCCAAACGGGTGTGTGAGAAGGAGATATTCCCTTGCGCCGTTCAGTAAAGCTCGCCGCGGTTGTGCTCACGGGTTCCCTGGGCATGGCCTCGCTCGCCGCTTGCGGCGCAAAGAGCACCGACACCACCTCCGCTGGCGCGTCCGGTGGCTCCGGCCTCAAGGTCGGTATGGCCTACGACGTCGGCGGCCGTGGCGACCAGGGCTTCAACGACTCGGCTGCGGCCGGTCTCGACAAGGCGAAGGCCGACTTCGGCATCTCCGCCACCGAGGCCGAGGCCAAGACCGGTGAGGCCGACTCGGACAAGCAGACCCGTCTGGAGACCCTGGTCTCGGCCGGCTACAACCCGATCATCGCGGTCGGCTTCGTGTACCAGGCGACCGTCGAGAAGGTCGCCAAGGAGCACCCGAACGTCAAGTTCGCGATCATCGACTCCGACTCCTCGACCCAGCCGAGCAACGTCACCTCGCTGGAGTTCACCGAGCAGCAGAGCTCCTACCTGGCCGGCATCGCCGCCGCCAGCAAGACCAAGACCAACCAGGTCGGCTTCATCGGTGGTGTCCAGTCCGAGCTGATCAAGAAGTTCGAGGCCGGCTACCGCGCCGGTGTCGCTTCGGTCAACAAGGACATCAAGGTCGACGTGACCTACCTGACCACCCCGCCGGACTTCAGCGGCTTCAACGACCCGGGCAAGGGCAAGTCGGCCGCGCAGGGCCAGCTCGACCAGGGTGCGGATGTCATCTACGCCGCGGCCGGCGCCTCCGGCACCGGTGCCATCCAGGCCATCGCCGCCAAGGGTGCCTGGGCGATCGGTGTCGACACCGACCAGGCCAAGCAGAGCAGCCTGGCGCAGTACAAGGACCACATCCTCACCTCGGCGCTGAAGAACGTGAACACCGCCGTGTACAACTACATCCAGAGCGTCAAGAACGGTGCCCCGCTGACCGGCGTGCAGCGCTTCGACCTGAAGTCGGGCGGTGTCGGCCTGGCCACCACCGGCGGCTTCATCGACGACCTGCAGGCCAAGCTCGCCGCGGCCACGCAGCAGATCACCTCGGGCGCCACCGTGATCCCGACCGCTCCGCCGGCCGGCTGATCCAGTCCGCTCGTAACCAGCTCACAGCTGGGCAGTACGTCTGAGCAGGGGAGGGGCCCGGTGGGTCGCGCGCGAGCGCATCCCGCCGGGCCCCTTCCTTCCCTCTCCCGGGCCGTGTGACGACGAACCACCGCCCACCCCCCCGATCTTGCGGCGCCCCACCGCGCCGTTCGCAGTACTCCGGCCTCCCCAGCGCACTGTCGCGCCTGCTCACCCCCAGGAGATCGCCATCACCGCTTCCGAAACCTCCCTCAGCAAGGGGGGTAACCCCACCGCGGGGACGGCGACCGTGGCCGTCGAACTGCGCGGCATCACCAAGCGCTTTCCCGGCGTCGTCGCCAACCACGACATCAACCTCACCGTCCGCACCGGCACCGTCCACGCCCTGATGGGTGAGAACGGCGCCGGCAAGTCGACGCTGATGAAGATCCTGTACGGCATGCAGCGCCCGGACGAGGGGACCATCGCCGTCAACGGCGAGCTGGTCGAGCTCGCCACCCCCGGCGACGCCATCGCGCGCGGCATCGGCATGGTCCACCAGCACTTCATGCTGGCCGACAACCTCACCGTGCTGGAGAACGTCGTCCTCGGCGGCGAGAAGCTCCATGGCATCGGCGCGAAGGCCAAGGCGAAGATCCAGGAGATCTCCGACCAGTACGGCCTGAACGTGCGCCCCGACGTGCTGGTCGAGGACCTCGGCGTGGCCGACCGTCAGCGGGTCGAGATCCTCAAGGTGCTGTACCGCGGCGCCCGGATCCTGATCCTCGACGAGCCGACCGCCGTGCTCGTCCCGCAGGAGGTCGACGCGCTCTTCGACAACCTGCGCGAGCTCAAGGCCGAGGGCGTCACGGTCATCTTCATCTCGCACAAGCTGCACGAGGTGCTCTCGGTGGCCGACGCGATCAGCGTGATCCGCCGCGGCACCACGGTCGGCGACGCCGACCCGAAGCAGGTCACCGCCCGTCAGCTCGCCGAGCTGATGGTCGGCAGCGAGCTGCCCTCGCCGGAGAGCCGCGAGTCCACCGTCACCGACGTGGAGATGCTCAAGCTCGACGGCCTGCGGATCGCCAAGGCGGACGCCGAGGGCATCGAGCGCGTGGTGCTCGACGACGTCTCGCTGACCATCCGCAAGGGCGAGATCCTGGGCCTGGCGGGCGTCGAGGGCAACGGCCAGGCCGAGCTCGTCGAGGCCATCATGGGCATGCTCCCGCTGGACGCCGGCGCCGTGGTGCTGGACGGCAAGGACCTCACCGCCCAGCAGACCCGCGAGCGCCGCGAGTCCGGCATCGGCTACATCCCCGAGGACCGGCACCGCCACGGCCTGCTGCTGGAGGCCCCGCTCTGGGAGAACCGGATCCTGGGCCACGTCACCGAGTCGCCCAACTCCAAGGGCTTCCGCCTCGACCCGGCCGCGGCCAAGCGCGACACCCAGCGCATCGTCGAGCAGTACGACGTCCGTACCCCTGGCATCGACGTCACGGCGGCCTCGCTCTCCGGCGGCAACCAGCAGAAGCTGATCGTCGGCCGCGAGATGAGCCACGCCCCGAAGCTGCTGATCGCCGCCCACCCGACCCGCGGTGTGGACGTCGGCGCGCAGGCGCAGATCTGGGAGCACATCCGGGTCGCCCAGCGCGAGGGCCTGGCGGTGCTGCTGATCTCGGCCGACCTGGACGAGCTGATCGGCCTCTCCGACACCATCAAGGTGATCTACCGCGGCCGCCTGGTCGCCGACGCCGACCCGGCCACCGTCACCTCCGAGGACCTCGGTACCGCGATGACCGGTGCCAGCTCCGGCCACATCGAGTCGGACGAGAGCGCCCTGGCCGCGGCCGCGGTGCTCGCCGCCGAGGAGCTCGGCCGCAGCGACGCCCCGGGCGGCGAGGCGGTCACCACCGCCGACGCGACCTCGGACAGCCTGTCCGACGACGCCACCACCGACACCGCTGCCGATGACGCGCAGGCGGGGGAGTGACCCACATGAGCACGACCGAAACCGCCCAGCGCGGATTCCTCGCGCGGATCGACCGCGAGAAGCTGATCCTGGCCATCGCGGCCCCCGTCCTGGCCGTCGTGATCGCCGTCGCGATCTGCTCGCTGCTGCTGGCGGTCGCCGGCTACGACCCGTTCCAGGCCTTCCACATCATGTGGAACTACGGCACGGCCTCGGACGGCCAGGTGGCGATCCTCAACAAGGCGACCACTTACTACATCGCCGCAGTGGCGGTGGCCTTCGGCTTCCGGATGAACCTGTTCAACATCGGCGCGGGCGGCCAGTACCAGCTCGCGGCGCTGTTCGCCGCGTACATCGGCGGCGCGGTCAACCTGCCTTCGGTCATCGAGATCCCGCTGCTGCTGATCGTGGCCATGCTGGTCGGTGCCGTCTGGGCCTCGATCGCGGGTGTCCTCAAGATCACCCGCGGGGTCAGCGAGGTCATCTCGACCATCATGCTGAACGCGATCGCGACCGCCGTGATCGGCGTGCTGCTGGTGCCGGGCATCTTCGCGCCGGGCAACGGCGGCGGCGTCAGCAACAGCATCCAGACCAAGACGATGGCCGCCTCGAGCAACTTCTTCACGCTGAACAGCGCGGGTGGCACGCTCTACGGCTTCATCTTCATCGCGATCCTGGTCGGCGTCGGCTTCCAGCTGATGCTCACCCGCACCCGCTTCGGCTTCGACCTGCGCGCCACCGGCCGCTCGGAGTCGGCCGCCGCCGCGAGCGGTGTCAACGTCAAGCGCATGGTGCTGACCAGCATCTGCGTCTCCGGTGCGCTGGCCGGTCTGGCCGCGATGCCCGACCTGCTGACCTACTCGCACTACTTCGGCCAGAACTTCGGCCAGACGGTCGGCTTCACCGGCATCTCGATCGCGCTGCTCGGCCGCAACACCCCGCTGGGCGTGGCCTTCGCGGCGCTGCTCTGGGCGTTCCTGGACGCGACCTCGCCGCAGCTGTCGGTCTTCAACTTCCCGCCGGAGATCATCCAGGTCATGCAGGGCACGATCGTGATCTGCGTGGTCATCGCCTACGAGCTGGTGCGCCGCTTCGGCCTCAAGCGCCAGCAGCAGAAGGTCGGCGCCCAGCTCGCAGCTGCTGCCGCCGCGGCCGCTGCGTCCGAGAAGAAGGAGGTGGCGGCATGAGCACCGCGACCGCATCCCGTCCCAAGCCGGCCGCCAAGGCGCCGGGCAAGGGCGCTCCCAAGCTCTCCCTCCCGGTGATCCTGCTGCTGGTCGCGGGCGCGATCCTGCTCTTCGCGGTGGTCGGCGCCTGGACCGGCAACCACCAGCTGACCTCCTCGGGTCAGATCACCGCCGCGCTCGGCGCCGCGGTGCCGATCGGCATGGCCGGTCTGGGCGGTCTGTGGTCCGAGCGGGCCGGCGTGGTCAACATCGGCCTCGAAGGCATGATGGTGGCCGGCACCTTCGCCGGCGCCTGGACCGGCTACCTGGTCAACCCGTGGGTCGGCCTGCTGGCCGGTATCGCGGCCGGCGCCCTCGGCGGCCTGCTGCACGCGGTGATCACGGTCGGCTTCGGCGTCGACCACATCGTCTCCGGTGTCGGTATCAACCTGCTGATCCCGGGCATCTGCCTGTACATCAACAAGATCTACTTCCCGGCCTACCGCAGCGCGGGTGCCGGTGCCGGTCAGTCCCCGCAGACCCCGGGCCTGCCGAGCATCACCATCCCGGGCCTGTCGCCGTGGCTGGACCACATCGAGAAGCACCACTGGTTCTTCATCTCGGACATCGCCGGTGTGATCGGTGGCCTGATCACCAACCTCTCGGTCGTCACGCTGCTGGCCGCGGTGCTGCTGGTGGTCAGCTACTTCGTGCTCTGGCGCACCACCTTCGGTCTGCGGCTGCGCTCCTGCGGTGAGAACCCGACCGCGGCGGAGACGCTGGGCGTCAACGTCTACAAGTACAAGTACATCGCGGTCATCGCCTCCGGCGGCTTCGCCGGCCTGGGCGGCGCCTACCTGTCGATGGTCGCCGCCAGCGTCTACCGCGACGGTCAGACCGGCGGCCGCGGCTACATCGGCCTCGCCGCGATGATCTTCGGCAACTGGCTGCCGGGCGGCCTGGCCACCGGTGCGGGCCTGTTCGGCTTCACCGACAGCCTCCAGCTGCGCGACCCGGACTCGGTGCACGTGCTGCTGCTGGCGATCGCGCTGATGCTCGGCATCCTCGCGCTCTGGCAGGGCTACCGGCGCAAGTTCGTCCCCGCGGCGATCACCGCGGCGGCGGCCGTCGGCCTGGGCGTCTGGTACGCGACCACCAAGACCGTGCAGCCTCCGCTGATCGTGGCCACGCCGTACGTGATCACCCTGGTCGTGCTCGCGCTCTCCGCGCAGCGCCTGCGCCCGCCGAAGGCGGACGGCCAGATCTACCGCAAGGGCCAGGGCAAGTGACGGGCTCTCCGGTGGCCTCGGTGGAGGTGGACTGGGAGGCGCTGCGCGCAGCGGCCCGGGACGCGATGGCGCACGCGTACGCCCCGTACAGCAAGTACCCGGTCGGTGCGGCCGCGCTGGTCGATGACGGCCGGGTGGTCACCGGCTGCAACGTGGAGAACGCCTCGTACGGGCTCGCCCTCTGCGCCGAGTGCGGCCTGGTCTCCGCGCTGCACGCGAGCGGCGGCGGCCGGCTGGTCGCCTTCGCCTGCGTGGACGGCGCCGGCGAGCCGCTGATGCCGTGCGGCCGTTGCCGCCAGCTGCTCTACGAGCACGGCGGCCCGGACCTGCTGGTGGACCTGCCCTCGGGCATCAAGCCGATGACCGAGGTGCTGCCGGACGCCTTCGGGCCGGAACGGCTGTAACACGGGCATTTGGTACTGGCGGGACGCGTGTTGACGCGCGTAGAGTGGCGCAGGGGCGGCCGAGCAGTGGCCGCCCCTGCGCCGTTCCGTTTTCCGGCCGCCCCGATTGCCGTTTTCCGCTTCCGTTCCTGCCTGTTCTGTTGGAGAACCTCATGGACGTCATCTCCGTCATCACCGCAAAGCGCGACCGCCGTGAACTGACCGACGCTCAGATCGACTGGGTGATCGACGCCTACACCCGCGGCGAGGTGGCCGACGAGCAGATGTCCGCGCTGGCGATGGCGATCCTGCTGAACGGCATGAACCTGCGCGAGATCAGCCGCTGGACCGACGCCATGATCCGCTCCGGCGTCCGGATGGACTTCGCCGCGCTCGGCATGCCGACCTCCGACAAGCACTCCACCGGCGGCGTCGGCGACAAGATCACCCTGCCGCTGGCCCCGCTGGTCGCCGCGTGCGGCGCCGCCGTCCCGCAGCTCTCCGGCCGCGGCCTGGGCCACACGGGCGGCACGCTGGACAAGCTGGAGTCGATCCCCGGCTGGCGCGCGCTGCTCTCCAACGACGAGATGATGGACGTGCTGCGCTCCAGCGGCGCCGTCATCTGCGCGGCCGGCGACGGCCTGGCCCCCGCCGACAAGAAGCTCTACGCGCTGCGCGACGTCACCGGCACGGTCGAGGCGATCCCGCTGATCGCCTCCTCGATCATGTCCAAGAAGATCGCCGAGGGCACCGGCGCGCTCGTGCTGGACGTCAAGGTCGGCTCCGGCGCCTTCATGAAGAACCTGGCCGACGCCCAGGAGCTCGCCCGCACCATGGTCGGCCTCGGCCGCGGCGCCGGTGTCAACACCGTCGCGCTGCTCACCGACATGTCCACCCCGCTCGGCCTGACCGCCGGCAACGCCCTCGAGGTCCGCGAGTCGGTGGAGGTGCTGGCCGGTGGCGGCCCGGCCGACGTCGTCGAGCTGACCATCGCACTGGCCCGCGAGATGCTCGCCGCGGCCGGCGTCCAGGGCAAGGACCCGGCCGACGCGCTGCGCGACGGCTCCGCCATGGACCACTGGCGCCGCCTGATCAGCGCCCAGGGCGGCGACGTGGACGCCCCCCTCCCGGTCGCCCGCGAGCAGCACGTGATCAACGCCCCCGCCTCGGGCGTCCTCACCGCCCTCGACGCCTACGCGGTGGGCGTCTGCGCCTGGCGCCTGGGCGCCGGCCGCGCCCGCAAGGAGGACCCGGTGCAGGCCGGCGCCGGCGTCGAGATGCACGCCAAGCCGGGCGACACCGTCACCGCGGGCCAGCCGCTGCTGACCCTGCACACCGACACCCCGGAGCGCTTCGACTACGCGATCGAGGCGCTGGCGGGCGGCATCGACGTCTCGCCGGCGGGCACCGAGTACACCCGCACGCCGCTGATCCTGGACCGGATCGCGTGAGCTGACGGGCCGTAGGCAGTAGACAGCGGCGTGCCCCGCCGGTCGCGGCTCATCGGGCTGTGCGGTCGGGGGTGGTGCTGAGTTCGCGGACCGCGTGGGCGACGGTGGTGGAGTCGTTGCGCAGGATCTTGGAGTGGTTGCTGGGCACCTTCCGGCTGACCTGGATGCTCGGGTTGTCGGCGATCATGGTGGTGAGGTCGGTGCGGAGCTTCTCGATGACCTGCTCGCTGGCGCCGAGGTTGCCGCCGGTGCCGAGGATGTAGCGGGTCGGGGTGCTGATGCGCTCGAGCACCGGGGCGAGGGCGGCGGGTGCGCAGAGGTCGATGAGTTCGAGGTTGATCTCGGCGTGCTGGGTGGCGCTCATCCGGGCGGCCAGGCCGAGCGGGCGGGCGATGGGGAAGATCGGGCTGAGGTTGCGGAACAGCTTGCGGACCTGGGCGCGGGTGGCGTCGTCGAGCGGGTCGGTGGGCAGGGCGCCGTCCACGGAGACGACGCCGGCGACGCGCTCGGGGTGGCGGGCGGCCCAGTGCACGGCGATCATCGCGCCGTAGGACCAGCCCACCAGGATCGGGCGCTCGACGCCGCGGGCGGTGAGGACGGCGTCGAGGTCGCGGACGCAGGCCTCGAAGGAGTAGTCGGTGGCGCGCTTCGACTTGCCGCGGGCGCGCTCGTCGTAGGTGATGTGCCGGTAGTCGCCGCCGAGCTCGGCGGTGACGCGCTGCCAGTTCTTCTGTGAGGCGTAGGAGCCGTTGAGGTAGACCACGGTGGGGCCGGCGCCGCCGGTGTCGGTCACGGCCAGCTCGGTGTCATCGATCGAGACGGTGCCGGTCCAGGCGGGGGCTGCGAAGTTCTGCATCGTGCTCTCCTTGTGCGGTGCTCGTTTCTGACATCGCAAACGCTACGTTGCGTTCATGGCTCTGGCAACAGGCTATTCGCGCAGAATCTGTACTAGTGCAGGTGGTAGCGGTGTAATCGTTGCAATGACCTCGCGCCCAATGCAATGGCGAGCGCCCTCTTTGTTGCATTGACTTGCAGGCGAACGCTACTGGAGCGCTCGGGTGGATGCACGGTGCGACGTCGCTTGCACGGATCGTGAGAATCCGAGGATCGTGCTCGCCTCCACGGCGGTTGGGGAGTAGCTTTGTGTGCATGGGTGTATCTGGCAGATATAGCGATAGCGATGGCGACGGCTCCGAGGTGGAGCTGCCGCAGCTGACGCCGACCGGCTGGACGGTGCTCGGGTTCCTGGCGGGGCTGCCGCGCAACGGGTACCAGCTGCGGCAGGCGGTGCAGCGCTCGGTCGGGCACTTCTGGGGGGTGAGCTTCGGGCAGCTCTATCCGCAGTTGAAGGTGCTGGAGGAGGCCGGGCTGATCGCGCCGAGCGAGACCGGGGCGCCGGAGGCCGAGCAGGGGCGGCAGACGGTGTGGCGGCTGACCGAGCGCGGGGCGACCGCGCTGGCCGGGTGGGTGCGTGAGCCCGCGCAGCCCGTACAGCGGCGGGACGAGGGGATGGTCAAGCTGCTGTTCGGCGATCACGCCGGTACCGGCGCCATGCTGCGGTTGATCGACCAGCGGCGGGCCGAGGCGCGGCAGCGGCTGGAGCAGGCCGAGGCGACGATCCCCGGCGCGAACTGGCCGGAGGGCACCCGGCCGCCGGCCGAGCAGGCGCCGGCCGCCTGGCTGGTCCGGGCGCACTCGCTGCGGATGGCGCAGGCGGAGCTGGCGTGGTGCGACGAGGCCGAGGCGATGCTGAAGGGGGCCGGGGATGAACCGAGTTGATGGTGTCGGCGCCGGGCGGCCGCGTGAAGTGACCGTCGTGCGGGTGCTGTTGCTGCTCACCGGCTTCGGCGGGCTGGTCAACGGGCTGCTGGAGCAGAACCCGACGTATGCGACCGCCACCCGGGTCTTCGGCTACCTGCTGATGGCGTTCGGCCTCGCCTGCTGGTGGCTGACCGTGCGGCTGCGTCGGCCCCGGCCCCGGTTGTTCGGCGAAGTGCTGGCGCTGCTCGGGTTGTTGGTGGCGATCCGGATCTACCAGATCGTCCACACCGGCAGCGCAGCTCCGGCGACCGGCCTGGTGCTGCCGGTGCTGGTGTACTGGCGGCTGCGCCGTCCGGCCGTCCGGGAGTGGCTGGCGGGGAGTGGCGTCCAGAGCTCCGCAGCGCGTTCAGGTGGTGGCGTGCGGCGGGCGGTCGCCGGGCTGGGGGCGGTCGGGATCACGGCCGGGGCGCTGGTGGCGGTGACCGGCGCGGGGGCGGCCGTCGCGGCGCTGCCGTGCTCGTTCCCGCCGGCGGCCGCCCCCGGGCTGAACCAGGACCAGAGCGGTCCCGACGACCCGACCGCCCGGCCGAGCGGGCAGCTCACCGCGACCGACGGCGTCCCGCTCGCGTACTACGCGTACCTCCCCGCGCACCCGCGCGCGACGCTGGTCTTCTACCACGGCTCCGGCGCCAACAGCGCGGCCGGCTACCTGCCGATGGGCCGCGAACTCGCCGACCAGTACGGGATCGCGACGTACCTGGTGGACATCCGGGGCCACGGCGCCTCGGGCGGCCCGCGCGGCGACGCGCCGACGCCGGAGCAGGTCTGGCAGGACACCCGGACGGCCGTGGACTACGTGCACCGGCAGTACCCGGCGCTGCCCACCTTCGTCGGCGGCCACTCGGCGGGTGCGGGGCTGGTGCTCAACAGCCTCGGGCTGATCGACCCGCAGGTGGCCGGCTACGTGCTGCTCTCGCCCGACTTCGGCCTCCAGGCGGACACGACGGACCAGAGCGGCGCGTCGAACTTCGCGACCGTCTGCAAGCGCCCGTTCATCGTCAACGCGGTCAGCAACCACGTGCTGGACGGGCACGCCCAGGCGCTCGGCTTCGCCTACACCGCCGACCAGATCCGCTCCGCGCACCTGGTCGCCCGGTACACCGTCAACATGGCGTTGGCCCAGAACCCGGGCAGCAGCGCCGCCGTGCTGAAGGGCCTGACCAAGCCGCTTGGCGTCTGGATCGGCGCCCAGGACGAGGTCTTCGACCCGGCGAAGACCCTCGCGTACGCGGCCAGGGCGGGCGGCGCCGCGCACGACACGTTCCGGATCGTGCCGAAGGACGACCACCTGGGGATCCTGAACGACGCCGCGTCGTACGTCGGACCGTGGATCACGCAGCAGGCGGGGGCGGGCCAGGGGGCAGGTCAGGGAGCGCCGTAGGCCACGCTTCGGCCCCGGATCGCCTGCCGGGTCGCGTACAGCGTCACGCCTGCCGCCAGGGCCATCGCGGCCAGGCCGACGGTGGCCGAGCCGGGCCAGCCGACCGAGTGGTAGGCGTCGGCGCCGAGGGTGCCGCCGAGGCTGTTGCCGAGGTAGTAGGCCATCAGGTAGAGCGCGCTGGCCTGGGCGCGGCCGTGGGTGGCGGTGCGGCCGACGGCGGCGGAGGCGGTGGCGTGGCCGGCGAAGAAGCCGGCGGTGATCAGCACCAGGCCGAGCAGCGCGCAGATCAGCGAGCCGGCGAGTGAGACCAGCAGCCCGGCCGTGGTCAGCCCGATCGCGAGGTAGAGCGTGCCGCGGCGGCCGAGCCGGGCGGTGACGCGGCCGGCGAAGGCGGAGGAGGCGGTGCCGACCAGGTAGACGACGAAGATCGAGGCGGCGATCGACTGCGGCAGGTGGAACGGCGCGGCGATCAGGCGGAAGCCGACCGTGTTGTAGACGGCGCCGAAGACCGCCATGAAGAGCATGCCGAGCGCGTAGAGCCGCAGCAGCAGCGGGTTGTGCAGATGGGCCGAGACGGTGCGGGAGAGCGCGCGGGCGTCCACCGGAGCGCGCCGGAAGTGCCGGGCGCGCGGGATCAGCAGGCGGAACGCGAGGACCGAGAGCAGCGCGAGCAGGGCGGAGGCGGTGAGTCCCCAGCGCCAGCCCCAGGCGGCGCCGGTCCAGCCGGCCACCAGGCGGCCACCCATCCCGCCGATGCTGTTGCCCGCCACGTACAGCCCCATCGCCGAGCCGAGCGCGCTCGGGTGGACCTCCTCGGCGAGGTAGGCCATCGCGGTCGCGGGCAGGCCGGCGAGCGCGATGCCCTGGACGGCGCGCAGCGCGACCAGCGTGCCGAGCCCGGGGGCGAACGGCAGGGCGAGCGCGATCAGCGAGGCGGTCAGCACCGAGGCGGTCATCACGGCGGTGCGGCCGAACCGGTCGGAGAGCGCGCTGGCCGGCAGCAGGCCCAGCGCCAGGCCGAGGGTGGCGGCAGAGGCGGTCCAACTGGCCTGCCCCGGCGTCAGATCGAGGTCGGCGGAGAGCTGCGGGAGCAGGCCCTGGGTCGCGTAGAGCAGGACGAACGTGGCGATGCCGGCCGCGAAGAGCGCGAGGTTGGAGCGCCGGAAGTCGCGCTGCCCGGGGCGGAGTCGGAGGTCGGGGGAGGTGGAGGAGGCGGCGGAGGAGAGGGCGGGAAGGGCTGGGACGGGCGGCATGACTTCGACGGTAGACCTCGCCTTTTCCATGCGTCCAATGCATGAATGGGAGATAATCCATACCGTGGTGCATGAGGAGGGATCCCCGCGGGTCGCCCAGCTCGGACCGGACGCCGCCGTCGCGCTGCTGGCGCCCCGGCTGGCCCAGTTCGCCGCCGTCGCCCGGCTGGAACACGTCACCCGGGCCGCCGAGTTGCTCGCGATGCCGCAGCCGACGCTGTCGCGGGCGGTGGCCCGGCTGGAACAGGAGCTCGGCGTCGAGCTGCTGGCCCGCCAGGGGCGGACGGTGCGGCTCACCCGGGCCGGGCGGCTGCTGCTCCAGTCGGTGGAGCGGGCGCTGGCCGAGCTGGAGCGCGGCGCGGACGCGGCGCGGGCCGAGGTGGACCCGGCGTTCGGCCGGGTCGCGTTCGGGTTCCTGCACACCATGGGGACGGACGCGGTGCCCGCGCTGCTGCGCGGGTTCCGGGCCGGCCACCCGCGGGTCCGCTTCCAGCTCGTGCAGGACTACGTCGCGGCGATGCTGGTGCGGCTGCACGCCGGTGAGCTGGACCTCTGCCTGGTCTCGCCGATCCCGGACGATCCGGAGCTGACGACCCGTCCGCTGGACGAGCAGGTGCTGTACCTCGCGGTGCCGGCCGACCACCGGCTCGCCGGCCGCAGGAGGATCCGGCTCGCCGAGGCGGCCGAGGAGCCGTTCGTCGCCGTCGAGCCCGGCTACGGGCTGCGCGCGATCACCGACGACTTCTGCGCGCAGGCCGGGTTCACGCCGCGGATCGCCTTCGAGGGCGAGGAGGCCGAGACCCTGCGCGGGCTGGTCGCCGCCGGGCTCGGGGTGGCGCTGCTGCCGCCCGGCCTGGTGCCGCGCCCGGGCGTGGTGGACCTCGCCGTGACCGCCCCGCGCACCCGGCGCGCGATCGGGCTGGCCTGGGTGACGGGCCGCCCACTGACGCCACCGGCGGCCGCGTTCCGGGACTTCGTGCTGTCGCGGCGCGGGCGGCTGCTGGACCACGACTGAGGGGCCCTAGGACCTGTCCTGGTCGAGCTGTTCGACCAGCGGGAACCGGCCCGAGCCGAGCAGCGCCAGCACCGCGCCCGTCCGGGCCTCGGGTGCGGCGTAGTCCGGGTGCGCGCGCAGCACGGCGGCCGCGTGGTGCAGGTGGCGCAGCTGGGACGCGGCGGCGGCCACGTCGCGCCCGCCCGCGACGACCGGGTGCCGGGCGAGGGCCGGGCGGCGCGGGTCGATCCGGCCGGACTCGACCGCCTTGCCGACCCGGCGGGCGCACCGGCAGGCGGCCTGCGGGTTGACGATTCCGCAGGCCGAGCCCATGAACGCGCGGATCCGCCGGCGGGCCCGCTCCAGCCGCTTGCGGTACGCGGCGGGCGTGGTGTCGAGGATCCAGGCGGCCTCGGCGCCCGCGAGTTCGAAGATCTCGCCGATCACGTAGGCCACCCGTTCCTCCCGTTCCAGGCACTGCAGCACGGCCTGCGAGCAGCTGAGCCGGACCTCCTCGGCGAGCAGCCGTGCCTCGGGCCCCTCGTACTCCTCGGCCGCCAGGCCGGCCAGCAGGTTCTCGCCGAACACGTCGAACGTCAGACCGGCCGACTCCTGGGGAGACTTGCGGCGCAGGTCGAGCAGGTAGTTGACGCCGACCCGGTAGGCCCAGGTGAGCAGCCGGGCCTCGGCGCGCCAGGTGGCGAGCCGGGTGATCACCCGGATCAGGATCTCCTGGGTGGCGTCCTCGGCGTCGGCGGGGCGGGCGGTCATCCGCAGCGACAGGCGGTAGAGCGGGTCCTGGAGCAGGTGGACCACCTGCTCCAGCGCCGCCTTGTCGCCGTCGACCGCCCGTGCGACGAGCTCGGTCTCGCTGTCAGTGGGTTCGGTCACGGCTACCGACTCTGGCACGATCAGGCCGCCTCGGTGGTCATTTTGCCGCGCCGCAGCCAGCGGGCGACCGCCGAGCCGATCGCCTCCGGCTGGTCCTCCGGCGCGTGGTGGCCGGCGGGTCCGATCGACTCGACCTCCAGGCCCGGGAAAGCCTGCTGCGCCCAGGCGGCCGTCTCGGCCGAGCCCATGCCGACGCCGTCCTCGACGGTCATCAGCAGCTTGGGCACCTCGGGGGTGTCCGCGAGCCAGCGGCCGTAGCGGAGCATCCGCTCGTGCACGTCGGCGGGCGAGCCGTCGAACGGGATCTCGTTCGGCCAGGCCAGCAGCGGGCGCCGGTCGGCCGGGTCGAGGAACGGCGCGCGGTAGACGTCGTGGTCGGCGGGCGCGAGGCCGGTGCGGACGCCGAACGGCAGGTTGAACTCGATGAACGTGTTCTCTGCCAGCAGCTTCGCCGCGCCCTCGGGGGTGCGGTACGAGCGGAACAACTCCGCGCCCTGCGGCGGCATTTCGGACCAGCTCAGCGGCCGCAGGAAGGTCTCGACCAGCGCGACGCCGCGCACCCGCCCCGGGTGCCGGGCCGCCCAGTCCAGCCCGAGCGCGCCGCCCCAGTCCTGGCCGACGATCACCAGCTCGGGCAGGTCGAGCGCCTCGAACCAGGCGTCCAGGTAGCGGGCGTGGTCGGCGAACCGGTAGGCGCTGTCCGGCTTTCCGGAGGCGCCCATCCCGATCAGGTCGGGCGCCAGGCAGCGGGCACCGGGCGAGACGAGCGGGATCACGTTGCGCCACAGGTGCGAGGAGGTGGGGTTGCCGTGCAGGAAGACCACGGGGACGCCGGCGGCGCCGCCCGTGACGTCGGCCGTGACGTCGGCCGTGGCGTCGCCCGTGACGTCGGCCTGCCGGACGTCCTGGTAGGCGATGAACGAGTCGAGTGCGGTGATCGTCTTCATGCTGGGTTGGACGCACCCGCCGGTGCCGTTGTGACCGCTTCGGCGAAGAAATTTCGACGGGGAAGCGGGGCCGGGGTGGCGAGTAGGAATCTACGCGCGTAGGCCTTACACTCCCGCAATGGAGAAGCAGATCCCCGTCCCCGCGGGCACCACGGCCCCGCGTATCCCCACCGCCGACCAGATCCGCCGCGCGCCCAAGGTGCTGCTGCACGATCACCTCGATGGCGGCCTGCGCCCCGAGACGATCGTCGAGCTCGCCGCCGCCTGCGGCTACGAGGGCCTCCCCAGCACCGACCCGGCCAAGCTCGGCATCTGGTTCCGCGAGGCGGCCGACTCCGGTTCGCTGGTCCGCTACCTGGAGACCTTCGCGCACACCTGCGCGGTCATGCAGACCCGCGAGGCGCTGATCAAGGTCGCCGCCGACTGCGCCGAGGACCTGGCGGCCGACGGCGTCGTCTACGCCGAGGTCCGCTACGCCCCGGAGCAGCACCTGGAGGCCGGCCTGTCGCTCGACGAGGTCGTCGAGGCCGTCAACGAGGGCTTCCGCCAGGGCGAGGCCACCGCGCGCGCGAACGGCCACCGGATCAAGGTCGGCACGCTGCTCACCGCGATGCGGCACGCCGCCCGCTCGCAGGAGATCGCCGAGCTCGCCAACCGCTACCGCGACGCCGGCGTGGTCGGCTTCGACATCGCGGGCGCCGAGGCGGGCCACCCGCCGACCCGCCACCAGGGCGCCTTCGACTACCTCAAGGGCGAGAACAACCACTTCACGATCCACGCCGGCGAGGCCTTCGGCCTGCCCTCGATCTGGGAGGCGCTGCAGTGCTGCGGCGCCGACCGGCTCGGCCACGGCGTGCGGATCATCGACGACATCACGGTCAACGAGGACGGCACCGTCGAGCTCGGCCGGCTCGCCGCGTACGTGCGCGACAAGCGGATCCCGCTGGAGATGTGCCCGACCTCCAACCTGCAGACGGCGGCGGCGGCTTCGTACGCCGAGCACCCGATCGGGCTGCTCAGCCGGCTGAAGTTCCGGGTCACCGTGAACACCGACAACCGGCTCATGGGCGGCACCACCATGAGCCAGGAGTTCGGCCACCTGATCGAGGCCTTTGGTTACGGGCTGGACGACATGCAGTGGTTCACCGTCAACGCGATGAAGTCGTCGTTCCTGCCGTTCGACGAGCGGCTCGCGATGATCAACGAGGTGATCAAGCCCGGTTACGCCGAGCTCAAGGCGGAGTGGCTCTTCGCGGCCAACGCGTCCTGAGTCGTCGGGCCGCGGTGGTGTCGAACTGGCGTCAGTCTTCGTTGACACATCGTCAAGTCTGACTGTCTGACGAGTAATTCGAGTGAGTTAAGCGCCTTTGGTCCTGGTCCGGGTCACTGTCTACGGTGTGCCAGTCACTGCTGACACGGACCAGGATCAGCGGCGTACGCCTGGGCGACTGCCCGGCGCGGCCGCACTCCGGTCCGACGAGGACACGAGGACGCACTCATGAAGCAGGCCACTCTCAAGATTGCCGGCACGGCGGCGCTCGGCGTCGCCCTCGCGGCGGTCGCGGGCTCCGCCTCTGCGGCGACGGGCGGGCTCGTCCCGAGCACCGGCGGGCTGACCGACACCGGCAACCTGACCAGCTCGCTGGGCAAGAGCTCGCCGGTCAGCGGCCCGGTCTCGCAGGCCACCGGCGTGCTCAACCCGAACGCCGCGCAGCAGGCTCCGGCTGCTGCCCCGGCCGCCGCTCCGGCTGCGGTCGAGGCGCCCGCCGCGGAGGCCACCCGTGGCCTGCCGGCTCCGGTCGGCGCGCTCCAGGGCGCGGTCTCCAAGGCGCCGCTGGGCGGCGCAGTGGGCAGCCTGGCTCCGGTCAACGCGGGCCTGCCGGGCCTCGGCGGCTGAGCACGGCCGCGGCGCGGTTGCGCGGTTGCGCGCAAAAGGGCCGTCCCTCCGGTGAGCAGCACCGGAGGGACGGCCCTTTTGCGTGGGCGAGGTGGGCGGCGTCGGGGTGGGTTCCCGGGCAGCGGGCGGCGGGCGGGGTCACGGCTCCTGGGGGAGCAGCAGCCACAGGCCCAGGTAGATCAGGAACTGCGGGCCGGGCAGCAGGCAGGAGGCCAGGAAGATCAACCGGACCGTCCACGGCGTCAGGCCGAAGCGCTCGGCGATCCCGGCGCAGACGCCGGCGATGACGCGGTTGTGGCGGGGGCGGGCGAGCGTGCGCATGACGGTCTCCGAGCGTTGGGTCGTGATCAGGACGGTGTCGGTGGGCCTGCTCGGCGGTTCCGGGCGGCTTGTGACTCCATCCTCCGGCCGGCGCGGGGTTCTGACGTCAGCCCGTACGGCGATCTGCGGACCGGAGCTTTTACCGGGCTGGGGGACCGCGTTCTCGGGGTTCGCCTCAGGGTTCGGCCCTGAGGAGAGGGGGCGCGGGGGCTCAGCCGCGGCCGGGCTTGACCAGGGAGAGCGGGCGCGGCTTCGGGGCGACCGGGTGCGGTGTGGTGACGGTGCGGTCCGGAGCGGGGTGCGAGGCGGCAGCGGTGACCAGGGCAGCCGGGGCGGCTGGAGTGACTCGGGTGGCCGGAGTGGCCGGCGAGGGCTGGGCCGGGGGGCTTGCGGGCGGTTCGGTGGCCGCCGGTCGGTCGGTCGGCGCCGGGCTCAGCCGGCGGCGGAGCGCACGGCACCCGGCCGGGACGGCGGCCACGTGCGCCAGCGCGGCACCGACCACCGCGAGCAGCACGTCGTCCACGTTCAGGATGTGCCCGCCGAGCCAGGTCTCGGTGAACTCCACCGCGGTGGCGATCACCGCCGCACCGCCGGTGGTCTGCAGGAAGCAGGGCAGCCAGGCCCGGTGCAGTCGCCCGCCGGCCAGCGGCAGCAGGATCCCCAGCGGCGCGCCGGCCAGCACGGTGCTCGCGAGGGCGCGCAGTCCGGCGGCGCCGCCGGTCGCCAGGTCGCGGTGGACGGTCGCGAACGGCGTCAGATTGGTGTCGTACGCCCAGGTCGCGGTCGGTGTCGGGCGCAGCGCGAGCCAGCCGGCGAGCAGGAAGTACAGCATCAGCAGGGTCAGTCCGAGCCCGCGCAGCCGGACCGATACCTCGTCCGTCGGGGGTGGGCCGGTCGCTTCCGGCGTGTCGGCCGCGGCCGACACGCCGTCCGGGGGGCCCGCCGTGGGGCTCCGGTGCTCGTCGGTTCGCGTACTGCCCAGCGAGTCGTGCGCGCTGGTGGCATCTCCCTGCACGCCCCCAAGGACGCGCTCGGCACGGTCGACGGTTCCACCGGCGGGTTCGCCCGCGGCTGCGTCCGAGCTGTGCGGGTTCACTCGCAGTGTGCGGCCGCGCCGGTGCCGGCGGCGGGGGAGGGCAGCGCGCTGAACAGGCTGCCGCTGGACGGGACCGGGCTCGGGGTGGCCGTCGGCAGCACGCTCGGCGCGGCGGCGCCCGGGTAGCCGGCGCCGCGTGTCGTGCTCGGCGTCGCGCTGGGCGGCACGGCCGGCGGGTGCACCGGGCTCGGGCAGGCGGTCCGGCTGGCGGGCGCGCCGGCGTCCACCGGGACGGCGGTCGGCCGGATCCCGCAGCCGGTGGCGAGCGCGGCGGTCGCGGCGGCGGTGGCCAGGGCCGCCGCCCAGCGCCGTGCCGGGCGTCCGGTCGTCGAACAGGTCGAAGTCGGGGAAGGGGAACTCGTCGAACTCACTGTGCGGACCTCCGGTCGGTTGCGTCCCCCGGGTGTCCGTCCGCCGCCGGGCCGCCCCGGCCCTCGCGGTTCGGCGGGACCAGCGGCAGGCGCAGCGTGAAGACCGCGCCGCCGCCCGAACCCGCCGGGGCGTTCGCGGCACTGATCGTGCCGCCGTGGATCTGGGCGTTGGCCATCGCGATCGACAGGCCCAGGCCGCTGCCCTCGGAGCGGGCGCGGCCCTTGTCGGCCTTGTAGAAGCGGTCGAAGACGTGCGGCAGCACGTCCTGCGGGATCCCCGGGCCGCTGTCCGAGACCTCGACCACCACCTCGCCGGCCCCGGTCGGGCCGAGGCCCTGGCTGACCTTGACCCGCACCGGCGAACCGCCGTGCTTGAGCGCGTTGCCGATCAGGTTGGCGAAGACCACGTCGAGCCGGCGCGGGTCGACCACGGCCAGCACGCCCCGCGGCGCGTCGAGCTCGACCGCGTCGTACCAGGCCCGGCCGTCGATGCAGGACATGATCAGGTCGGCGATGTCCATCTCGTCGGCGACCAGCTTGGCGGTGCCCGCGTCGAACCGGGTCACCTCCATCAGGTTCTCCACCAGGTCGGAGAGCCGGCGGGTCTCGCTGACCACCAGCCGTACCGCCGGTTCGATCATCGGGTCCAGCGACTCGGCCTCGTCCTCCAGGATGTCGGTGACCGCGGTCATCGCGGTGAGCGGCGTGCGCAGTTCGTGCGACATGTCGGCGACGAACCGCCGGCTCTGTGCCTCGCGGGCGCTCAGCTCTTCGACCTGCTTGGCGAGTTGCTCGGCGGTCCGGTTGAACGTCCGGCTCAGGTCGGCGAGTTCGTCGGCGCCGGTCACTTCGAGCCGGGTGTCCAACTTGCCTTCGCCCAGTCGCCTTGCGGCGTCGCCGAGTTGGCGGATCGGGCGGAGCACGGTGGCGGACGCGGCCTGCGCCAGCAGGGTGGCCGCGATCAGCGCGACCAGCGTGGCCACCACCAGCATCCAGCCCAGCGTGTTGAGATCGGTCCGCTCGTTGTCCAGCGACTTGAACATGTAGGCGGTCGGCCCGGTCGGCACCACCTTGGTGCCGCCGACCACGAACGGCTCGCCGTTGATGTTCACCCGCTGCCAGTACAGGTGGTACTCGTACGGGTTGCCCGGGCCGACCGGGCGCGGCTTGGCGACGGCGGTCCGCAGCGCGGCCGGCACCTGCGCCAGGGTGTACTTGGGGTCCGAACCGGCCGTGCAGTCGGGCAGGCTGTCGTCCACCACCACGACGTTGTAGTTCAGCCCGGAGCTGCCCACGTCATTGGCCAGCTGCACGAGATCCGGGCAGCTGGCACCCTGCGGCAGGCTGGAGACGTTGCGGGTGAGCGAGTTCCGGAAGTCGATCAGCGCGTTGTTCTGGGCGCGCTTGAGCACCGCGTCGCGGTTGAGCCAGTAGGCGATCCCGGAGGCGGAGACGGCGGCGGTCAGGGCCACGACGGCGAAGACCGCGGCCAGCCGTACCCGCAGCGAGCTGAAGCGCAGCGGTCGCAGCAGGCCGGACGCGAGCCGGCGGCGCTTCTGGTGGTCGATCACGAGTCGGGGTAGCCATTCGGTGTCGGCAGGACGGTGGACGGGCGCCGGAGCGAGCCCTGGCGAGCCCTTCGGCCTGACCGGCGCCAAGGTGGCTCGGCCAGGTGGCTCAGGCGGGCGGGTCCAGACGATAGCCCACGCCGCGGACCGTGCGGATCAGGGTCGGCGCCGACGGGACGTCCTCCACCTTCGCCCGCAGCCGCTGCACGCACGCGTCCACCAGCCGGGAGTCGCCCAGGTAGTCGTGCTCCCAGACCAGCCGCAGCAGCTGCTGGCGGGAGAGCGCCTGACCGGGGCGCCGGCTCAGTTCGAGCAGCAGCCGCAGCTCGGTGGGCGTCAGCTGGAGATCCTGGCCGTCCTTGGTCACGGTCATCGCGGAACGGTCGATGACCACCGGCCCGTAGGCCGAGGAGTCCGAGTTCTCCCGCTCGCCGCGGCGCAGGACGGCCCGGATCCGGGCGTCCAGCACCCGCGGCTGGACCGGCTTGACCACGTAGTCGTCGGCCCCGGACTCCAGCCCCACCACCACGTCGATGTCGTCCGAGCGCGCGGTGAGCAGGATGATCGGCAGCTGGTCGGTGCGCCGGATCCGGCGGCAGACCTCGAAGCCGTCGATTCCGGGCAGCATCACGTCGAGCACGATCAGGTCCGGCCGCTGCTCCTTGAAGAGCTTGAGGCCGTCCTCGCCCGAGGCAGCGGCGGCCACACGGTGGCCCTGGCGGGTGAGAGCGAGTTCGAGGCCGGTCCGGATGGCGTCGTCATCCTCGATCAGAAGCAGGAAAGGCACTCACTCATTCTGGCTCACTGGGCACCCGCCGGGAACCGCCGAAGGTCGGGGAAGATCGGAGACGGTCACGGAAGGTCGGGGAATGTCAGGTGAGGCCGAAGCCGGTCGATGAAGGTCTGCTGAGAATCGGCGGAGCTCAGGACGCACGGGAACCGTCGGGCGACCGGGTGGCGTCATCGGTGTCGGTCGGCGCGCGTGACGAAAGTCCCGTCCCTTGTGACACCGCTGTGACAGTCGCCGGACACCGCCATGACGGGCGGCGGGCAGGATTTTCCATGTCACCACGGCAGTCCCGCTCCAACGGGCCGCCGCGGAGGCGGAGGAAGAGACCCGCTCGTACCGAACATGGGGGCGCCACTATGAACGCAACGCTTGAGACCCGGGGCATCTCGGATGCGCACAGCCCGGCCGTCCGCGGCGTTCGTCCGCAGTCGCTCGCTTTTCACGGTCACGGTCGAACGGTGGAGACCTGCACGGGGGCGCGCCGGGTGACCGGTGCGGTGCGGGGGATCGGTCGGCACGGCAACGGCTCGGGGGAGCCGGACGTCCGTACCACCACGGGCGCCACCCTGTACCGGCTCACGCCGGTCGAGGTGCCCGCCCAGCAGGGTGTGAACCCTGCACAGCGCGTACAGGAAGGCGTGCAGGGGGAGCCCTCGCCCGCCGCGGATGAGCACCTGGCGGAGTTCACCGCGTATGTGCGCGAGCGCCGCGCCTCCCTGTACGCCACTGCCTACCACCTGACCGGTGACCGCTTCGAGGCCGAGGACCTGCTGCAGAGCGCGCTCTTCAGCACCTACCGCGCCTGGGGCCGGATCACCGACAAGGCGGCGGTCGGCGGCTACCTGCGCCGCACCATGACGAACCTGCACATCTCGGCCTGGCGCCGTCGCAAGCTCAACGAGTACCCGACCGAGGAGCTGCCGGAGACGGTCGGCGACACGGACGCGATGGGCGGCACCGAGCTGCGCGCCGTGCTCTGGCAGGCGCTGGCCAAGCTGCCGGAGAACCAGCGGACGATGCTCGTGCTGCGCTACTACGAGGGCCGCACCGACCCGGAGATCGCCGACATCCTGGACATCAGCGTCGGCACCGTGAAGAGCAGCATCTGGCGCGCGCTGCGCCGGCTGCGCGACGACGAGCAGCTCAACCGCACCGGGGACACCGCGCACGCCTTCGGCGAGCTGGTGGCCTGACGGTCGCGGGGACATTCGGTCACGAGGCCGGTCGGCCGCGAGGGCCGTTCGGTCGCGAGGCCACTCAGGACTCCCGTCGGGGGACGGGTCAGGATTGCGGTGCCAGGGACGGCTCGGGGGAGTCGCTACCGGCAGGGAAGCCGTGATCCCGCATGGAAGCAGCCGGACCCGGCGTCTCGGGAGAGGACGCCGGGTCCGGCTGTCGGCGTTCCGGGGTGCTGCTCAGGAATCCGGCGCGGGCATGGACGTGGGCGTGGGTGCAGACGTTTCCGCGAGCTCGGGCTCGGGATCGGGATCCGGGTGCGCTGCCGGGCGGTGCTCGGCGCGGTAGCGGCCCGGGGGCAGCGCGTACTCCCGCTTGAACGCCTTCGCGAACGCGAACTCGCTCAGATAGCCCGCCTGTTGGGCCACCGTGCGGAGCGGCGCCGAGGACTCGCGGAGCAGCCGGCCGGCGGTCGTCATCCGCCACCAGGTGAGGTAGCTCAGCGGGGGCTGGCCGACCAGGGCGGTGAAGCGGCGGGCGAAGGCCGCCCTGGACAGCCCGGCCGTGGCCCCCAACTCCTCGACCGTCCACGGGTGGGCGGGGGCGCGGTGGATCGCGCTGAGCGCGGCGGCGATGGCCGGGTCGCTGAGCGCGGTGGCCCAGCCGCCCTTGGCGCGGCTGCACTGCTCGTCGAACCAGGCGCGCAGCAGGTAGAGCAGCATGGTGTCGAGCAGCGCCGGCACGGCGGCGTCGCTGCCCGGCCGCTGGGCAGTCAGTTCGCCGCCGAGCAGGTTGATCACGGCGCGCAGTTCGGGGTGGCGGCCGCCGTCCGCCGACAGGTGGACGACCGGCGGGAGGTCGGCGAGCAGCGGGTGCGGGCGGACCCGGTCGAGGAGGTAGGCGCCGCAGAGCATCAGGGTGCTGCCGTCCGGTGTGCCCGCTGCGCCCGGTGCGGGTGGGATGGGATCGGTGGTGGACGGCTGGCGGGGCAGCATGCCGTCCTCGTCCAGCTCCACCTCGTGCAGTGGGCTCTGCGGCGAGTCCGCCAGACCGTAGCCGAGGCTGTGCGGCAGCAGCACCACGTCACCGGTGCCGAGGCGCAGCGGCTCGGCGTCCCCGGGCGGGCGCAGCCACGCGGCGCCCTGCAGCACCACGTGGAACCCGATCCCGCCGCCGGCCGGGAAGCGCAGGCCCCACGGCGCGGCCTTGTGGCTGCGCCCGGAGTGGGGGCGGCCGGTGCGCATCACGGTGATCGCGTCGCTGAGTACGTCCATCTGGTCAGCGTACTGACGGACCGTCGGGCTCGTCAGGTGCCTTCAGGTGCCCTCAGATGCTTCAGGTGCGTCGGAACCCGTCGGGCTGTCAGGCCGTCAGATCGTCTGTGCGGCCGTGGACTCCGGGCGCGGCCGGGCGAATCGGGGTGGGAGACGATCGGATATCGGGTCGAGACGTTCCGGCATGGGCAGCATCTCCGGTGCTGCCTACGGTGGAGTGCAGCACGAGCCGATCGGACGGCCCGTCGGATTGATGACTGCTTCACTGCTGCTTTCTGAGGAGATCACCCATGGCCAGGACCGTGCTGTTCGACGAGATCGGCGAACCCGAGGTGCTGCGGATCGTTGACGTTGAGCTCGCCGAGCCGGGGCCGGAGGACGTGCTGGTCCGGGTCGAGGCGATCGGCCTGAACCGCGCCGAGGCGCTCTTCCGAGCCGGGACGTACTACTACCAGCCCGAGTTGCCCGGCTCCCGGCTCGGCTACGAGGCCACCGGTGTGGTCGAGGCGGTCGGCATGGACGTGGCCGGCAGCTTCGCGATCGGCGAGGCGGTCAGCACCGCCGCGCTGGGGCACCTCAGTACGCACGGCGTGTACGCGGACCGGGTGGTGGTGCCGGCGGCGAACCTGATCCGCCGTCCGGGCGGGACCGACCCGGTGACCGGTGTGGCCGTCTGGCTCTCGTACAGCACGGCGTACGGAGCGCTGGTCGAGCAGGGCCGGATGCGGCCGGGGGACACGGTGGTGATCACGGCGGCGTCCAGCAGCGTCGGCGTGGCTGCGATCCAGGTCGCCAACCACCTGGGTGCGATCCCGGTGGCGGTGACCCGCACGGCCGAGAAGCGCAAGCAGCTGCTCGCGCTCGGCGCGGCGCACGTGATCGTGCTGGAGGAGGACGACCTGCTGGCCCGGGTCACCGAGATCACCGACGGGCGTGGCGCGGAGATCGTCTTCGACTCGGTCGCCGGACCGGGCCTGAGCACGGTGGCGCAGGCGGTCGCGCCCGGTGGACTGCTGATCGTCTACGGCTGGCTCGACGCGCGGCCGGCTCCGCTGCCGATGAACTGGGGTCTGCGGATCCTCGGTTACAACAACCTGGAGGTCACCGGCGACCCGGTCGTGCGGCGCAGGGCGGTGCACTTCATCGAGGCCGGCCTGCGCGCGGGCTCGCTCAAGCCGGTGGTGGACCGCACGTTCGACCTGAGCGAGATAGTCGAGGCGCACCGGTACCTGGAGTCGAACGGTCAGGTGGGGAAGGTCGTGGTGACGGTTTCCCACTGACAGCCGGCGTCTGACGGATCACGGATGACGGATAACAGCTGACAGAATCTGATATCTGTCATCCGTCATCGGTCGTCCGCAATCCGTCATCGGCCGTCTGTCATCGGTCGTCTGTCATCCGCCGGACGTCAGCTGTCAGCCGCCCGCCATCGACCGGGCCAGGCGCCGGCGCCGACCGTCAGGCGCCGACCGCGACCCGTCCGCCCGCCCGCACCACCGCGTGCACCCGGGCAGCCGCCTCCGTCCCCGCGCAGGCGTACGCGCCGAGTTCGACCTGGCGGGCCACGATGCCGCGCTCCGCGCGCATCAGCCGCCAGCCGCGGCGCAGCAGCGTGGGGATGGACTTGCGGCCCTCCCGGACGTCCCGGCGGAACCGCCGCCAGGCGGTGGTCAGCGGGCTGTTGCGCAGGCAGAGGGCGTCGCCCAGCAGGCCCGCGGCCTCGCAGTGCGCGACGAGTTCGGCGGCGAAGATCCCCTCGGCGATGAACGCCGGTGCGCCGGCCAGGTCGAGGATGCGGCTGCCGGCCCGTCCGTTCGCCGGGATCGAGTAGACCGGCACCTCGGCCCGGCCCTGCTCGACGAGTTGCCGGATCGCGGCCAGCGCGTCCGCACTGTGCCAGGCGAGCGGCGAGTCCCAGTCGACCCCGCTGCCGTCGGCCAGCTGCGGCAGCGTCGGGTCGTCGCCGTCCTTGTAGAAGTCGTCGAGCTGGAGCACCGGCAGGCCGGCCCGGTCCGCCAGCGAGGACTTCCCCGAACCCGAGGGCCCGCAGAGCAGCACCACGCGGGCATGGGAGTTCGGGGCAAGGTTCATGGGGGAGTCACTCACGAGTCACCAGTCTGACGCATCGGGACGCGTGTCCGTAACCCGTGCGACCCGCAGTGGCATAACCCACATCGGCGGCCCGGCTCCGGCCACGGCAGCCGCCGTCCCCGCACAAGGACGGGCCCGCGCCAGGGGGGGTGAGGCGCGGGCCCGTCAGTGGCACGTCCGGGCCCCCGGGGGGGGTAGGGGCGCTGGGGACGGCCGTCTGTGGGGTGTGACTCTGGAGTTGTCCCCGCCGCAGTGGCGGTTGTGGCGGTTACTGACCCATCGGGTGCCAGACCGTCTTGGTCTCCAGGAAGGAGAGTAGCCGGTCGGTACCGGGCGCGATGGTCCAGTCCTGAGCGGACGGATCAACGGCCGGGCGCAGCACCCGCTTCAGGGTATCGGCGGCCGCCGCCTCCAGCGAAGCCGCCGCGCCGGGTCCTTCGCCTGCGATCGCTCCGGCCAGGTCGAGCGCGTTGACGTCCTGGTGCGAGGCGAGCGTCGGCGCGATGTCGGCCGTGTTGCCCGAGATGATGTTGACCACGCCACCGGGCAGGTCCGAGGTGGCCAGCACCTCGCCCAGCGAGAGCGCGGGCAGCGGCGCACGGGTGGCGGCCGCGACCACCACGGTGTTGCCGGTCGCGATCGCCGGGGCGATCACCGAGACCAGCCCGAGGAACGAGTAGCCGTACCCGGTCTGCGGCGCGACGACACCGACCACACCGGTCGGCTCCGGCACGGACAGGTTGAAGAACGGCCCGGCGACCGGGTTGGCACCGCCGGCGATCTGCGCCACCTTGTCGGTCCAGCCCGCGTACCAGACCCAGCGGTCGATCGCCTGGTCCACCAGCGCGGCGGCCTTCTTGGCGCCGATGCCCTCGGCCGTGGCCACCTCGGCGACGAACTGCTCGCGCCGGCCCTGCAGCATCTCGGCGATCCGGTACAGCACCTGGCCGCGGTTGTAGGCGGTGGTGCCGGACCAGCCCTTCACGGCCGCGCGGGCCGCGACGACGGCGTCCCGGGTGTCCTTGCGGGTGCCGAGCGGGGCGTTGGCCAGCCACTGGCCGCCCTTGCCCGCCGCACCGGCGGCTGAGGTCGCAGTGGTCACCTCGTACACCCGTCCGCTCTCGGAGCGCGGGAACTTCCCGCCGATGAACAGCTTGTAGGTCTTCATCACATCAAGACGGATGGCATCAGACATCGAGGTAGGACTCCAGACCGTGGCGGCCACCCTCGCGGCCGTAACCCGACTCCTTGTAGCCGCCGAACGGCGAGGCCGGGTCGAACTTGTTGAAGGTGTTGGCCCACACCACGCCGGCCTTGAGTCGGTCCGCCATCCACAGGATGCGCGAGCCCTTCTCGGTCCAGATGCCGGCGGACAGGCCGTACTGGCTGTTGTTCGCCTTCGCGAGAGCCTCGTCGGGGGTGCGGAAGGTCAGCACCGACAGCACCGGGCCGAAGATCTCCTCGCGGGCGATCCGGTGCGCCTGGCTGACGCCGGTGAAGAGCGTCGGGCGGAACCAGTAGCCCGCGGACGGCAGGTCGCAGGACGGCGCCCAGCGCTCGGCGCCCTCGGCCTCGCCGGCCTCGCTCAGCTCGGTGATCCGGGCCAGCTGCGTGGCGGAGTTGATCGCACCGATGTCGGTGTTCTTGTCCAGCGGGTCGCCCAGGCGCAGCGTGCCCATCCGGCGCTTCAGCGCGTCCAGCAGCTCGTCCTGGATCGACTCCTGGACCAGCAGGCGCGAGCCCGCGCAGCAGACGTGGCCCTGGTTGAAGAAGATGCCGTTGACGATGCCCTCGACCGCCTGGTCGATCGGCGCGTCGTCGAAGACGATGTTGGCGGCCTTGCCGCCCAGCTCCAGCGAGACCTTCTTGCGGCTGCCGGCGACCTGGCGGGCGATCGCGCGGCCGACGTTCGTCGAGCCGGTGAACGCGACCTTGTTGACGTCCGGGTGCGCGGTGAGCGCGGCGCCGGTGCGGCCGTCACCGGTGACGATGTTGACGACGCCGTTCGGCAGACCGGCCTGCCGGCAGATCTCGGCGAACCGCAGCGCGGTCAGCGGCGTGGTCTCGGCCGGCTTGAGGACGACCGTGTTGCCGGTGGCGAGCGCCGGGGCGATCTTCCAGGCCAGCATCATCAGCGGGAAGTTCCACGGGATGACCTGCGCGGCGACGCCGAGCGGCTTCGGGTTCACGCCGAAGCCGGCGAAGTCCAGCTTGTCGGCCCAGCCCGCGTAGTAGAAGAAGTGCGCGGCGACCATGGGCAGGTCGAAGTCGCGGGTCTCCTTGATCGGCTTGCCGTTGTCGATCGACTCCAGCACGGCCAGCTCGCGCGAGCGCTCCTGGATGATCCGGGCGATCCGGAACAGGTACTTGGCGCGCTCGCTGCCGGGCAGCGCCGACCAGTCGGCGAACGCCTTGCGGGCGGCCTTGACCGCGCGCTCGACGTCCTCCTCGGTGCCCTGGGCGAACTCGGCGAGCACCTGCTCGGTGGCCGGGTTGACCGTCTTCAGCGCCTCGCTGCCACTGGAGTCGACGAACTCGCCGCCGATGAAGTGGCCGTAGGAGGTGGCGATGTCGCCGGCCGCCGCGGCGGACTCCGGTGCGGGGGCGTAGCCGAAGATGCCGCCGGCCTGCGACTGCTGCGCGGGCTGCTGGGTCGACCGGGCCGGCTGCTGGGGCTCGGCGGCCGCCACGGTCTTCTTCGTGTTCTTGGCCATGGTGATCAGTCCACCGTCACGTAGTCGGGACCGGAGTACCGGCCGGTGCTGAGCTTCTGACGCTGCATCAGCAGGTCGTTGAGCAGGCTGGACGCACCGAAGCGGAACCAGTGCGGGGACAGCCAGTCGTCGCCGAGCGTCTCGTTGACCATCACCAGGTACTTCATCGCGTCCTTGGTGGTCTTGATCCCGCCGGCCGGCTTCACGCCGACCTGCACGCCGGTCTGCGCGCGGAAGTCGCGCACCGCCTCCAGCATCAGCAGGGTCACCGGCGGCGTCGCGTTGACCGTGACCTTGCCGGTGGAGGTCTTGATGAAGTCCGCACCGGCCAGCATGGCCAGCCAGGACGCGCGGCGCACGTTGTCGTACGTCTGGAGCTCGCCGGTCTCGAAGATCACCTTGAGGTGGGCCGAGCTGCCGTCGGGGCGCTTGCAGGCCTCCTTGACGGCGGTGATCTCGTTGAAGACGTCCAGGTAACGGCCGGAGAGGAAGGCACCCCGGTCGATCACCATGTCGATCTCGTCGGCGCCGGCGGCCACCGCGTCGGCGGTGTCGGCGAGCTTCACCGGGAGCGCGGCGCGCCCGGCGGGGAAGGCGGTGGCCACGGACGCCACCTGGATGCCGGTGCCGGCCAGGGCGGCCTTGGCGGTGGCGACCATGTCCGGGTAGACGCAGATCGCGGCGACCTGCGGGGCGGACTGGTCGGTCGGGTCGGGGTGCTTCCCCTTGGTGCACAGGGCGCGCACCTTGCCGACCGTGTCCGCGCCTTCCAGCGTGGTCAGGTCGATCATCGAGATGGCGAGATCGATCGCGAAGGCCTTGGCCGTCGTCTTGATCGACCGCGTACCGAGGGCGGCGGCACGGGCTTCCAGGCCGACGGCGTCGACGCCGGGCAGGCCGTGCAGGAATCGGCGGAGCGAGGCCTCGGACGCGGCGACGTCGCCGAGACCGCCGCCCGCAGCGCCGGGGGCGTTGGCTGCAACAGTGGACATAGTCACCAGAGCAGCATATCTACGCGCGTAGCGATTCGCTAGGGGGGTGCCGTTTCGATGCGGTACCGAAATCTGGACGGCGGCGCTGCGGATGCCCTTCGGGGCGCTGCGGACGGGCTGCGGGGCGCGGCGGGGCGTGGCTTCGGGGCAGGGCGGGCGGGGCTTCGGGTCTCGGTGCTCAGTGCTGCTCGGCGAGCAGGCGGTCCACCGGGCCGACCTTCCGCACCCCGCCCTCGGCCAGCCGCCGGCACAGCACCGTACGCAGCTCGGCCGCGCCGGCCGGGCGCAGGCTGCCGAACAGCAGCAGGCAGGCTTGCCCGTCGCGGTCGGTGACCTTGACCGCCGGGCCGCCGCGGGCTCCCGGGTAGGCCCGCGCCTCGGCGAGCCGGTCGAGCGCGACGGTCTTCCAGAACACGAAGAGCCGCACCACCAGCCGGTCGCCGTCGAGCGCCAGCAGCACCCTGGTCCGCAGCAGGATGATCAGCGCGAAGGCCGCGCCGAAGGCGAGCGAGATGCAGCTGTTCACCGTCGTGCCGACGAGCGCTGCCACGATCGCCCCGATGGCCAGCGGGACCAGGGTGAGCCACTGCCACCGAGCCGAGGGGCTGAGGCGGACGGCGGCCGGGCTGATCGGCGGGCGGCGCAGGGAGTAGAACGTCACGTCGGGCTGATCCTTCGACTTCTTCGAGTTCTTCGGCTTCTTCGACTTCGAGTTCAGAGCGGCTGCGGGGGAAATCGAGACCGTCTGCGCCGATTCGATCGGCGGCCCATTTCATCTTCGTCGCGCATTTCCCGTGCCGACCGGCCGCGCGATCTCACCATGGCTTCTGTGGGGCGTCAAGCCTCACGCCCTGCCATTGATCGGGCGCCGCTTCGGCCGGGTGCAGCCAATTCTCATATCGTGGATATACAGGAGCCGACCTTCCATCAATTCGATGGCGAATCAGTATTCAGGTGCCGATGGCGAAGTCGTCTGCGATCCCCTGCATGTGACGCTGGGTCGGTACACGTCGGGCTCGTGGGGATCCTGATGCGGCAAGATGACGCATTGCCGACCAGTGAGCAGGGCCGTGGCCGTCGTCGGCGCAGAATGGTCGGGTGACCTCCGCAGAGCAGCCCGACGCCACCCCCGCCGCCCCGACCGCCCCCGACCCCGCCCGCTCGGCCGCCTCACGCCGCCGGACGGGCAGGCGCCCCGGCGGGCCGGACACCCGGGCTGCCGTGCTGGAGTCGGCGCGGGCCGAGTTCTCCGCGCGCGGCTACGAGAAGGCGAGCATGCGCGCCATCGCGCGCGGCGCCGGCGTGGACGCGGCGCTGCTGCACCACTACTTCGGCACCAAGGACCAGCTCTTCCTCGCCGCGATGGAGTTCCCGGTGGACTCGCACACCGTGATCGAGCAGGTGCTCGCGGGCGACCCGGCCACCGTCGGCGAGCGCGTGGCCCGCTACGTCCTCGATCTCTGGGAGCAGCCGGCGGTGCTGAACCGCCTGCTCGCGCTGCTGCGCGCCGCCGCCACCACGGAGGAGGTGGCGGCCCTGATGCGCACCTTCGCCAAGGCCGAGCTGGTGGACCGGATCGCCGCCACGCTGGACCTGGAACAGGCCGACATGCGAACCGAGTTGATGATCTCGCAGATCGTCGGCCTGGCGATGTCCCGGTACGTCATCAAGGTCGAACCGCTCGCCTCGGCCGGCCCGGAGGAGTTGGTCCCGCTGCTGGCCCCGACCTTCCAGGGCTACCTCGGTGGGGACCAAGGCCTGTCCGGCGAAGGCTGATCACGGCCACGTCTCCCCAAAGGCCGTCCCTGGTCAGGGCGGTGATGGAATGCCAGCTCCTGTGCGAAGATGATCATGATCAGCCCGGCGGCTTGCGCTGCCACCTTGTTGCCTGCGCGCAGAAGATCCTTCGGCCCCGACGGTTCCGAAGGCCGGGCATCCCGACGCCATCGAAGGAAGTTACGACATGCGCATCAAGAGGTTCGCGGCCGCGGCTGTCATGGCCGGTACCGTCCTGACCGCAGGGCTGGCCACCGCCGCGCCGGCACTGGCGGACCCGGCCCCGTTCAACGACTGCAGCATCTGGGCCGGCGCCGGCAATCACGACGTCTGCGTCTACTACTCCCCGCTGGGCAGCAACAGTGCCGTGTACACCGAGGGCGGGGACGAGCAGAACTACTCGGGCGACCAGTTCAGCTGCGGCATGCAGGGCTGCGCGGGTGCCGGCCAGGGCGTCCGGAACAACGCGGCCGCGGTGGTGAACGCGTCCAGCGGGTCGTTCACCGTCTACTACAGCATCAACTTCGACTGCAGCTACGCGTGCCAGACCATTCCGGCGCACTCGGCGCAGAACCTGAACGGGTCGATGCGGAACAACAACGCATCGGGAGCCGGGCGCTGATCACCGGCTGACGCCACCCTGATCGCCTCCGTCGGGCGCTGCCGTACTCCGGTCAGTGTCCGACGGAGGCGTTTCGACCTGGCCTGCGGGCCGTTCCAGCAAGCCGGAGGAGATCCCCCGTTGTCCCGTCGCTCCCGCGGCGCAGCCGCGCTGCTGATCGCGCTGCCGATTCTGCTGGCCGGCTGTGCGGGCGGGCAGGCCCGCCACCCCGTCGGTCTCCCGTCGGGCGGCGCCTCGCGCAGTAGTGCCGCACCCGGCGGCACCGAGCCCCCGCCGACGGTTTCCGCGACACCGGTGCTCGACTCGGCGAACGGCAAGCCGCTGCCGTTCGACACGTATCTGCTGAATCCGGTCCAGGAAGCCTCGGTGGAGAAGGCGCAACAGGTGCTGCTGTCCCGGTGCGTGCAGCGCTTCGGGCTGACCTACACGCCCGTGTCCCAGCCCCAGCAGGCACGTGACAGCGACGCCCCCACCACCCGGATCAACGGACGCTACGGGCACCAGAACGCCGAGTTGATGGCGAAGTGGGGATACCACCCGGAGGGCGGCTCGCACCCGAACACCACCCCGTGGGCTTCCGGTCAGGGCACCATGTCACCGGAGCTGACCACGGTGGAGTCGGGCGGCACCGGCTCGGACTACGGCCCCGGCGGCCAGGTGGTCAATGGGCAGACAGTGCCGGACCACGGCTGTTTCGGCGAGGCGACCAAGGCACTGACCGGCTCTGTGGACGGTCCGGTGGGTGACGCGCAGTTCGCCACGGACCTCAACCTGCAGACCCTGAAGGCCTCGCAGCAGGACCCGCGGACGCAGGCCGCGTTCGTGCGGTGGTCGGCCTGCATGAAGGAGAGCGGCTTCGACTACGCGGATCCGGTGGCCGCACTGAGCGATCCGCAGTGGCCGAAGACACCGGTGGCCACGCCCCACGAGCTCCAGGTGGCGACGGCCGACGCACGCTGCCGGCACGAGAACAACGTGGTGGGCATCTGGTATTCGATCGACTTCGCCTACCAGCAGCAGGCGCTCAGCGAGAACGCGGCGGCCATGGCAGCGGCCAAGGCGAGCGTCGAGACCCAGACACGGGCCGCGGCGCAGGCCCTGAGCGGCTGACCGGCCGATCTGCTGCACCCCGCCGGACAGGCCCTGGCTCACCGGGGGTGGGGCCGGGGAGCAGCGGGGCTGACGTGCGCTCGCGCCTGGTGGCCGTGGCGCCGTACGAGCCGCAGGCGCGGGGTGGGCATGACCACGCCGGTGAAGGCGATGTTGGCGGCGAACAGCGGGACCACGTAGGGGCCGAGGAGGAGCACGGCGAACAGCAGCGGTGCGAGCAGCACCAGCCAGGCGATCGGCCTGAAGTGCTCGGACTCCCGCCACGGGGCGAGCAGCAGAAACAGGATCAGCGACGGCACGCCGACGTAGCAGAAGGTGAGCAGGAGGAGCGCGGCCTCCCCTCGAAGGACTTCCCCCAGGGCGCCGAGGCCAGGCTCATCCTCCTGCATGGGCAGGACCAGCACGGCGACGGCCATGACCACCCAGCCCGCAGCGAAGACCGGAAGGTATCGGGCTGCGGCGCGCAGGAACCACCGCCAGGCACTCTCGGTTCTTGCCACGATCGGCGCGTCGCGTCGTCGTCTCAAAAGCCCCGCAAGTCCCACAGGTCTCATGGCGTTCGTCCCCCCGAGGCAGGCGGACGCCGCCGACGCACGTCCGTGGCCGGGTGCGGGTCCGCTGGGACAGCCTGGCAGAAGATTTGAACGCGTTCAATATTTGCCTGGCGGGGAGATTCAGAGCGTGGTTCAGGCCCGCGCCTTGATCCACGCTGCCAGCCCGCGCGCCACCTCGCCGGACGCGCCTCCGAGCTGCACGTGCGCCCGGCCGTCGACCGGGAAGTCGCCGCGGAGCGAGCCCAGCGCGAACCCGGCGAGCGCGAGCGCGTCGGCGAGCTCGTGCGCTGCGTCGTCGCCGTCCTGGAGCGGGGTGTTGGGGGTGGTGGGGGTGTCGGTCATGGTGATTCGCCGCCCTTCTCGCGGGGGTGATGGTGGGGTGTGCGTGAGGTTGCCGGCGCGGAGAGAGCCAGACCGAGCTCTTGGGTGCCCTCGAAGAGCAGCGTCATGAGCTGGGCGGTGGTCAGTCGCTCGGCGCGGCCGCCGGTGGCGCCGAAGCGGAGGACGTAGGAGAAGGCGTCGGCTCGTGCAAGCGGGATCCGGACGCCCGGTGTGACGCCGGGTCGGTTCACGCGCAATCGCGCAGCGGCGGGCGCGCCTTCGGGACGTCGGGCGACGGGTCGAGCTGGAGCTGGAAGAACGTCGCCTTGCCAGTCTCGAAGTACTGCACGCCCCAGTCCCACGCCAACTCGCTGACCAGGAACAGCCCGCGCCCGTGCGTTGCGGTGTCGGCGACGGTCTGGCGGGCGGGCTTTCCACCGCCGAGGTCGATCACCTGGACGGTCAGCAGGTCGTCGTGGACCTGGCAGACCACCAGGCAGAGCGGGCTGCTCGCGCAGTGCTGGACGACGTTGGTGACCAGTTCGGAGGCGAGCAGCTCGGCGGTGTCGGCGAGTTCCTCGGTGTGGCACCAGGAGAGGACGGTCCTGCGGACGACCCGACGCGCGCAGCGCGGGGTCCGGGGAGTGAGGGGGAAGTTGTAGGCACGCTTGGCACTCGTCATTGAGATCACCTTGGGCTTCTCAAGCACGCGGGCAAGTGAAGGTGCGCCCGCACCACATGACGAGGTCGCGGGAACGTAGTGGCATGACTACGTCTCGTAACCAGTTGCTTCACGGTAGCGGGCTCAGTGGCTACTTGCCAAGTGGCTCTGTGCATATGCACCTGTACTTGCTGGCGTCGTTGGTGGCCCGCAAGGCAAACTGGCATCCACACGTGCGAGGGGTGAGATGGCACAGACGATTCGGAGTCGCCGCCTGGGCTCTGATCTGCAGCAGCTGCGCCGGAAGGCGACGCTGACGGCGGAAGAGGTCGGCGAAGAACTGGGCTTCTCGCAGAGCAAGATCAGCCGCATCGAGTCCGGCAAAGTGCGCGTCTCACGAACGGACTTGCGGGCGATGCTGGCGCTCTACGGCGTGACCGACCAGGACGAGGTGGAGACGTTCCTGGAAGCTTCCCGCGAGGCCAGGTCGCAGGGGTGGTGGCTGGCTTACGAGGATGCGCTGCCTCGTGAGTACCGCGACTTCATTGCACTGGAGGGTGCGGCGACCGGCATCCGGACCTTTGAGGGCATGATCCTCCCCGGTCTCGTGCAGACTCCCGACTACATCAGGCATGTGATCACGGCTGGGCCTGCTGTTCTGCCGCCTGGTCACGTCGACTCGCTCGTCGAGGTGCGCTCGGAGCGGCAGAAGATCCTGGATAGTCGTGAAGCGCCAAGGCTTTGGTTCATCATCGCTGAGGCCACGGTGCATCAGCTCGTTGGCGGCCGAGGCGTGATGAGGGAGCAACTCGACCATCTTGCGGGTCTGACCGATCGATCGAATGTCACCCTGCAAGTCCTGCCGTTCTCGGCGGGCGCCCACGCTGGGGTTCAGAGCTCATTCGTCCTGTTTGACTTCGCCGACGGCGACCCGAGCATTGCGTGCGTTCCGAATCTGATCGGAACGCTCTTCATGGACAAGCCCGGGCAGTTGGAGGCGTATGCCAGCGCCTTCGACAATCTCCGCGCCTCGGCACTCAGCCCGGCGGACTCTCTGGCGCTCATCCGCAGCGTTCGGGAAGACCTGTAACTCCAGCTATGAGGAACCTGATCATGTCGCACAGCACCCCCATCGGCCCGTTCCAGAAGTCCAGCTTCAGCGGGCAGCAGGACAACTGCGTCGAGGTCGCGCCGCTGGCCGATGGGGGGCGCGCTGTCCGGGACAGCAAGGACCAGGGTGGCCCGTCTCTGCGCTTCACTGCTGACGGCTGGTCGGCGTTCCTGGCGCAGGTCGCCGATTTCGAGGCGTAGCCGTGTAGTTCCGGCCGTCAGCCCGAGGGGTGGCGGCCGGGCTGCCGAGTGTCGTGTGCGGTGGGCTGTCACAAACCGTCGGCGTGCTCTGTCTCATGGGCAACCGACGTGAGAGGACACCAGCCGTGGAAACCATGACCGTCGAACGCGTCATCGCCGCTCCGATCGAGGACGTGTTCAGCTGGCTCACCACGACCACCAACTACACGCGCTCGCCGCTGATCCTGCGCTGCCGGCTGACCCGGCGTGGTGAGGGTGCGCCCTACGGGGTCGGGGCGATCCGGGATCACCTGTGGCTGATCGGCTGGTTCCGGGAGCGGATCACCCACTACGACCCGCCGTACGCCACCGAGTACGTGGTCGAGCGCAGCCTGCCGCCGTCCCGGCATGAGCTCGGCCGGATGACGTTCACCGAGGTCGAGGGTGGTACGCACGTGCGCTGGACGACCCGCGCCGAGCTGCCCGTACCGCTGGTCGGCGCCTTCCTCACCAGGGCCGTCGCGCGGCCGATCATCACTGGCACGTTCAGCGCCATCCTCGCCGCCGCCGACGCCGCGCTGGCCCAGGTGCCCAGCGGGAAGGCGGCATGACGACCGCTCAACTGCTCAACGGAACAGCTCGTCCAGGTGATGGGTGAGGATCGCCAGTGCGGCCTCGCCGCTGCGCTGGCCGCCGAGCACGCTTGAGCCGAGGCCGTTGACCATGGCGAGCAGCCCGGCGGCGGTCATCTCCGGGTCCTTGTCGGGGGCGATCTCCCCGGCCTGCCGGGCCGCGCGCAGCTGCTTGGCGAGGAAGCCCTCCAGCAGGTCGGGCTGGGCCGTTCCGTGCTTCGCCAGCACCTCGGGATCGCTGAGCACCAGCGTGTAGTACGCCGCGTACGTCCTGGTGATCCGGCGGCTCTCCGGATCGGTCGGCAGGATGCACGACAGGACGGCGGTCACCATGCCGCGCGGTGTCGGCGGGGAGCCGGCCGCGCCGATCCACTCCGCCATCCGGGCCTGGAGCTGGGCGCCGAGCCTGGCCAGCGCGTCCAGCAGCAGGCCTTCCTTGCTCGTGAAGTAGTACTGCACCAGCCGCAGCGAGACGCCGGCTTCGGCGGCGACCGCCCGCATGCTGGCCGACTGCAGGCCCTGTGTGTCGGCGATGCGCAGCAGGGCCTCGGCGATCTGTCGTCGGCGTTCCTCGTGGTCCACCTGTCCGGCCATCTGAAGCACTCACTCTCCCTCTCGTGGTACACCCGTATCATGCCTGTGATACACATGTATCATGCGAATGGGCGAGTTCAGGAACGACGGCGCCAGGGAGCGATTCCTGGCTGTTTACGAGCAGGTTCTGGCGGAACTCTGGCCGGGGTCGCGGACGGAGCTCGATATCCCGACGTCTTTCGGGATCACCCGGGTCTACCGGACCGGGCCCGAGGCGGGTCGGCCGATCGTGCTGCTGCCGGGATCGGGTGGGAACGCGCTGATGTGGCACCGGTACATCGACGTGCTGGCCCGGCAGCATCCGGTGATCGCCGTGGACACGGTCGGCGAGCCGGGCGCGAGCGTGCAGACCGCGCCGATCGCCGACGGCCGGGACGGCGCGGCCTGGCTGGAGGAGCTGCTCGCCGGGCTGGACGTGTCGTCGGCCCATGTCGTCGGCTGCTCCTACGGCGGCTGGCTGGCGCTCAATCACCAGATCCACCACCCCGGCCGGACCGCCGGCCTCACCCTGGTGGATCCGGCGGGCTTCGCCGGGTTCGGCCCGCGCTTCTACGCCTGGCTGATCGCCGGCGGGCTGGCCGCGACGGCGCCGCGCTCGCTCCGGCCCCGGCTGGCCCGGCTGGTCGGCAACAGCGCGATCCTGGAGGGCGAGCTGATGCGCCTGCTGCGCGCGTCGATGGGGTTCCGCCGAGCGCTCCCGGTGCCGCTGGTCTTCTCGGACGAGGAATTGCGCCGGCTGCGGGTCCCCTCGCTGTTCCTGCTCGGGGCGCGCAGTGCCCTGCACGACGCGGGCCATGCGCTGCCGACGGACCAGCCGGTTCTGGTGGCCGAACGTATCCTCGGCGCCGCCGGTCGGTAGTCCCCGGGCTCAGGAAGTCGGCCAGATCGACTTCTGCATCCCATGGCAGGTGGACGGGTCACCGGGTGAATATGACCCGGGCATAAAGCTTTTGCCAGGAAGTCGGTCGAGAAAGTCCAAGTCCTGTGCGAAACCTTCAACTTCCCTGGTAGTCCTGTGTCATCGCTGGGTAGCGTCCCAGGCAAGTGACCGGGGGAGCAGGGGGAGGTTGCGGCCGTGTACGTATCGGTGGGGTGGCCGATGGTGTGGGCCGGGTTCCTGTTGATGACGATCAGCGTGCGGCTGGCGGCAACCGCGCGGATGCGGCGCAGCCGGCGGGTCGGGCGGGGGCGGCGGGCCAGTCGGCTGGAGTGGCTGCCGGGGCTGGTCGGGCTGCTGATCGTGATGGCCGACGCGCCGCGCGTGCTGCGGGCGGACAGCACGGTGCAGGCGGTGGCGAACCAGCTCGGCCATCTGGTGATAGCCGCCGCGTTCGGGCTGGTGCTTTACGCGATCGTCGTGGTGGCTCGCCGGGTGTTGCACCGCTGACGGGGCCGACCCTCGGGGTCGCGGCCGAAAAGTGACCTTTGTGACCCCCGACCAGCGGGGACGCATGGGGCAGAATCGACCCCATGACCGATTCCGACGGCACGCCCGACCCCGGCTCTGCCGCCCCCGCCACCGAGCAGAAGTACGCTGACCAGGTCTTCCGCTCCAGCCCCGGCATCATCTCCGGCGTCATGCTGCTCGCGATCGCCGGCTGGCTGGTGATCGACTCGATGATCTCCGGCAGCGGCAAGGCGCCCTGGATCGCGCTGGTCGCCGGCGTGCTCTTCGCGTGCCCGGTGTTCGCGTACACCGTGCGCCCCTCCGTCTCGGTGGGGCAGAACCGGATGGTGGTCCGCAACCCGCTGCGCACCCTCGTGGTGCCGTGGGGGGCCGTCGAGGCGCTGCGCGCGAGCTACTCGGCGGAGCTCACGGCGGGCGGTCGCACGTACCAGCTCTGGGCCGTCCCGGTCTCGCTGCGCCAGCGCAAGAAGGCCAACCGCCGCGAGGACAAGATCAGCGCGAGCACTGACCCGCGCACGCTGCGCAGCGCCACCATGGGCACCACCCCGCGCCGGATGGGCGCCGGCGTGGTGCCGGGCGCGCCGAACCCGAACCGGGCCTGGTCCGACCAGGTGGTCGACGTGCTGCGCGAGACGGCCGAGCGCAACGCGATCCTGCCGGACGCCAAGGGCGAGATCCAGGTCAGCTGGTGCTGGTGGGTGATCGCGCCGACGCTGGTCGCGCTGGTCGCCCTGCTGGCGCTGCTCGCTTCCTGAGACGTAAAAGCCGAAGGCCGGCCCGGGACCACACGGTCCCGGGCCGGCCTTCCGCTGTGCGCGCCGGGGGTCAGATCCCCGCGGCCGCGCCCAGGTCACGCTTCAGCGCCTGCAGCAGCAGCGCCGCCCGCTCGCGGACCGCGCCCAGCTCGTCCGCCGACCCGACCGGCAGCACGACCTCCAGGTAGCACTTGATCTTCGGCTCGGTGCCGGACGGGCGCACCACGATCCGGGCCCCGCGCACGGCGTCGCCGCCCAGGTAGTAGCGCAGGCCGTCGGTCGGCGGCAGCTCGGCCGAGCCGGTCGCCAGGTCGTCCGCCCGGGTGACGGTCAGCCCGGCGAGCGTGGTCGGCGGCTGCTCGCGCAGCCGGGCCATCGCGTCGGCGATCAGCGTCAGGTCCTCGACCCGGGCCGAGAGCTGGTCGGTCGCGTGCAGGCCGTGCACCAGCGCGAGCTCGTCCAGCAGGTCGGTCAGCGTGCGGCCGGCGCGCTTGAGGCCGGCGGCCAGCTCCGCGATGACGAGTGCGGCGGTGATGCCGTCCTTGTCCCGCACGCCGTCCGGGTCGACGCAGTAGCCGAGTGCCTCCTCGTAGCCGTAGCGCAGGCCCTCGGCGCGCGAGATCCACTTGAAGCCGGTCAGCGTCTCGGCGTAGTCCAGCTTGGCGGCCTCGGCGATCCGGCCGAGCAGCGTGGACGAGACGATGGTGGTCGCGAAGGTGCCCTGGTCGACGCCCTTGCCGACCAGCGCGGCGCCGAGCAGCGCGCCGACCTCGTCGCCGCGCAGCATCCGCCAGCCGGCCGGCGCCGAGGCGTCCGGGACGGCGACGGCGCAGCGGTCCGCGTCGGGGTCGTTGGCGATCACCAGGTCCGGGCCCACCGCGGCGGCGGTGCGGAACGCCAGGTCCATCGCACCCGGCTCCTCCGGGTTCGGGAAGGCGACGGTCGGGAAGTCCGGGTCCATCTCGGCCTGCTCGGGCACCACGGTCGGGGCCGCGAAGCCGGCCCGCTCGAACGCGGCGACCAGGGTGTCCCGGCCGACCCCGTGCAGCGGCGTGTAGACGACGTCCAGCTCGCGCGGCGTGCCCGGCTCCACCACGGTCACGGCGCGGGCCAGGTAGGCCTCCAGCACCTCGTCGCCGAGCGCCTGCCAGCCGTCGGTGGCCAGCGGCACGTCGTTCAGCGAGGCGATCGCGTCGATCTCGGCGGCGATCCCGGCGTCGGCCGGCGGCACGATCTGCGAGCCGTCGCCCAGGTAGACCTTGTAGCCGTTGTCGCGTGGCGGGTTGTGGCTGGCGGTCACCATCACGCCGGCCGCCGCGCCCAGGTGCCGGATCGCGAAGGCGAGCACCGGCGTGGGCAGCGGGGCGGGCAGCAGTGCGGCGCGCAGGCCGGCGCCGACGAAGACGGCCGCGGTGTCCCGGGCGAAGTCGTAGGACTTGTGGCGGGCGTCGTAGCCGACCACCACGAGGTCGCCGGCTCCGGCCTCGCGCACGTACGCGGCGAGGCCGGCGGCGGCGCGGATCACCACGGCGCGGTTCATCCGCATCGGGCCCGCGCCCAGCTCGCCGCGCAGGCCCGCGGTGCCGAACTGGAGCCGGTCGTGGAACCGCTCGGCCAGCTGCGACCAGGCGATCCGGTCGCTGGTGGCGGCCTCCGGGCCCTCGGCGGCGGCCAGCAGCGCGGCCAGCTCCTCGCGGGTGTCGGCGTCGGGGTCCTCGGCCAGCCACTGGCGGGCCCGGGAGAGGAGGTCGGTGGTGCTTGCCTGAGCCATGGGGCTCCTACTCCGATAGAGGTCGATGAGGACAAGGATCGGCCCGGGCGCCCCTTTTGCGGGGCACCCGGGCCGGGAGGGGGTCAGATCCGCTCGAGGACCTTCGCCAGCAGCGCGCCCATCCGCTCGGCGGAGGCCTTGCCGGCCTCCAGCACCTCGGCGTGGTTGAGCGGCTCGCCGGTCATGCCGGCGGCCAGGTTGGTGACCAGCGAGATGCCCAGCACCTCGGAGCCGGCCTCGCGGGCGGCGATCGCCTCCAGCGTGGTGGACATGCCGACCAGCTCGCCGCCGATCACCCGGGCCATGTTGACCTCGGCCGGGGTCTCGTAGTGCGGGCCGCGGAACTGCACGTAGACGGCCTCGTCCAGGGACGGGTCGACCTCCTTGCAGAGCTCGCGCAGCCGCTTGGAGTACAGGTCGGTGAGGTCGACGAAGTTCGCGCCGACGATCGGCGAGTCGGCCGTCAGGTTGATGTGGTCGCTGATCAGCACCGGCTGGCCGGGCACCCAGCCCTGGCGCAGGCCGCCACAGCCGTTGGTGAGCACGACGACACCGCAGCCGGCGGCGGCGGCGGTGCGCACACCGTGCACCACGGTGGCCACGCCGTGGCCCTCGTAGTAGTGGTTGCGGCCGAGGAAGATCAGCGCGTACTTCTCGCCGATCCGCACCGAGCGGATCTTGCCGGCGTGGCCGGCGACGGCGGGGGCGGGGAAGCCCGGGAGGTCGGTGACCGAGATTTCGGCCACCGTCTCGCCCAAGGCGTCGGCGGCCGGCACCCAGCCGGACCCCATCACCAGGGCGACGTCGTGGCGCTCGACGCCGGTCAGCTCGCGCAGGCGGGCAGCGGCGGCCTGAGCGGCGGCGTAGGGGTCGGCGGACACGGCGGTCTGAGGAGATGCGTTCACACGACCGAGGATAGACAAGAAATTCCTACGCGCGTAGAACCGACCCCCAGAGCTTGCCGGATCGTTACCCGGTTGACCCGAAAACACCAGGTCTGGCTGGTTCCGGCCGGCCGGAACCGGAGGAATCTCCAGTAGCCCGGCAGAGCCGGTGGCCGAAGTGGCCCCGGCGCTCAGCAGGGCCGGCGGCGCAGGTCCAGCACGTAGTCGTCCGGCGCCCCGGCGCTCTCCGCGGCATCCGCGATCAGGCCCAGGTAGCGCGCGGCGGGCAGGCCGCCCTCGTAGTCGTTCAGCACGTACGTCCAGACCGGGATGTCGCCGTCCAGCGTGTGCGCGCGCAGCCGCACCTTGCGGTAGATGCCGAGCTGCAGCCCCTCCCAGCGGTCCAGGCCGTCCTCGTCCATCGGCGCCACGTCGTAGAGCGAGACGAAGACCTGCTCCTTCTCGTCCTCCACCACGGTGGCCAACGAGCCCTCCCAGCCCAGGTGTTCGCCGCCGAAGGTGAGCCGCCAGCCGTCCAGCCAGCCGGTCCCGCGCAGCGGGGAGTGCGGGGCGCGCCGGCTCATCTGCCGGGCATCGAGATTCGTGGCGTACGCGGCGTAGAGCGACATGGGCGCCAGCCTACGGGAGCGGATCACCCGCGCCGCCCCCGGGTGTGTCAAGCGTCACAGCGGCCTCCGCGTCGCCAGATGCGGCGATACCGGTCACCCGTTCGGCCGAGGCACACGAATCCGTGGCCCGGTTGTCACGGTCCGCTCAGCGTGCGGGACAATGGTGCACGTGACTCGGATCGTGATCATCGGTGGCGGACCCGGCGGATATGAGGCGGCGCTGGTAGCCGCCCAGCTCGGCGCGGAGGTGACCGTCGTCGACCGCGACGGCCTGGGCGGAGCGGCGGTGCTGACCGACTGCGTGCCGTCCAAGACGCTGATCGCGACGGCCGAGGTGATGACCGGCTTCGACGCTTCGTACCAGGAGCTCGGCATCAAGCTCGCCTGCGAGGCCGACCGCGCGATCAGCGTGGATCTCGGCAAGGTCAACCGCCGCGTGAAGCGGCTGGCGATCGCCCAGTCGCACGACATCACCCAGTCGGTCACCCGGGCCGGTGTCACCGTGCTGCGCGGCAAGGGCCGCCTCGGCGGTGGCGGCCAGGGCGTGGACGGCTCGCGCGAGGTCGTCGTGGAGGCGGCCGACGGCACGGTGCAGACGCTGCGCGCCGACGCGGTGCTGCTCGCCACCGGCGTGCACCCGCGTGAGGCGCCGGACGCGCGCCCGGACGGCGAGCGGATCCTGAACTGGACCCAGGTCTACGACCTGGAGGAGCTGCCGGCCGAGCTGATCGTGGTCGGCTCCGGCGTCACCGGCGCCGAGTTCGCCGGCGCGTACCAGGCGCTCGGCTCCAAGGTCACGCTGGTCTCCAGCCGCGACCGGGTGCTGCCGGGCGAGGACCCGGACGCCGCCGAGGTGCTGGAGGACGTCTTCCGCCGCCGCGGCATGAACGTGATGAGCCGGCTGCGCGCCGAGAGCGCCAAGCGGGTCGGCGACCGGGTCGAGGTCACCCTCTCGAACGGCGAGGTGATCAGCGGTACGCACTGCCTGATCGCGATCGGCTCGATTCCGAACACCGCGGACATGGGTCTGGAGGAGGCCGGCGTCCAGCTCAACGACTGGGGTCAGGTCAAGGTGGACCGGGTCTCCCGCACCACCGCCCCGGGCGTGTACGCGGCCGGTGACTGCACCGGCGTCTTCATGCTCGCCTCGGTCGCCGCCATGCAGGGCCGGATCGCGATGTACCACGCGCTCGGCGACGCGGTGCAGCCGCTCAACCTGAAGACCATCGCCTCCAACATCTTCACCGACCCGGAGATCGCCACCGTCGGCTACACCGCGGCGGACGTCTCCTGCGGAAAGATGGACGCCGTCGAGGTCAAGCTGCCGCTGCGCGGCAACCCGCGGGCGAAGATGCAGGGCATCCGGGACGGCTTCGTGAAGCTGTTCTGCCGCCCGGGCACCGGCATCGTGGTCGGCGGTGTGGTGGTCGCGCCGCGCGCGAGCGAACTCATTCACTCGATCTCGCTCGCGGTCGACAACAACTTGACGGTGGAGCAGGTGGCCGGTGCTTTCACCGTCTACCCGTCGCTGTCCGGTTCGACCGCCGAAGCCGCTCGCCAGCTGCACATTCGCAAGCGGGCCGAGAACGGATCCTGATCGTTTCACCCGATTGCGCCGACACTTCGTCCGGACGGCCGGGGGTGCAGCGGGGCGTGCGGGCGCGCATTGTACCGCCGCGCGCCGCAGTGCGACGGGTACTTCCTGTTACTAGCGGCAAACGCCTGAAAGCGGACGGTGCGGGGGGTTACCGTCGGTTCTGTGTTTGCAGCAGAACGTCGCCAGTTGATCCTTGAAATGGTGCGGGCCAACGGAGCTGTGTCGCTCCGCGAGTTGGCCCGCGTCGTCCAGACCTCCGAAGTCACCGTCCGCCGGGACGTCCGGGCACTGGAGGCCGAAGGGCTGCTCGACCGCCGGCACGGCGGCGCGGTGCTCCCCGGAGGCTTCAGCCGCGAGCCCGGCTATCCGCAGAAGACCCACCTCGCCGCCGCCGAGAAGAGCGCGATCGCCGATCTGGCGGCCGGGCTCGTCGAGGAGGGCGACGCGGTGGTGATCGGCGCCGGCACCACCACCCAGGAGCTGGCCCGCCGGCTCGCCCGGGTGCCCGGCCTGACCGTCGTCACCAACTCGCTCCTGGTCGCCCAGGCGCTCGCGCACGCCAACCGGGTGGAGGTGGTGATGACCGGTGGAACGCTGCGCGGCTCCAACTACGCGCTGGTCGGCAGCGGTGCCGAGCAGTCGCTGCAGGGGCTGCGGGTCACCAAGGCCTTCATCTCCGGCAGCGGGCTGACCGCCGAGCGCGGCCTGTCCACCCCCAACATGCTCTCCGCGAGCGTGGACCGGGCACTGGTGCAGTCGGCCACCGAGGTCATCGTCCTCGCCGACCACACCAAGCTCGGCGCGGACACCATGTTCCAGACCGTGCCGACCGACGCGATCACCCGTCTGGTGACCGACGAGCAGGCCGCCGGGCAGGACCCGACCGCCCGCGAGCTGGACGCACTGGCCGACTGCGGGGTGCAGATCGCGCTCGCGCCGCTCGGCCTGGCCGCCGAGCCGCCGGGCCACCAGGGGCAGGGGCTGGACCGGCACCCGCAGCAGCCGCCTGGCGGCCCGCGCCGGGCTGCTCCCGGACCGGGCCCGGTGACCGGTGCCCCGCTGCCGGGGCAGCGCCGTCCGGGCACTCACGGCGGCCCGCCACCGGGTCACCTGCCGACCAGGTACGCGGGTGCGCGGTGACGTCCGTCCGGGGGACGTCCTGCGCGCCGACACCCGCCCTGCCCGCGCCGTCGGCCTCCGCGCGAACGCCGACGGCCCGCCGGTCCTGATCGGACCGGCGGGCCGCCGTAGCGCGGGACGGACGGGTGTCAGTCCTTGATCTCGCAGAGCGCGGCGCCGCTGCTCACGCTGGCGCCGACCTCGGCGCTGAGACCGGTGATGGTGCCGGCCTTGTGGGCGTTGAGCGGCTGCTCCATCTTCATCGCCTCCAGGACGACGATCAGCTCGCCCTCCTCGACGACCTGGCCCTCCTCGACGGCGACCTTGACGATGGTGCCCTGCATCGGCGAGGCCAGCGTGTCACCGCTGACGGCCGCGCCGGCCTTCTTCGCGCCGACCCGCCGCTTGGCCTTGGCGCCGCCGACCACGCCGACCGCCGGGGCCGCCGCGACACCGAGCGAGGAGGGCAGCGAGACCTCGATCCGCTTGCCGCCGACCTCGACCACCACGGTCTCCCGGCCGTCCGGCTCCTCGCCGTCCACCGCGCCGCCGGCGAACGGCGGGATGGTGTTGTCGAACTCGGTCTCGATCCACCGGGTGTAGATGCTGAACGGCGCGTCCGAGCCGAAGGTCTCCGGCGCGAACGCCGGGTCGGCGACCACGGCCTGGTGGAACGGGATGGCGGTGGCCATGCCCTCGACGGTGAACTCGGAGAGCGCGCGCTTGGCCCGCTCCAGCGCCTGCTTGCGGTCCCGCCCGGTGACGATCAGCTTGGCCAGCAGCGAGTCCCAGGCCGGGCCGATCACCGAGCCGGTCTCGACGCCGGCGTCCAGCCGCACGCCCGGACCGGACGGCGGCGAGAACAGCGTCACGGTGCCCGGCGCGGGCAGGAAGCCGCGACCCGGGTCCTCGCCGTTGATCCGGAACTCGAAGGAGTGGCCGCGGACCTCGGGGTCGTCGTAGCCGAGCTCCTCGCCGTCCGCGATCCGGAACATCTCGCGGACCAGGTCGATGCCGGTGACCTCCTCGGAGACCGGGTGCTCGACCTGGAGGCGGGTGTTGACCTCCAGGAAGGAGATCAGCCCGTCCTGGGCGACCAGGAACTCGCAGGTACCGGCGCCGACGTAGCCCGCCTCGCGCAGGATCGCCTTGGAGGCGCGGTACAGCTCGGCGACCTGCTCGTCGCTCAGGAACGGCGCGGGCGCCTCCTCGACCAGCTTCTGGTGCCGGCGCTGCAGCGAGCAGTCACGGGTGGAGACGACCACCACGTTGCCGTGCTGGTCGGCCAGGCACTGGGTCTCCACGTGCCGCGGGTTGTCCAGGTAGCGCTCGACGAAGCACTCGCCGCGCCCGAAGGCGGCGACCGCCTCGCGCACCGCGGACTCGAACAGCTCCGGGATCTCCTCCAGCGTGCGGGCGACCTTGAGGCCGCGGCCGCCACCGCCGAAGGCCGCCTTGATGGCGACCGGCAGGCCGTGCTCGGTCGCGAACGCGACCACCTCGTCCGGACCCGAGACCGGGTCGGGCGTGCCGGCCACCAGCGGCGCGCCGGCCCGCTGGGCCACGTGCCGGGCGGTGACCTTGTCACCGAGGTCGCGGATGGCCTGCGGCGGCGGGCCGATCCAGGTCAGCCCGGCGTCGAGCACGGCCTGCGCGAACTCGGCGTTCTCGGACAGGAAGCCGTAACCGGGGTGGACGGCGTCCGCACCGGAGTCGGCGGCGGCCTTGAGCACCTTGGCGATGTCCAGGTAGCTGGTGGCCGGGGTGTCGCCGCCGAGAGCGTAGGCCTCGTCGGCCGCGCGGACGTGCAGCGCGTCCCGGTCGGGCTCGGCGTACACGGCGACGCTGGCGATGCCGGCGTCGGAGCAGGCCCTGGCGACGCGGACGGCGATTTCTCCGCGGTTGGCGATGAGCACCTTGCGCACTGTGGCTCCCTTCTTGAACCTCGATGGAGTTTAGGGATGAGGTGGTAGTACCGGCGAGTAGCCCCTGGTGGTGAGCTTGCCCACACGGAGCGTGACGCAGATCGTGATCATGTAAGCACGCAGCGGCAGGGCCGCAGGTGGCAACCGTACGCTCCACGGCCCGGCCGGAGTCGAGCAGCGCTGGAACACTGCCAGACGTGAGGTGTCCTTTGCCACATCGACCGCCCGTTCGATCGATGTTCGAGCCGCGGCCGACCCGGGCACCGGGCCCCACACCGGATCCGGCGTCAGACCCAGAGGTCGGTGATCCGCACGTCGAGATCGGCGAGCAGCCGGCGCAGCAGCGGTAGCGACAGCCCGATCACGTTGCCGTGGTCGCCGTCGATCCCGTCCAGGAACGGTGCCGACCGCCCGTCCAGGGTGAACGCCCCGGCGACGTGCAGCGGCTCGCCACTCGCCACGTACGCCTCGATCTCGGCGTCGTCCGGAGTGCCGAAGCGGACCGTGGTGGACGCCGTCGCGCTGGCGCGCCGCCCGTTCGCGGTGTCGATCACGCAGTGCCCGGTCTGCAGCACGCCCTCGCGGCCGCGCATCGAGCGCCAGCGGGCCAGCGCCTCGGTCGCGTCGGCCGGCTTGCCGAGCGCCAGCCCGTCCAGCTCCAGCACCGAGTCGCAGCCGATCACCAGCTCGCCGTCGGTCAGCTGCCCGGCCACCGCGGCGGCCTTGGCCTCGGCCAGCACCAGGGCCAGCTCGGCGGGCGTCGGAGCGCTCAGCGCGTCCTCGTCCACCCCGCTGACGATCACGCGCGGGTCCAGCCCCGCCTGGCGGAGCAGCCCGAGCCGGGCGGGTGAGGCGGAGGCGAGCACGAGCGTGCGGCGATCGGTCATGCGGGCCAGCCTACGGTCCACAGCAGGCGCCGTGGACCGTAGGTCAACCGGGCTACCGCGCCCAGCCGGACGTGCGCCAGGCGTCGGTGCCGGGGCTGAGCGTGGGGCGCAGCCGGCGGGCGGGGTCGGTCCACGGGGAGGCCGGGCCGCTCGCCGCCTGCCTGGCCGCCTCGGCGGCGGCCTGCGCGGCGGCGGCCCGGGCTGAGACCACCGCCAGGACGGTGGCCAGCTCCTCGGGGGTCGGGTGCCCGTGCAGCACCTGGATCGGGGACATCAGCGGTTCCTCTTCGCGCGGTGGACGGGAACGGGCCTTACAAAGGGCCTTACAGAGGGATGTTGCCGTGCTTCTTGGGCGGCAGCACCTCGCGCTTGCCGCGCAGCGCCCGCAGCCCGCGCACGATGTGCCCGCGGGTCTCGGACGGCGCGATCACCGCGTCCACGTAGCCGCGCTCGGCCGCCAGGTACGGGTTGAGCAGCGTGTCCTCGTACTCGGCGACCAGCTCGGCGCGCCGGGCATCGACGTCCGCGCCCGCCGCGGCGGCCTCGGCCAGCTCCCGGCGGTAGACGATGTTGGCCGCGCCCTGCGCGCCCATCACGGCGATCTGCGCGGTCGGCCAGGCCAGGTTGAGGTCGGCGCCCAGGTGCTTGGAGCCCATCACGTCGTAGGCGCCGCCGAAGGCCTTGCGGGTGATCACGGTGATCAGCGGGACGGTCGCCTCGGCGTACGCGTAGATCAGCTTGGCGCCGCGCCGGATGATGCCGTCCCACTCCTGGTCGGTGCCGGGCAGGAAGCCGGGCACGTCCACGAAGGTGAGCACCGGGATGTTGAACGCGTCGCAGGTCCGCACGAAGCGGGCGGCCTTCTCGCTGGCGGCGATGTTCAGGCAGCCGGCCAGGTCCAGCGGCTGGTTGCCGACGACGCCGACCGGGTGGCCCTCGACCCGGCCGAAGCCGGTGATGATGTTGCCGGCGTACAGCGGCTGGGTCTCCAGGAACTCGCCGTCGTCGAGCACGTGCTCGATGACCTTGTGCATGTCGTACGGCTGGTTGGCCGAGTCCGGGATGATCGTGTCGAGTTCGAGGTCCTCGTCGCTGACCGCGAGGTCGGCCTGCTCGGGGTAGACCGGCGGCTCGCTCAGGTTGTTGGAGGGCAGGTACGAGAGCAGGCTCTTGACGTACTCGATCGCCTCCTTCTCGTCGGCGGCCAGGTAGTGCGCGTTGCCGGACTTGCTGTTGTGGGTCCGGGCGCCGCCCAGCTCCTCCATGCCGACGTCCTCGCCGGTGACCGTCTTGATCACGTCCGGTCCGGTGATGAACATGTGCGAGGTTTGGTCGGCCATCACGACGAAGTCGGTGACGGCGGGGGAGTAGACCGCGCCGCCCGCGCACGGGCCCATGATCAGCGAGATCTGCGGGATCACGCCCGAGGCGTGCACGTTGCGGCGGAAGATCTCGCCGTACAGGCCGAGCGAGACCACGCCCTCCTGGATCCGGGCGCCGCCGGAGTCGTTGATGCCGATCACCGGGCAGCCGGTCTTCATCGCGAAGTCCATCACCTTGACGATCTTCTCGCCGAAGACCTCGCCGAGCGAGCCGCCGAAGACGGTGAAGTCCTGCGCGAAGACGGCGATCTGACGGCCGTCCACGGTGCCGTAGCCGGTGACCACGCCGTCGCCGTACGGGCGGTTCTTCTGCTGGCCGAAGTTGGTCGAGCGGTGCCGGGCGAACTCGTCGAACTCGACGAAGGAGTCCTCGTCGAGCAGTTCCAGCACCCGCTCACGGGCCGTCATCTTGCCCTTGGCGTGCTGCTTCTCCACCGCGGCGGCGGAGCCGGAGTGCGCCGCCTCGTCGATCCGGCGGCGCAGGTCGGCGAGCTTGCCGGCGGTCGTGCGCGGGTCCGGCGCGGAGGGGTTCGACAGGTCGGTCATCCCGGAGAGTTCCTCACTCGTAAGGCGCGATGGAGGGGCGGGAAGTCCGGGCAGGACGGTGCCGCGAACTACCGCTGGGTAGCCTAGCCAGCCCCGAGCCCTTGGCGTTATGGCCAGCGACACAGTGTGTTAACGAGCGTTTCTGCGGGACGATGGGGCGGCCTACGGCTGGGCACCGGGGTGGTCCCCCTACGCTAGGCCCATGACCGAGCCGGATCGCCCCCGTCGCAGTGGACTGCGTGGTTTCGGCCACGACGGCCCCTCCCCCTGGACCGACCTCGACCGCCCGCCGCTGGACGCGGCCCTGCTGCGCAACGACCTGCTGCTGCCAGGCGGCCTGTGGACGGCGCTGGACGTGGTCGAGGAGACCGGTTCGACCAACAGCGACCTGACCGCGCGGGCCCGCGCGGGCGCCGCCGAGGGCGCGGTGCTGATCGCCGAGCGGCAGAGCGCCGGGCGCGGCCGGCTCGACCGGCAGTGGAGCGCGCCGGCCCGCTCCGGGCTCTTCCTCTCGATGCTGCTGCGCCCGACCGTGCCGCGCGAACGGCTCGGCTGGCTGCCGATCCTGGTCGGCGTCTCGGTGGCCAGCACGGTCGGCCGGGTGGCCGGCGTCGAGGTCGGCCTGAAATGGCCGAACGACCTCCAGGTCGAGCTGGCCGGGCAGGAGCGCAAGGTGGGCGGCATCCTCACCGAGCTGACCGGCGAGGCCGTGGTCGCGGGCCTGGGGCTGAACGTCACGCTGCGCGAGGACGAGCTGCCCGTTCCCACCGCCGCCTCGCTCGCGCTGGCCGGCGCCGAGGTCACCGACCGCAGCACGCTGCTGCGGGCGCTGCTGCGCGAGTTCGCCGGGCTGTACGGCGAGTGGCAGGCCGCGGCCGGCGACCCGCAGGCCAGCGGGCTGCTGCGGGCGTACACCGACCGGTGCAGCACGCTCGGCCGCCAGGTGCTGGTGCAACTGCCGGGCGAGCGCGAACTGCGCGGCGAGGCGGTCGCGCTGGATCCCGACGGGCGGCTCGTGGTGCGCACCCCGGACGGCGCCCGGCAGGCGGTCGGCGCCGGCGACGTGGTCCACGTGCGCCCGGAGCCGCGGGCGCTCTGACGCTCCGTCCGGCGCGCGTGCGGTGCCCGTCCGACGCGCCGTCGGCTCCCGCCGGGCCGGCCGCGCGCCGGTCAGGGCCGGTCGGGGACACCCCTGCCCGGAGCCGGATGCCCCGGATCGGCGGATTCCGTGCGACCATTCCACCTGGCAACGGTGTGAGGCGCGCCACTGTCCGAGCGGCGGTGCGGTGCCTCCTCACCGGTGCCGGGTGGCAACGGCAGGACAGGACCTCACAGGCAAGTGCGGCAACCGCACGGGGACGGACCGGTGGCAGACGACGACGGCAGGCTCGCTCCGGCAGAGGGCGCGCGCAGCGGTGGCGGACCCGATGAGGAGGACCACACCGTCGCGCTGGACCTGGAAGAGCTGATCCTGGGGGCGCCGCGCCGCTACACCCCTTATCAGGCGGCCCGCACCGCCGAGGTGCCGATGGAGCTGGCCTCGCGCTTCTGGCGGGCCATGGGGTTCCCGGACATCGGCCAGCAGCGCGCGCTCAACGACAACGACGTGATCGCGCTGCGCCGGCTCGCCGGCCTGGTCGAGTCCGGGCTGATCAACGAGGCGATGGCGATCCAGGTGGCCCGCTCGACCGGCCAGACCACCGCCCGGCTGGCGGGCTGGCAGATGGACACCTTCCTGGAGAACCTCACCCAGGCGGCCGAGCCCGGCCTGACCCGGGCCGAGGTGGCGTACCCGCTGGTCGAGCTGCTGCTGCCGGAGCTGGAGCAGTTCCTGATCTACGTCTGGCGCCGCCAGCTGGCCGCCGTCACCGGCCGGGTCGTGCAGGCCGCCGAGGACACCGAGATCACCAGCGGTCGGCTCGCGGTCGGCTTCGCGGACCTGGTCGGCTTCACCCGGCTGTCGCGGCGGCTGGAGGAGGAGGAGCTCGGCTCGCTGGTGGAGACCTTCGAGTCCACCTGCGCCGACCTGATCGCGGGTCAGGGCGGCCGGCTGATCAAGACGCTCGGCGACGAGATCCTCTTCGTGTCCGAGGACCCGGTGACGGCCGCCGAGATCGCGCTGAGCCTGGTGGAGGCGCTGACCGAGGACGACACCATCCCGGCGCTGCGGGTCGGCATGGCGTTCGGCACGGTCACCTCGCGGATGGGCGACGTCTTCGGCACCACCGTCAACCTGGCCAGCCGGCTGACCTCGATCGCGCAGAAGGACGCGGTGCTGATAGACGGCGAGTTCGCGGCCGCGCTGGAGCAGGCCGGTGCGGCGGCGCAGGGGCCGGCGGACGGGATCGCCGCGCAGTCGCAGCTCGCCGAGGCGCTGGCCGCGCACTCCGGGCTGCCGATGGGCGGGATGCTCCAGCCGGGCGGCGGGAGCAGCAGCGTGCGGTTCCAGCTCCAGGCGATGTGGCGGCGGCCGGTGCGTGGGCTCGGACTGGTCGAACCCTGGCTGCTCACCCGGCGGCAGCGTCCCCCGCACTGATCTGCTCCAGTTGGCCTGGCCTATTCCGGCAAAGCGGGCATTTCCCAAGGAATCACCCCTAGTCTTGTCATCAAAGCGCTCGTAGGACCACGGGCGGAACCAGGGGCGAACGTGGGTGGTGCGCAGGTGATGGCGGAACTCGGACAGCCCGACGGGTCCTTCCCGGTCGAGCCGCCCGCCGTCGCGGCCCCGATCCCGGTGGCGGCGACCGGGCTGGACCACCGGCTGCAGGCCGTCGTCGAGCTGGCCCAGGACATGGCCGGCGCGCAGAGTGCGCTGGAGGCCGTCCGGGCCGCCGCGATCCGGGCCACCCGGGCGCTCGGCGCGACCATGGCGGCCGTCTCGGTCTGGGACCGCGAGTCGGGTCGGCTGCGGGTGCTGGTCAACCACGGCGAACTGGCGGCCGGCGAGGAGGAGATCCCGGAGGACGAGTCCTACCCGGTCGCCGACTACCCCGAGATCGTCACCTACCTGGACGAGCACTGGACCACCGGGCGGCTGCCCCGCGCCTGGGTGCAGACCGCCGAGGACCTGCTGCCGCACACCGCCCACCCGAGCGCCGGCGGGGCCTGCCGGGAGCGGGCCGCCGGACTGCGCCGGCGCGGCCGGTCCTGCTGCCTGGTCGCCCCGATCGTGCTGCACGGCCAGGCCTGGGGCGAGCTCTACCTGGCCCGGGGCGCGGACCTGCCGGTCTTCACCGAGGCAGACGCGCAGTACGGGACGCTGCTGGCCGCCCAGATCTCGGCCGGCCTGGCGCAGACCGAGCGGCTCGCCGACCTGCGCCGGCTCGCGTTCACCGACCCGCTGACCGGCCTGGCCAACCGCCGCGCGGTGGACGCCCGGCTGGAGAGCGCGCTGGCCAACCACAACCGCGACAACACCGTGGTCACGCTGGTGGTCTGCGACGTCAACGGCCTGAAGCGGATCAACGACCAGCACGGCCACGAGATGGGCGACCGGCTGCTGGAACGATTCGCCAACCAGCTCTCGATGGCCGGCGCCAAGCTGCCCGGCTCGCTGGCCGCCCGGCTCGGCGGCGACGAGTTCTGCCTGCTGGCCGAGGGGCAGAAGGCGGACGAGGTGGTCGCGGTCGCCGAGGAGCTGTGTGTGAAGGCGCTGCAGCTGGCCGACGGCGAGGGGGTGGCCTGCGGGATCGCCTCCACCGGCGACTCGATCGGCCCGGTCTCCACCTCCGACCGGCTCTTCCGGCTGGCCGACGCCGCGCAGTACCGGGCGAAGGCGGCCCGTGCCGCGCACCCGGTGGTGGCCGGCCGCAGCCACGGCCCCGGGCTGGCGCCGGATCCGACCGTGCTGCTCGCCGACGCGGCCGACCCGCACCACCGCACCTCCGACCCGCGCGCCCGCGGCGGCGGCCGTGGCGCGCACGGCGACCGCCGCCGGTTCCGCGGCGCCGCGCACAGCGCCGACCCCGGGCAACTGCTCGGCGCCGTGCTGGACGCGCTCGACGAGCCCGGCGGTCCGCGGGCCGGGCACCGCGCCGACACACTGGCCCGGCTCGCGACCGTGGCCGAGACCGCGGCCCGGCTGGTGGACGCGGTGGCCTGGTGGATCTCGTACGTGCCGCCCGGATCCGGGCGGATGCACACCGCGCAGCACGCCGTGTACCGGATGACCAGCGGCCCGAGCGCCCGCGGCGAGGGCGCGGTCTCGCCGGGCGCGGCCCGCCGGGCGGAGAGCCAGCGGGCCCGGATCGAGGCGCCCGACGCGGTCTTCGAGCTGGAGCACTACCCGCTCACCCGGCGGGCGGTGCACGGTGGCAGCTTTTCGCTGCGCGCCGGCTCGGCGGGCAACGACCCGGCCGAGGAGGCGGTGCTGGTGGTCGGCGGCTACCGGGCCATGGTCGCGGCCGGCGGCGACAACCCGGCCGGCAGCTGGCTGGTCGAGCTCTTCGCCGACGACGCGACGCTGCCGCTCGGTCAGATCGCCCCGGCGCTGCGCGCGCTGGTCGCCGTCGCGCTGTCCGGACCGGCCTCGCCGCCACCGAGCTGAGCAGTCGTCAACTCCGCATAGGCGATTGGCATATGACGTATCACCAGGTCACATTCCGGATGGTGCCCGGGCGTAACGATCGGATCAAGAGCGGGTATCCGTACGCTGATTCGGATGGAGTAAGCCGGGCCGATGCCGTACCAAGGGATCGACGCACAACAATCGGCCGTACGGCGGGCGCGCGGGGGGTGTGCCCGCCGTGGCGGTGCCGACCGGGGGTGCGTCGCCGGTGATCGGGGGGACGGGGGAGCGATCGCCGGATCGGGGGGACGCGGGGGGGGGGGGGGGGGGGAGGACACACACCACACGAACAATACAGAGTCACTCTTTTTGTGGT
>NZ_JBWXUE010000021.1:87257-97743 GCF_057158765.1 Kitasatospora sp. NEAU-69
GAAGGAGATAACGGGGGGGGGGGAAAAATACCCAAACCAACACACCCCCCCCCCCCCCCCCCCCCCCCCCCGCGGTCGTTCTTCTGGGGTGATCAGTCGGGGGTGGTGCTCAGTCGGGGAGGCCGCTCAGTCGGCGGCGGTGATCCGGTCCGCCCGGGTGTAGACGTTCGCCGACTCGCCGCGCAGGAAGCCGATCAGCGTCAGCCCGAGCTCCTCGGCCAGCTCGACCGCGAGCGAGGACGGCGCGGAGACCGCCGCCAGCAGCGGCAGGCCGGCCAGTGCCGCCTTCTGGGTCAGCTCGAACGAGGCGCGGGCGCTCACCAGCAGCAGGTGCCCGGTCAGCGGCAGCAGGCCCTCGCGCAGCGCCCAGCCGATCACCTTGTCCACCGCGTTGTGCCGCCCGACGTCCTCGCGGGCGCAGAGCAGCTCGCCGGACGGGGAGAAGAGCCCGGCCGCGTGCAGCCCGCCGGTGGAGTCGAAGGTGCGCTGGGCGGCCCGCAGCTTCTCCGGCAGGCCGTAGAGCAGCTCGGCGGGCACGCCCAGCGGGTCGTCGGCCGGCTTCCAGCGGACGTGCGTGCGCACCGCGTCCACGGTGTCGCGGCCGCAGAGCCCGCAGGCGCTGGTGGTGAGCAGGTTGCGGTGCGCCGAGAGCGGCACCGGCGCCGCGCCGCGCAGCGCCGCGTCCACCACGTTGTAGGTCTGCAGGCCGTCCTCGTCGGTGCCGGCGCAGTAGCGCAGTGCGGCGAGCTGCTCGCGCTCGTGCAGCAGCCCCTCGCCGACCAGGAAACCGGCCACGAGGTCGAAGTCGTGGCCGGGGGTGCGCATGGTGACGGTCAGTGGCTTGCCGCCGATCCTGATCTCCAGCGGCTCCTCGGCCGCCAGCGTGTCCGGCCGCGTCGCCCGCTCGCCGCCGCGCAGTCGGACCACTCGTCGCCGTGCCGTCGCCCGCGTCATCGGACCCCGCCTCTCGCTGTCAGGATTCACTCGCAGGCGGTACGACCGCGCGCAGTTCACTCTCCAGCATGAGGCATCAAAGCTTTCGGCCGCCCAGCGGTTGTCATATCTTCATTCAGCTGATCTGATAGTGCATATGGATATGCACAGTGCTCCGGCCGCCGACGCGCCGCTTGTTCAGGTCGGCAAGGCCGACGTCACCGCCGAGGACGTGCTCGCCGTCGCGCGTGGCAACGCCCGGGTGGAGATCGGCCCCGACGCTCTCGCCGAGATGGCCGTCTCCCGGGCCCGGATCGACGCGCTGGCCGCCGAGCCGCGCCCGGTGTACGGCGTTTCCACCGGCTTCGGTGCGCTCGCCGTCCGGCACATCAGCCCCGAGCTGCGTGCCCAGCTGCAGCGCTCGCTGGTCCGCTCGCACGCCGCCGGCATGGGCCCGGTGGTCGAGCGCGAGGTCACCCGCGCGCTGATCTTCCTGCGGATGAAGACGCTCGCCTCCGGCCGCACCGGGGTGCGCCCGCTGGTAGCCGAGACGATGGCCGCGATCCTCAACGCCGGCATCACCCCCGTGGTGCGCGAGTACGGCTCGCTCGGCTGCTCCGGCGACCTCGCGCCGCTGTCGCACTGCGCGCTGGTGCTGATGGGCGAGGGCCTCGCGTACGGCCCGGACGGCGCCGAGCACCCGGCCGGCGAGCTGCTGGCCGCGGCCGGCATCGAGCCGGTCGAGCTGCTGGAGAAGGAGGGCCTGGCCCTCATCAACGGCACCGACGGCATGCTCGGCATGCTCGTGATGGCGATCGCCGACCTGTCCCGGCTCTTCACCACCGCCGACATCACCGCCGCCATGTCGCTGGAGGCGCTGCTCGGCACCGACAAGGTGCTGGCGCCGGAGCTGCACGGCCCGATCCGCCCGCACCCGGGCCAGGCGCTGAGCGCCGCGAACATGCTCGCCGTGCTGAAGGGCTCCGGTCTGACCGGGCACCACCGGGACGACGCGCCGCGGGTCCAGGACGCCTACTCGATCCGCTGCGCCCCGCAGGTGGCCGGCGCCGGCCGCGACACGCTCGCGCACGCCCGTACCGTCGCCGAGCGCGAGCTGGCCGCCTCGGTCGACAACCCGGTGGTGCTGCCGGACGGCCGGGTGGAGTCGAACGGCAACTTCCACGGCGCGCCGGTCGCCTACGTGCTGGACTTCCTGGCGATCGCCGCCGCGGATCTCGGCTCGATCTCCGAGCGCCGCACCGACCGGCTGCTCGACAAGAGCCGCTCGCACGGTCTGCCGGCCTTCCTGGCCGACGACCCGGGCGTGGACTCCGGTCTGATGATCGCTCAGTACACCCAGGCCGCGCTGGTCAGCGAGAACAAGCGGCTGGCCGTACCGGCCTCGGTGGACTCGATCCCGTCCTCGGCGATGCAGGAGGACCACGTCTCGATGGGCTGGTCCGCCGCCCGCAAGCTGCGCCAGGCCGTGGACAACCTCGGCCGGATCCTGGCCGTCGAGCTGACCGCCGCCGCCCGCGCGCTGGAGATCCGCACCGTCGATGGCACCGCGCAGCTGGCGCCGGCCACCGCCGCCGCGCTCGCCGCCGCCCGCGAGGCGGGCGTCGGCGGGGCCGGCCGGGACCGGTTCCTGGCGCCCGACCTGGATGCGGCCGAGGCGCTGGTCGCCTCCGACGCGCTGGTCAAGGCCGTCGAGAAGGTCACCGGCCCGCTGGCCTGATCCGCGGTCTGGCCTGCGGCCTGGCCTGTGGGCTGGTCCGCGGCCTGATTTGCACCGCCGCGCGGCGAGCGGGTGTGTTCGTTACGCCCACTCGCCGCGCGCGGGCGCGCTCCGGCGCTCCTCGGAGCGCTGGAGGCGCTGGCCCAGCGCGTGCGCGATGTTCACGCCGACCACACCGGCCCAGGTGACGAACATCCCGGGCATGCCACTGGCGGACCCGATCCCGGTCAGCGGGATCGCCAGCACCAGCGAGGCGATCCCGAACGAGCTGTTGCTCCAGCTCCGCTTGCGCTCGCCGCGCCCGCGCCGGCCCGGCCGCTCCTCCTCCTCGTACCGGTTCAGCCGCTCGGCGACCCGCTGCTCGACCCGGGCGTCCAGCCGGGCGTCTACCCGGGACAAGAACGAGTCGACCAGCTCCGACTCGTACTCGGCGCCGAGTTCCTTGCGGGTGTGCAGGGCGGCCTCAAGGTCGCGCTTCAACTCGGACGGGTGGTCCTTCTGCAAGGACGGGCGCTCATCGCGGTACGACTCCATGAGGACCAGCCTGCGCCTTGCGCGGTCCGCCGGTCTACTCGGTGGCCGGGCTCTCAGGGGGAAATCAGGGGAACCCCTGAGGGCCCCGGGTGCTGCCGCGGGCGGGGCACGGAGGGCGCGGCGCGGGCAGTCCGTCCCGCGAGACATCATTGCCCCTGCGCCCCACCTGCTGCACAGTCGAGCGACCGCCCCCGGTCCGCCCACTCCGAAGGGACCCCTGATGACCGCGAACGCCGAGCCCGTGCCGGGTCCGTCCGCCCGTCTGCTGGAGCTCTTCGACGGCCACCGGCTGACCCCGACCCAGCGCCGGATCGCGCACGCGCTGGTCCGGCACGCCGCCGAGGCGCCGTTCCTGTCCAGCGTGGAGGTCGCCGAGCTGGCCGGCGTCAGCCAGCCCTCGGTCACCCGGTTCGCGGTCGCGCTCGGCTACGACGGCTACCCCGCGCTGCGCAAGCGGCTGCGCGAGCTCGGCGGCGGCGAGTCGGTCGCGCCGGAGACGCCCGCCGAGGTGGTCCGCAACGAGCACCAGCAGGCCGTGCTCGCCGAGATCGCGCACCTGCGCCGGCTGGCCGATCTGCTGGCCGACCCCGAGCCGATCGTCCGGGCGGGCCGGCTGCTCGCCGCCTCCCGGCCGCTGCCGGTGCTCGGGCTGCGCGCCGCCTCCGCGCAGGCCCGCGGCTTCGCCTACTTCGCGGCCAAGGTGCACCCGGACATCCGGCTGCTCGACGAGGGCGGCAGCATGCTCGCCGACCGGATCGAACAGTGCGCCGCGGCCGGTGCCTCCGCGCTGCTCTGCTTCGCGCTGCCGCGCTACCCGCGCGAGCTGATGGACGCGCTCGGCGTCGCCCGGGAGTGCGGCCTGACCGTGCTCACCGTCGCGGACAGCGCCTTCGCGCCGGTCGGCAAGCTCTCCGACCTGATGCTGCCCGCCGAGGTCGGCACCGGTCTGGTCTTCGACACCGCCTGCGCGCCGATGGTGCTCGGCCGCGTGCTGCTGCAGACGATGTGCGACGAACTCCCGGGCGCCGAAGCCCGGTTGGAGTCGATCGAACAGTCCGCCGCAGCTCGTGGGCTGTTCCTGGAGTAGCCGCACGACGACCCGGGCATCCCCTTCTCAGGACGAACGGGGGTGTCCGCCATGCGCGTGATCCACGAGATGAGACGAGTCGGCCGGCTCTCCTCCGGAGCGGAGGAGTGGGCCTGCCCCGCCTGCGGCCGCCGGGTGGCACTCTTCGGCCCGCCCGAACCCCGCCAGAGTGTCCTCGATCCGGGTGACGAGTCCGCGGTCCACATCGGCCTGGTCGCCACCGATCCGGGCGCGGCCGCCGCCGAACGCTACGGCCTGGGCCCGATCCAGGAGATCCCCCGCCCGCCGTCCCTCCCCATGCTCCCGGTCGACCCGGCCGTCACCGCCGAACGCGACCGTGCCTGGCTTGCCGAGATCGGCATCGACTGGGACGGCGACGAAGCGGCCTGAGCGGACTGCGCGAGCGCCTTCTGCGCTGGGAGCGCCTTCTACGCCGGGGCGGCGTCACTGTGGGCTGCCGTCACTGTGGGCTGGGCCAAGTGGCTGGCGTTCGCCGGTTTCAGGGTAGTGCCCGGAGGGGTGCGAAGTCGGGCGCTGATCAGATGGGTGCGGGGTCTGGTCGAAGACTGATTGATTGGATATATTCAGTCTGAGAAATCCTGAATGAATCCATCCGCAAGGAGGCCGGCAGCATGGCGGAGCAGCAGACGAGTGGCCCGCGTGAGGTTCGCGCGGCGCGTGGTACGAAGCTCAGCACCCAGGGATGGCAGCAGGAAGCCGCGCTGCGGATGCTGATGAACAACCTCGACCCCGAGGTGGCCGAGCACCCGTCCAAGCTGGTCGTCTACGGCGGCACCGGCAAGGCCGCGCGTGACTGGCGCTCGTTCGACGCGATGGTGCGCACGCTGCAGACGCTGAAGCAGGACGAGACCATGCTGGTCCAGTCCGGCCGGCCGGTCGGCGTGATGCAGACGCACGAGTGGGCGCCGCGGGTGCTGATCGCCAACTCCAACCTGGTCGGCGACTGGGCCAACTGGGAGGAGTTCCGCCGGCTGGAGAACCTCGGGCTCACCATGTACGGCCAGATGACCGCCGGGTCGTGGATCTACATCGGCACCCAGGGCATCCTTCAGGGCACCTACGAGACCTTCGCCGCCGTCGCGAACAAGAAGTTCAACGGCACCCTCGAGGGCACCATCACGCTCACCGCCGGCCTCGGTGGCATGGGCGGCGCCCAGCCGCTGGCCGTCACCATGAACGGTGGCGTGGCGATCTGTATCGACTGCGACCCGTCCCGGATCTCCCGCCGGATCGAGCACCGCTACCTCGACGTCGAGGCCAAGAACCTCAGCCACGCGCTGGAGCTCGCCACCGCCGCCCGTGACAAGAAGCAGCCGCTCTCGATCGGCCTGCTCGGCAACGCCGCGGAGCTGTTCCCGCAGCTGCTCGCGATGGACGCGCCGATCGACATCGTCACCGACCAGACCAGCGCGCACGACCCGCTGAGCTACCTGCCGATCGGCGTCTCGTTCGACGACATGGCGACCTACGCCGCCGAGAAGCCGGCCGAGTTCACCGTCCGCTCGCGCGAGTCGATGGCCAAGCACGTCGAGGCGATGGTCGGCTTCCAGGACGCCGGCGCCGAGGTCTTCGACTACGGCAACTCGATCCGTGGCGAGGCCCAGCTGGCCGGCTACGACCGGGCGTTCGCGTTCCCGGGCTTCGTCCCGGCGTACATCCGCCCGCTGTTCTGCGAGGGCAAGGGCCCGTTCCGCTGGGCCGCGCTCTCCGGCGACGCGCAGGACATCGCCAAGACCGACAAGGCCGTGCTCGACCTGTTCCCGGAGAACGAGTCGCTGCACCGCTGGATCAAGATGGCCCAGGAGAAGGTGCACTTCCAGGGTCTGCCGGCGCGGATCTGCTGGCTCGGCTACGGCGAGCGCGACAAGGCCGGCGAGCGCTTCAACGACATGGTCGCCAGCGGCGAGCTCTCCGCGCCGATCGTGATCGGCCGCGACCACCTGGACTGCGGCTCGGTCGCCTCGCCGTACCGCGAGACCGAGGCGATGCTGGACGGCTCCGACGCGATCGCCGACTGGCCGCTGCTGAACGCCATGGTCAACGTCGCCTCCGGCGCGTCCTGGGTCTCCATCCACCACGGCGGCGGCGTCGGCATCGGCCGCTCGATCCACGCCGGTCAGGTCACGGTCGCCGACGGCACCGCGCTGGCGGGCGAGAAGATCCGCCGGGTGCTCACCAACGACCCGGGCATGGGCGTCATCCGGCACGTGGACGCCGGCTACGACCGCGCCGACGAGGTCGCGAACGAGCGCGGCGTCCGCATCCCGATGGGTGAGCTGTGACCTTCAACCCCCCGTCCTTCGAACAGATGTGGGCGGAGCTGCTCCCCGTGGGCCGCTCCGCCGCCTCCGGCGGCTACCGCCGGCACGCCTGGAACGGTGCGGACGCCGAGTGCCGGGCCTGGTTCGAGGACCAGGCCCGGTCCCGCGGCCTCACCTACGAGCTGGACCGCAACGGCAACCAGTGGGCCTGGCTCGGTGATCCGACCGCGCCGGGCGCGATCGTCACCGGCTCGCACCTGGACTCGGTGCCGGACGGCGGCGCCTTCGACGGCCCGCTCGGCGTCGTCTCCTCCTTCGCCGCGCTCGACGAACTGCGCTCGCGCGGCGCCCGGTTCGACAAGCCGCTGGCGATCGTCAACTTCGGTGACGAGGAGGGCGCGCGGTTCGGCGTGGCCTGCATCGGCTCCCGGCTCAGCGCCGGACTGCTGACCCAGGACCAGGCGTACGCGCTGCGCGACGCCGACGGCGTCCGGCTGCCCGACGCGATGGAGCGGGCCGGCTACGACCCGACCGTGATCGGCGCCGACGACGACCGGATCTCCCGGATCGGCGCGTTCGTCGAACTCCACGTCGAGCAGGGCCGCTACCTCGCCGAGGACCAGCCGGTCGGCGTGGCCGGCGCGATCTGGCCGCACGGGCGCTGGCGCTTCGACTTCCACGGCGAGGCCAACCACGCCGGCACCACCCGGATCGAGGACCGCCGCGATCCGATGCTGACGTACGCCAACACCGTGCTCGCGGCCCGCAAGAAGGCGAAGCTGGCCGGTGCGCTGGCCACCTTCGGCAAGGTCGCGGTCGAGCCGAACGGCACCAACGCGATCGCCTCGCTGGTGCGCGGCTGGCTGGACTCCCGGGCGGCCGACGAGGCGACGCTGACCGAGCTGGTCGAGCAGATCCGGCTCGCCGCCGACGAGCGCGGCGAGCGGGACGGCGTCAAGGTCGAGCTGACCCGCGAGTCGTACACGCCGGTGGTGGACTTCGACGTCCCGCTGCGTGACCGCCTGGTGCGCACGCTCGGCGGCGTCCCGGTGCTGCCCACCGGCGCGGGACACGACGCGGGGATCCTGGCATCCGCCGTCCCGACCGCCATGCTGTTCGTACGTAACCCGAGCGGCGTCTCGCACTCCCCGTCCGAGTACGCCGAGGAGGGCGACTGCCTCGCGGGCGTGTCGGCGCTCGCCGACGTCTTGGAGGACCTGGCATGTCAGTGACGCAGAGCCCGTCGGCCTCACCCAGCCCGTCGGCGGCGCACAGCACGTCGGTGGCGCGGACTTTCTGGGCTCAGCACGCCTGGCTGCCGCACGTGAACGGCCCGGTGGTGGAGCCGGACGTGCTGATCGAGGTGGCCGCCGACGGCCGGATCGCCAAGGTCACGCCGGACAGCGGCCCCTGCCCGCCCGGCGCGGTGCGCCTGGCGGGCCTGCTGGTGCCCGGCCAGGCGAACGCGCACTCGCACGCGTTCCACCGGGCGCTGCGCGGCACCGTCCAGGTCGGCTCCGGCACGTTCTGGACCTGGCGCGACACCATGTACCGCTTCGCCGGCGCGCTCGACCCGGACAGCTACCTGGCGCTGGCCACCGCCGTCTACGCCGAGATGGCGCTGGCCGGCATCACGGCGGTCGGCGAGTTCCACTACCTGCACCACGCGCCCGGCGGCGCCCGCTACAGCGACCCGAACGCGATGGGCGAGGCGCTGATCGAGGCCGCCGCCCGGGCCGGCATCCGGATCACGCTGCTGGACACCTGCTACCTCTCCTCCGGCTTCGGCGCCGAGCTGACCAAGCCGCAGCTGCGGTTCGGCGACGGCGACGCGGACGCCTGGGCCGAGCGGGCGGCCAAGCTGACCGACCGGCCGCACGCCCGGATCGGCGCGGCGATCCACTCGGTGCGCGCCGTCCCGGCCGAACAGCTCGGCACGGTCGCGCACTGGGCCAAGATGCGCAAGGCGCCGCTGCACGTCCACCTCTCCGAGCAGACCGCCGAGAACGACGCCTGCCTGACCGCGCACGGCGTCACCCCGACCCGGCTGCTCGCCGACCATGGCGTGCTCGGCCCGCGCACCAGCGCGGTGCACGCGACCCACCTGACCGAGGAGGACGTCAAGCTCCTCACCGACTCCTCCACGGTGATCTGCATGTGCCCGACCACCGAACGCGACCTCGCGGACGGCATCGGCCCGGCCCGCACGCTGGCCAGCGGCGGCTGCCCGGTCACGCTGGGCAGCGACAGCCACGCGGTGATCGACCCGTTCGAGGAGGCCCGCGCGCTGGAGCTGAACGAGCGGCTGCGTACCCGCACCCGCGGCCACTGGACCGCCAACGCGCTGCTGCGGGCCGGCACCGAGGACGGTCACGCCTCGCTCGGCTGGCCGGAGGCCGGCCGGATCGAGGCCGGCGCACTCGCCGACTTCACCGTGCTCGCGCTCGACTCGGTGCGCACCGCCGGGCCGACGCCGCGCCTGGGCGCCGAGACCGCGGTCTTCGCCGCCTCGGCGGCGGACGTGCGGCACGTGGTGGTCGGCGGCCGTCAGATCGTCGCCGACGGGGTGCACCAGCTGATCCCGGACGCCGCCGCCGCCCTGCACACCTCCATCACCGCACTGCTTCCCTGACGTGCTGGTTCCCTGACGCACCGCTTCCCCGAAAGGCCGCCGTGAGCAGCACCCTGATCACCAACATCGGCACCCTGGTCACCAACGACCCCTCGCACCCCGGCCTGCTCGGTCTGGTCGAGCAGGCCGCCGTGGTGGTGGACGGCTCGGTGATCACCTGGACCGGCCGCGCCGCCGACGCCCCCGCCGCCGACCAGGTGGTGGACGCGGCCGGCCGGGCGCTGCTGCCCGGCTTCGTGGACTCGCACGCGCACCTGGTCTTCGCCGGCGACCGCACCGCCGAGTTCAACGCCCGGATGTCCGGCCAGGCCTACACCGCGGGCGGCATCCGCACCACGGTGGCGGCCACCCGGGCCGCCTCGGACGCCGAACTGGACGCCAACCTGGCCCGGTTCGTCGGCGAGGCGCTGCGCCAGGGCACCACCACGATCGAGTGCAAGTCCGGCTACGGCCTGACCGTCGAGGACGAGGCCCGCGCGCTGCGGATCGCCGCCACGCACACCCCCGAGACCACCTACCTCGGCGCGCACGTGGTGGCGCCCGAGTTCGCCGACGACCCGGCGGGCTACGTGGACCTGGTCACCGGCGAGATGCTGGACGCCTGCGCCCCGCACGCCCGCTGGGTGGACGTCTTCTGCGAGAACGGCGCCTTCGACGGCGACCAGGCCCGCGCCGTGCTGACCGCCGGCATCGAGCGCGGGCTGACCCCGCGGGTGCACGCCAACCAGCTCTCGTACGGGCCCGGCGTGCAGCTCGCCGTCGAACTCGGCGCGGCCTCGGCCGACCACTGCACCCACCTGACCGACGCGGACGTCGCCGCGCTCGCCGGCTCCGGCACCGTCGCCACGCTGCTGCCCGGCGCCGAGTTCTCCACCCGCGCGCCGTACCCCGACGCGCGCCGGCTGCTCGACGCGGGCGCCACCGTCGCGCTCTCCACCGACTGCAACCCGGGCTCCAGCTTCACCAGTTCGATGGCCTTCTGCATCGCGGTCGCGGTCCGCGAGATGGGCATGACCCCGGACGAGGCCGTGCACGCCGCCACCGCCGGCGGCGCCCGTGCGCTGCGCCGCACCGACGTGGGCCGGATCGCCCCCGGCACCCGCGCCGACCTGCTGCTGCTCGACGCGCCGTCCCCGGTCCACCTGGCCTACCGCCCGGGCGTCCCGCTCACCGCCGCCGTCTGGCGCGCGGGGGTGCGGGAGCTCTGACCCTGTTGATCCAATGCGTCGGGGCGGTGCCCACCTGGGGCCCGTCCTACGCACTTGGTCCACAGGTTCCAC
>NZ_JBWXUE010000021.1:97753-164943 GCF_057158765.1 Kitasatospora sp. NEAU-69
TGTGGGGGGGGGGGAGCCTTGACCTTGTTACTCCGGTTCGTGGGGCAGTCACCCACTGGGTACCGGCCCGACGCATTGGATCAACAGGTCACATCAGTGCACGTTGCCCATCAGCTTGACGACCTTCTTGCGGTACATCCACAGCGCGACGCCGGCCAGGATGGCCGCCACGCCCTGCACGGCGAAGTACCAGGTGCTGTTCACGGCGTTGTCGCTCATGCCCAGCTGGATGATGGCCGCGGTGCAGTCTCCGGCGGTGACGGCGAGGAACCAGATGCCCATCATCTGGCTGGCGTACTTCGCCGGGGCCAGCTTGGTGGTGACGGACAGGCCGACCGGGGAGAGCGTCAGCTCGCCGACCGTCTGGACCAGGTAGACCAGCGCCAGCCAGAGCGGGCTGACCTTGTGGCCACCGCTGGCCGCCGCGATCGCCAGCATCATGACCAGGAACGAGGCACCGATCAGCAGCAGGCCGATGGCGAACTTCATCGTGGTGCTGGGGTTCTTGGCGCGCTGTGCCAGCCAGACCCAGAGCCAGGCGAAGACCGGGGCCAGCGCCATGATGTACAGCGGGTTCAGCGACTGGAACCAGCTGGACGGGAAGTGCCCGCCGAAGATCGACAGCTTGGTGCTCTGGTCGGCGAAGACGCTCAGCGTGGAGCCGGACTGGTCGTAGATCATCCAGAACACGGCGGCGACCACGAAGAGCCACACGAAGCCGCGGATCTTCGACTGGTCGGTCTCGTCGAGGTCCTTGTCCCGCTTGATCCGGGCGAAGACGATCACCGGGATCGCGATGCCGGCGATCGACAGCGGCCAGACCGCCCAGTCGATGGTGAAGTGGCCGGTGGCCACCACGACGCCGTAGAAGACCACGGCCGCCGCCAGCCAGAGGCCGGCCTTGCGCAGGATCGCGCTCTTCTCGACCGGGGTGATCGGCGAGTTGACGACGCTGCTCTTCGGGCTCAGGTGGCGGGTGCCGAGCAGGTACTGGCCCAGGCCCAGCGCCATGCCGATGCCGGCGAGCGCGAACCCGAGGTGCCAGTTGACGCTCTGGCCGACCGTGCCGATGACCAGCGGCGCCAGGAAGGCACCGAGGTTGATGCCCATGTAGAAGATGGTGAAGCCACCGTCACGACGCGGGTCGTTCGGGCCCTCGTAGAGGTGGCCGACCATGGTCGAGATGTTGGCCTTCAGCAGGCCGGAGCCGACCGCGATGAAGACCAGGCCGACGAAGAACGACGACTCGACCGGCACGGCCAGCAGGAAGTGGCCGATCATGATGATCGCGCCGCCGAAGGCGACCGTCTTGCGGGCGCCGAGGAAGCGGTCGGCGATCCAGCCGCCCGGCAGGGCGAGCAGGTACACCATGGCGTTGTAAACGCTGTAGATCGCGGCCGCGAGTGCGGCCTTCATGCCGAGGCCGCCGTGGGCGACGCCGGCCGTCATGTAGAGCACGAGCAGGGCCCGCATGCCGTAGAAGCTGAACCGCTCCCAGGTCTCCGTCATGAAGAGCGTGGCGAGTCCCCGGGGGTGCCCGAAGAAGGTCTTGCCGCCAGAAGGGGCGACCGGCTGTGCGCCGGCGTCCAAGGTGGTGGTTGACGCCATGAGTGATTTGTTCCTTGCCTGACTGTCTGGGACGCGGCCCCGTCCATAAGGGGGGTGGGACGGGCGCGTCCGAACGCCGGGGAGCTCCTGCTCGCTGCTCGGGCAGGTGGGGTGTCCACGGCGTGTGACACGGGGACTGGACCACTGTACGTCCGGGTTTTCACGACATGGCCGGACAAAGGACATCAAGTCGGTAACGGGCATGTAAGCCGTCGTTCACTTACCTTGCCGCAATCGATGGTACGGCGCCAATCGCTCCTTCGAAGCCAAGGTCGAACAGTGGATTCTTCGGTAGGTCCGGGCGTGTCGCCGAATGAATGCGAGATGTGACCGTTATCCGGTGACTACCGCCTGTGAACTAGTTCACACCCGCAACGCCGACGGTCGGTCACCGGGCCGCCACGCGGGACTGATCGGCCGGGCCCGGGCGGACTACCATCGCCCCATGACCTGTGTGCTGCTCGCCGAGGACGACCCGGCTATCTCGGAACCGCTGGCCCGCGCGCTGCGCCGCGAGGGCTACGAGGTGCTCGTCCGCGAGGACGGTCCCGCCGCCCTGGCGGCAGGGCTGGAGGAGGAGGTCGACCTGGTCGTCCTCGACCTCGGTCTGCCCCACATGGACGGCCTGGAGGTCTGCCGCCGGCTCCGTGCGGACGGCAAGAGCTGCCCGGTCCTCGTGCTCACCGCCCGCGCGGACGAGGTGGACACCGTGGTCGGCCTGGACGCCGGCGCCGACGACTACGTGACGAAGCCGTTCCGCCTGGCCGAACTGCTCGCCCGGGTCCGCGCCCTGCTGCGCCGCGGCAACGTCGACTCGCTCTCCACCGGCGCGCACGGCGTCCGGATCGACATCGAGTCCCATCGCGCCTGGGTCGGCGAGGAGGAACTGACCCTCTCCGCGAAGGAGTTCGAACTGCTCCGGGTGCTGGTCCGGGACGCGGGCCGGGTGGTGACCCGCGAGGACATCATGCGCCAGGTCTGGGACACCACCTGGTGGACCTCCACCAAGACCCTGGACATGCACATCTCCTGGCTGCGCAAGAAGCTCGGCGACGACGCGACCAACCCGCGCTACATCGCCACCGTCCGCGGCGTCGGCTTCCGCTTCGAGAAGAACTGAACTGAGGGCTCCACCGCGTGAAGCGCAGGATGATCAACTCGCTGCTCGGCGTGGTGCTGGTGGTCGTGGTGGTGTTCTGCGTGCCGCTCGCGCTGGTGGAGAAGCAGAGCATCGTCAACTCGGCGCAGGCCCGGGTGGACGCCGCCGCGGTGCGGCTGCTCGGGCTGGTGGAGAGCCGGCCGGCGGCCGGTGAGCCGGTGACCGGGGAGCGGATCAAGTCCCAGGTCACCGAGGGCAGCTACGCCGAGATCCGGATCCCCGGCCAGCCGCTGATCATCGCCGGCACCCGGCCGAGCGGCAGCAACCCGCTGACGGCCAGCGAGGTCGGTGCCGGCGGCGAGACCGTGACGGTCGAACAGTCCCGCTCGGACGTCGATCACGAGATCGGCAACATGCTGCTGCTGCTCGGCCTGGTCGCGCTGCTCGCCGTCCAGGCCGCGGTCGCGCTCGCCGTCTGGCAGGCCCGCCGGCTGGCCCGGCCGCTCACCGACCTCGCCGAGACCGCCGAGCGGCTCGGCTCCGGCGACCCGCGCCCGCGCGACCGCCGCTTCGGCGTGCCCGAACTCGACCGGGTGGCCGAGGTGCTGGACGCCAGCGCCGAGCGGATCGGCCGGATGCTCACCGCCGAGCGACGGCTCGCCGCCGACGCCTCGCACCAGCTGCGCACCCCGCTCACCGCGCTCTCCATGCGGCTGGAGGAGATCACCGCGCTGGCCCACCAGCCGGAGACCGTCCGCGAGGAGGCCACCATCGCGCTGCAGCAGGTCGAGCGGCTGACCGACGTGGTGCAGCGGCTGCTCACCAACCAGCGTGACGCGCACGGCCCCAGCGCGGCCGGTTTCGAGCTGGACGAGGTGATCAAGCAGCAGCGCGAGGAGTGGGCGGCGACCATGCGCAGCTCGGCGCGGCGGCTGGTGATCGAGGGGCTGGCCGGGGTCATCGCGATGGGCACCCCGGGCACGGTCTCCCAGGTGCTGGCCACGCTGATCGAGAACTCGCTGATGCACGGCGCCGGCACGGTCACGCTGCGGGTGCGGCCGTCGGGCGGCTCGGTGGTGGTCGAGGTGCAGGACGAGGGCGCGGGCGTGCCGGCCGAGCTCGGCAACCGGGTGTTCGAACGGACGGTCAGTGGCCGCAACTCCACCGGCATCGGACTCGCCGTCGCGCGGGACCTGGCCGAGGCGGACGGCGGGCGGCTGGAGCTGCTCTCGCTCAAGCCGCCGGTCTTCGCGCTCTTCCTGCCGCGCAGTGAGCGCGGCAGCAGCGGTACGGCTGACGAGTAGGGCGAGTAGTGCGAGTAGGGCCCGGCAGACGGGCTCTAGTGGTTGAGGTACTTCACCGGGTCGCCGTCGGCCAGGAACCGCTCGGCCTGGGCCACCACGACCGGGGAACCCGCCGCCGGCGCGCTCGCCTGGTGCTCGTGCTCGGCCAGCTCCGGCATCGCCTTGAACACCCAGGTGCGGTACGAGAAGAACCGGAACAGCGTGCCCAGCACGGTGCCGACCATCTTGGCGCCGTTGGTCGCGACCGTGCCGTGCAGCCCCAGCTGGTACGTGGCGATCCAGAGGGTGCCGTTCTCGATCAGCATGCCGATGGCGCTGAAGATCAGGAAGAGCGTGATCTCGCGGCGCCGCGAGGCCGCGTCGCTGTCGCGGTAGACCCAGTAGCGGTAGCCGAGGTAGTTGACCACGATCGCCACCAGGGTGCCGATCACCGAGGAGCGCACCGGCGCCCAGCCGGTGGCGTGCAGCACGGCGTTCGTGACGCCGAAGTTCACCGCCATGCCGACGAGCCCGACTATGCCGAACTTCACGACCTCACCGGAGGCGCCGCGCACGCGCTGGAGCAGGGAGGGGCGCCGGTGGGAATTGGTCACGGTCATCCGAGGAGGTCTCCTGTGCCTGGTTGCCGAGCGGGGCGCGTCCGCGCGCGGTCCGGCCGCGCGCCGCGAGTCCCCGTCCCGGCACCTGTGCGGTAGCAGTGCTCAGCGGGGTCCGACCATCCAGGCTACCGGCTTCCGTGCGGCCGTCGAGCGCCGTCGGCCGGCACACGAACGCGCAAGCCGCCCGCGCCCGTGGGCGGACCCCTCCCGACCGGCCGATATCCTGGCAACGTGAGAATTCAGGGCAGCGCCAAATTTCCCGTGGTAGGCATGATCGGCGGCGGGCAGCTCTCCCGCATGGCACACCAGGCGGGGATCCCGCTCGGCGTGCGGTTCAAGGTCCTCGCCGACACCCCGCAGGACTCGGCGGCCCAGGTGGTCGCCGACACCGTGCTCGGCGACTACCGCGATCTGGAGACGTTGCGCCGCTTCGCCGCCGACTGCGACGTGGTGACCTTCGACCACGAGCACGTGCCGACCGAGCACCTGCGCGCGCTCCAGGCCGAGGGCATCGCGGTCCGTCCGGGCCCGGACGCGCTGGTCAACGCGCAGGACAAGGGCGTGATGCGGGCCAAGCTCGACTCGATCGGTGCCCCCTGCCCGCGCCACCGCCTGGTCGCCGACCCGGCCGACGTCACCGCCTTCGCGAACGAGGGCGAGGGCTACCCCGTCGTCCTGAAGACCGTGCGCGGCGGCTACGACGGCAAGGGCGTCTGGGTGGTGGCCGACGAGGAGCAGGCGCGGGACCCGTTCCTGGCCGGCGTCCCGGTGCTGGCCGAGGAGAAGGTGGACTTCCTGCGCGAGCTCGCCGCGAACGTGGTCCGCTCGCCCAGCGGCCAGGCGGTCTCCTACCCGGTGGTGGAGAGCCTCCAGGAGAACGGCGTCTGCGCCGAGGTCACCGCCCCGGCCCCCGACCTGGACTCGGCGCTGGCCGGCGAGGCCCAGGCGCTCGCGCTGCGGATCGCCGGCGAGCTGGACATCACCGGCCACCTGGCCGTCGAGCTGTTCCAGACCCGGGACGGCCGGCTGCTGGTCAACGAGCTCGCGATGCGCCCGCACAACTCCGGCCACTGGTCGATCGACGGCGCGGTCACCTCGCAGTTCGAGAACCACCTGCGGGCGGTGCTCGACCTGCCGCTCGGCGACCCGCGCCCGCGCGCCAAGTGGACCGTGATGGTCAACGTGCTCGGCGGCGACTACCCCGACATGTACCACGCGTTCCTGCACTGCATGGCCCGTGACCCGGGCCTGCGGATCCACATGTACGGCAAGGACGTGAAGCCCGGCCGCAAGGTCGGTCACGTCACCGTCTTCGGGGACGACCTCGAAGACGTGCGCGAGCGGGCGCGGCACGCGGCCGCCTACCTGAGAGGCACGATCACCGAATGACCAGCAGCACCACGCCGCTCGTCGGCATCGCCATGGGTTCCGACTCCGACTGGTCCGTGATGGAGGCCGCCGCCCAGGCGCTCGACGAGTTCGAGGTGCCGTACGAGGTCAACGTGCTCTCCGCGCACCGGATGCCGCGCGAGATGATCGAGTACGGCGAGCAGGCGCACCGGCGCGGCCTGAAGGCGATCATCGCGGGCGCCGGCGGCGCCGCCCACCTGCCGGGCATGCTCGCCTCGGTGACCCCGCTGCCGGTGATCGGCGTCCCGGTGCCGCTGCGCTACCTGGACGGCATGGACAGCCTGCTCTCGATCGTCCAGATGCCGGCCGGCGTGCCGGTCGCCACCGTCTCGGTGGCCGGCGCCCGCAACGCCGGCCTGCTCGCGGTGCGCACGCTCGCCGCGTTCGACCCGGAACTGCTGGAGCGGATGACCGAGTTCCAGGCCGAGCTGAACGCCCAGGCGACCGAGAAGGGCAAGAAGCTGCGCGCCAAGGTCGCGGGCTCGCAGTCCTTCGGCTTCGCCAAGTAGCAGCCGCACGCGCCATGTGCGCCATGTGTGCCACGTGGTAACCGCGGTCGGGACGTAGTAACCATGGGGGCATGACTCCCGAACTTCTCGACCGCGCCCGCCTCCTGCTCGCCGAGTCGCCCGTGGTGGACGGTCACAACGACCTGCCCTGGGCGATGCGCAACCTGGTCGGCTACGACCTGGACGCCCTCGACCTGGCGGCCGATCAGCGCGACAAGCTGCACACCGACCTCGACCGGCTGCGAGCCGGCGGGGTCGGTGCGCAGTTCTGGTCCGTCTACGTCCCCTCCCGCCTCGCGGGGGACGCCGCGGTCAGCGCCACGCTGGAGCAGATCGACTTCGTCCGGGCGCTGGTCGCCCGCTTCCCGGACCGGCTGCGGCTGGCCGCCTCGGCCGACGAGCTGGAGGCCGCCCGGGTCGAGGGCAGGATCGCCTCGCTGATGGGCGCCGAGGGCGGCCACAGCATCAACTCCTCGCCGGCCACGCTGCGTGCGCTGTACGAGCTCGGCGTGCGCTACATGACGCTGACTCACAACGACAACGTGCCGTGGGCCGACTCCGCGACCGACGAGCCGGCCCACGGCGGGCTGACCAGGTTCGGCGAGGAGGTGGTCCGCGAGATGAACCGGCTCGGCATGCTGGTGGACCTCTCGCACACCTCGGCCGACACCATGCGCGCGGCGCTGCGGGTCACCGAGGCGCCGGTGATCTTCTCGCACTCCTCCTCGCGCGCGGTCTGCGCCCACCCGCGCAACATCCCGGACGACGTGCTGGCGCAGCTGCCCGCCAACGGCGGCGTCGCGATGGCCACCTTCGTGCCGCAGTTCGTGCTCGCCGACGCCTGGGAGTGGGTGGAGCGGGCCGGCAAGGCGCTGGAGGCGCGCGGCTTCCACCACCTGGCGCACACCCCGGACGCGATGGAGGTGCTGCACGCCTTCGAGGCCGAGAACCCACGCCCGATCGCGACCGTGGCCACCGTCGCCGACCACCTGGACCACATGCGCGAGGTGGCTGGCATCGACCACCTGGGCCTGGGCGGCGACTACGACGGCACGGCCTTCCTGCCGGCCGGCCTGGAGGACGTCTCCGGCTACCCGAACCTGATCGCCGAGCTGCTCGGGCGCGGCTGGTCCGAGGTCGACCTGGCGAAGCTGACCTGGGGAAACGCGGTGCGGGTGCTGCGCGACGCCGAGGGCGTGGCGCGCGAGCTGCGCCGCACCCGCCGGCCGTCGATCGCCACGCTCGCCCAGCTGGACGGCTGAGCGGCCGGCCGGCCCGGCTGGAACGCGACAGGCGCTAGAGCAGCGGGATCTCGATCGCCGGGCAGACGTCCATCACCATCGTCAGCCCGGCGGCCGTGGTCCGCTGGTAGGCGGCTTCGTCGAGCACGCCCAGCTGGAACCAGACCGCGTCCGCGCCGGCCGCCACCGCCTGGTCGGCGACCTCGCCGGCCAGCTCGCTGTTCACGAAGACGTCCACCACATCGACCTTGAACGGGATCTCGGCGAGCGAGGCGTACCCCTGCTCGCCGAGGACCGTCTCGGCCTTGGGGTGCACAGGCACGATCCGTTTGCCGTACCGCTGCAGCACCTGCGCCACGCCGTACGCCGCGCGGCGCTGGTTGGTGGAGAGGCCCACCACGGCCCAGGTGTCCCCGGTGCCGGTGAGGATCTCGCGGACGGCCGCCTTGTCCCGGTAGTCGCTCATGCCTACTCGAACCGGCCCGGCCGGCGCCGCATTCCTGGCCGGGCACCTCAGGCACTCCAGGCACCCCGGCATCAACCGATCGGTTGATGCCGGGGATCAGCCTGATCGGTCGCCACGCGAGCCTTCCGGTCGATCCGCCGCGCCGCCCCCGCGCGGGATTCTGGTGTCACAGCGAGAGAGCAGCAGGACGCGGCAGCGGGACACAGCAGAGGGGGAACCGGTCATGGCGGTCATCGAGGTCGAGCACCTGAACAAGCGGTACGGGCACGAGACGGCCGTGCACGACGTGTCGTTCCAGGTCGAGCAGGGCGAGATCTTCGGGATCCTCGGCCCGAACGGCGCCGGCAAGACCACCACCGTCGAGTGCCTGGCCGGTCTGCGCAGGCCGGACGGCGGCCGGCTCTCGGTGCTCGGCCTCGACCCGGTCCGCCGGCGCGACGCGCTGCGCCAGGTGCTCGGCGTCCAGCTCCAGGAGAGCGGCCTGCCGGACAAGCTGAAGGTCCGTGAGGCGCTCGACCTGTACGCGTCGTTCTACCGGGACCCGGCCGACCCGGTCGAGCTGATGAACCGGCTCGGTCTGGCCGACAAGGCGGACGCCCGCTACAAGAAGCTCTCCGGCGGCCAGAAGCAGCGCCTGGCGATCGCGTTGGCCATGATCGGCAACCCGAAGGCGGTGGTGCTGGACGAGCTGACCACCGGCCTGGACCCGCACGCCCGCCGCACCACCTGGGAGCTGGTCGAGCAGATCCGCGACGCCGGTGTCACCGTGCTGCTGGTCACCCACTTCATGGAGGAGGCCGAGCGGCTCTGCGACCGGGTCGCGCTGATCGACGGCGGCCGGGTGGTCGCGGTGGACACCCCGGCCGGGCTGGCCGCGCTGGCCGGCCGGCAGCAGCGGATGCGGTTCCGACCGTCGGCCCCGCTGGACGAGGAGGTGCTGCGCTCGCTGCCCGAGGTGACCGGGCTGAGCTGGCACGGGCCGGTGGTCGAGATCACCGGCACCGGGAACCTGGTGCACGTGGTCACCTCGCAGCTGGCCCGCCGGCAGATCATCGCCGCCGACCTGCGGGTCGAACAGGCCAGCCTGGACGACGCGTTCATCGCGCTGACCGCCCACACCGACGCGCACTGACCCGCCCCTTTCCACCCCGCCCTGCCCCGATCGCGCCCCACCTTCAAGGAGCTACTGACATGTCCATGCTTAGCCTGCCCGCCCTGAGCATGCCCCGCCGCGGTTTCCGCACCCTGACCGTCACCCAGGCCAAGCTGCTGCTGCGCGAGCCGGTCGCCGCGATCTGGCTCGGCCTGCCGATCGTGCTGGTGATCCTGTTCGGCAACATCCCGGCCTTCCAGACCGCGGCGGCCACGCTGGGCGGCAAGCGGGTGATCGACGTCTACGTGCCGACGCTCGCCGCGATGGTCCCGCTCTTCCTGGGCTTCACCGCACTGCCGATGACCATGGCCGCCTACCGCGAGAAGGACGTGCTGCGCAGGCTGTCGGTCAGCCCGGTGCCGGCCGCCGGCATGCTCGCCGCGCTGGTCACGGTGATCGCGGGGCTGGCCGCGGCGGGTGTCGCGGTGATCGTGGCGATCGGCGCGCTCGCCTTCCACGTCTCCACCCCGTCGAACCCGGGCGTGGTCCTCGTCTCTTTCCTGCTCGGCGGCACCGCGGTGCTGGCGCTGGGCCTGGTGGTCGCGGCGCGGGCCCGCACCGGTGGCGCCGCCAGCGCGATGGGCGTGCCGCTGATGATCCTCAACTTCTTCGCCAGCGGCCTGTACTTCCCGATCGCCCAGATGCCGCACGTGCTCCAGCGGGTCTGCGAGTTCATCCCGTTCGGCGCGGTGATGGACGCCTGGAGCGGCGAGGGGCAGCTGTGGCAGCACCTGCTCGTGCTGGCCGGCTACACCGTGGTCGCCGGCCTGGTCGCCGCGAAGACCTTCCGATGGGAGTAGGCCCGGCGGCCCCGGGACTTCCGGTCCGCGACAAGATCGCCATCATGGTCACCGTGAACCAGGACCCCAAGACTCCCGCTCCGAAGGCTCCCGTCTCCTCGGACGCTCTCCGCGGCTGGATCAACCGGTACGTCCCCTACGTCGGACTGGCTCTCTCCGCAGTCCTCTCGCTGGCCCTGAGCCCCGGAAGCGCCGGTTTCTCCACGGCGGTCCTGGGGCTTTCGGCGCTCGCCGCGCTCTGGCAGCGGCTGATGGCCGTCAGCTTCGCCGAGAGCGGGCAGCGCCGGGCCAGGGCGGTGGTCTTCTACGTCGGGCTGCTGGTGCTGATCGGCCTGCTGGTGACGCTCAGCCCCTACTTCGGCTTCTTCGCGTTCACCGGCTACCTCCAAGCGGCCGTGCTGCCCCGCAAGCTGTGGCCGCCGGCCATCGTGATCACCGCCGCGATGATCGCCACCACGCAGGTCGGCGGCGTGCAGGCGCTGCACGGCGCGACGCTGGGGCTGTATGCCGGGCTGGTGGTGGTCAACGTCGTGATCGCCGGCGCGCTCACCTACCAGAGCATCGAGGAGGACCAGCGCAGCCGCCAACGGGCCGAGCAGATCGACGAGTTGGCCGAGGTGAACCGGCGGCTGCGGGAGACCATGGCGGAGAACGCCGGCCTGCACGCGCAGTTGGTGGTGCAGGCCAGGGAGGCGGGGGTGCTGGACGAGCGGCAGCGGATGGCCGGCGAGATCCACGACACCATCGCCCAGGGCCTGACCGGCATCGTCACGCAGCTGGAGGCGGCCGAGCGCTTCGACGGCGACCCCGAGCGCCGCGCCCGGCACCGCGAACTCGCCCGCCGGCTGGCCCGGGAGAGCCTGACCGAGGCCCGCCGCTCGGTGCAGGCGCTGCGCCCCGGACCGCTGGTCGAGGCCCATCTGCCGGAGGCCGTCCAGGGCTTGGCCGAGCGCTGGGCGCAGACCTCGGGCGTGCCGGCCCAGGTGACGATCACCGGCGCGCCGTTCACGCTCTCCACCGCGCTGGAGGTGGTGCTGTTCCGGGCCGCCCAGGAGGGCCTGGCCAACATCGCCAAGCACGCCCGCGCCTCGCGCGCCGGTCTCACGCTCTCGTACACCCATGACGTGGTGCTGCTGGACGTCCTGGACGACGGCGCCGGCTTCACCCCGCCCTCCGACGACGCGAACGGGCCCACCGGCGGCGAGAGTTACGGGCTGGCGGCGATGCGCCGCCGGCTCGGCCAGGTCGGCGGCACGCTGGAGATCGAGAGCAGTCCGGGTGAGGGCACCGCGATCAGCGTCAGCGTCCCCGCCCTGCGCGCTCAGCCCACGGCCACGCCAACGGCCACGGCCGGGCCGGTTCCGGTGGAGAATGCGCTGTGACCATTCGTCTGCTGATCGTTGATGACCACCCCATCGTGCGTGACGGCCTGCGCGGCGTCTTCGAGGGCGACCCGGACTTCGAGGTCGTCGGCGAGGCCGGCGACGGCGCCGAGGGGGTGGACCGGGCGCTGGCCCTGACGCCGGACGTGGTGCTGATGGACCTGCGGATGCCCGGCACCGGCGGTGTCGAGGCGATCCGGCAACTGCGCGAGCGGGCACCGGAGCTGCGGGTGCTGGTGCTGACCACCTTCGACACCGACGGGGACGTGCTGCCCGCGATCGAGGCCGGCGCCACCGGCTACCTGCTCAAGGACGCCCCGCGCGACGAGCTGGTGCGTGCCGTGCGGGCGGCCCGGCAGGGCCAGGCCGTGCTCGCGCCGACGGTCGCGCAGAAGCTGCTCGGCCGGATGCGCGAGCCCGCGCCGGCGCCCTCCGAGCTGCTGACGGACCGCGAGCTGGAGGTGCTGCGGCTGGTCGCGGCGGGCAGCACCAACAAGGAGTCGGCCAAGCGGCTCTTCATCAGCGAGGCCACCATCAAGACCCACCTGCTGCACCTCTACGCGAAGCTGGGGGTGCGGGACCGCGCGGCGGCGGTCGCCGAGGGCTACAAGAAGGGCCTGCTGACCTGAGCCCGGTCCGTTTGGCCGTGGCAGCGGCTGCGGACCCGCCCGGTGGCTACTCGGCCGACGGGCGGCCCATCGCGCGGTACGTCCAGCCGGCCTCGCGCCAGCTCGGGCCGTCCAGCACGTTGCGCCCGTCCAGCAGCCGCCGCTCGGCGACCACCGCGCCGAGCGCGACCGGGTCCAGCTCGCGGAACTCCTGCCACTCGGTCAGGTGCAGCACCACGTGCGCACCGGCCGCCGCCTCGTACGGCGAGGCGGCGTAGGACAGGCTCGGGAACATCTTGCGGGCGTTGTCCATCGCCTTCGGGTCGTAGACCGTGACCTGGGCGCCCTGGAGCTGGATCTGGCCGGCCACGTTGAGCGCGGGCGAGTCGCGGATGTCGTCCGAGTTCGGCTTGAACGCGGCGCCGAGCACCGCCACCCGGCGGTCCAGGAAGCCGCCGCCGCACTGCTCGCGGGCCAGCTCGACCATCTTGGAGCGGCGCCGCATGTTGATCGAGTCGACCTCGCGCAGGAAGGTCAGTGCCTGGTCGGCGCCGAGCTCGCCGGCGCGGGCCATGAAGGCCCGGATGTCCTTGGGCAGGCAGCCGCCGCCGAAGCCGAGCCCGGCGTTCAGGAACCGGCCGCCGATCCGCTCGTCGTAGGAGAGCGCCTTGCTGAGCATGTTGACGTCCGCGCCGGCGCTCTCGCAGACCTCGGCCATCGCGTTGATGAAGGAGATCTTGGTGGCCAGGAACGAGTTCGCGGCGGCCTTGACCAGCTCGGCGGTCGCGAAGTCGGTGACCACGAGCGGCACGCCGTCGCCGATCGGCGACGCGTAGACCTCGCGCAGCAGCTCCTCGGCGCGGCCGCCCGGGCGCACGCCGACGACGATCCGGTCCGGGTGCAGCGTGTCGCCGACCGCGTAGCCCTCGCGCAGGAACTCCGGGTTCCAGGCGAGCTCGACGCCCTCGCCGGCCGGCGCCAGCGCGACCAGCCGCTCGGCCATCCGGGCCGCGCTGCCGACCGGGACGGTGGACTTGCCGACCACCAGCGTGGGCCGGGTCAGGTGCGGCGCCAGCGCGTCCACGGCCAGCTCGACGTACGACATGTCGGCCGCGAACTCGCCCTTCTTCTGCGGCGTGTTCACGCAGATGAAGTGCACGTCGGCGAAGTCGGCGACCTCCTGCGAGGAGCTGGTGAAGCGCAGCCGCCCGGTCGAGCCGGGGTGGCCCGCGACGTGCTTGATCAGCAGCTCGGAGAGTCCGGGCTCGTACATCGGGACCTGTCCGGCGGCCAGTGAGGCGAGCTTCTCCGGATCTATGTCCATGCCGAGCACCTCGAAGCCGAGTTCGGCGAGGCAGGCGGCGTGGGTCGCGCCGAGATAGCCGGTGCCGATCACCGAGATGCGCAGGGCCACGGACTTCCCCTTTTACGGGCGAGGGATGGGGTGCCTCCCGGCCGAGCTCGGCGCGGGCGCAGGGACCGATGGTATCCGCTGTCCCGATGTGTCACGCATGTCACGTGAGGTATAGACAGGGCACGGTCCTAGAATGAGGATCTACTTAACGGTAATTAACGTTGTTATCCAGAGGGGCAGCGCATCATGGCGGGCAGTGCAGAGTTCGACCTGTTCAAGCTCTCGGAGGAGCACGAGATGCTCCGTGAGACGGTGCGTGCGCTCGCCGAGGCCAAGATCGCCCCGTTCGCCGCCGACGTCGACGAGCACGGCCGGTTCCCGCAGGAGGCCCGGGACGCGCTGGAGGCCAACGACCTGCACGCCGTGCACGTCCCCGAGGAGTACGGCGGCGCCGGCGCCGACGCGCTCGCCACCGTCCTGGTGATCGAGGAGGTGGCCCGGGTCTGCGCGTCCTCCTCGCTGATCCCGGCCGTCAACAAGCTCGGCTCGCTGCCGGTCCAGCTCTCCGGCTCCGAGGAGCTGAAGGCCAAGTACCTGGGCGCGCTGGCCCGGGGCGAGGGCATGTTCTCGTACTGCCTCTCCGAGCCGGACGCCGGTTCCGACGCGGCCGGCATGAAGACCCGCGCGGTGCGCGACGGTGACTTCTGGGTGCTGAACGGCGTCAAGCGCTGGATCACCAACGCGGGCGTCTCCGAGTACTACACCGTGATGGCCGTCACCGACCCCGAGAAGCGCTCGAAGGGAATCTCGGCCTTCGTGGTCGAGAAGAGCGACGAGGGCGTCTCCTTCGGCGCGCCGGAGAAGAAGCTCGGCATCAAGGGCTCGCCGACCCGCGAGGTCTACCTGGACAACGTCCGGATCCCCGCCGACCGCATGATCGGCGAGGAGGGCACCGGCTTCGCGACCGCGATGAAGACGCTCGACCACACCCGCATCACCATCGCCGCCCAGGCGCTGGGCATCGCCCAGGGCGCCCTCGACTACGCCGCCGGCTACGTCAAGGAGCGCAAGCAGTTCGGCAAGCCGATCGGCGACTTCCAGGGCATCCAGTTCATGCTCGCCGACATGGCGATGAAGCTGGAAGCCGCCCGCCAGCTCACCTACGCCGCCGCCGCCAAGTCGCAGCGCGTGGACGCCGACCTGACCTTCTTCGGTGCCGCCGCGAAGTGCTTCGCCTCGGACGTCGCGATGGAGGTCACCACCGACGCCGTCCAGCTGCTCGGCGGCTACGGCTACACCCGCGACTACCCGGTCGAGCGGATGATGCGCGACGCGAAGATTACGCAGATTTATGAGGGCACCAACCAGGTCCAGCGGATCGTGATGGCGCGCAACCTGCCGTCCGCCTGACCGTTCCACCGCCTGTTGACGGCCGCCCGGCTCCACGCCGGGCGGCCGTCGGCGTTTCCGCAGGCCGGGCGACTCGTGCTGTTACCCAACCAGGACGATCAGGGGCGAACCCGGATGGCGCTCACCACCGTCGTTGACAGTGACCGGACGGGCCGACCGAGCGCCGTCCAACGAGCTGCGAGGAACGATCATGGGGATGGGCAGGGGAGCGGCGATGGCCGCCACGGTGCTGGTGCTTGGGCTGGGCGCGGCGGCCTGCAACGACGACACCTCGTCGACCTCCTCCGCCGGGGCTGCTGCCGCCACCTCACCGGCGGCAGCGGCGGCAGCAGGCGGCTCCGGTGCCTCCGGCGCGGCCCGTACGTCGGCCGCCGCACCGGCCGCCGCCGCGCCCGCCAAGTCGGTCGCGCCCGGGGTGCCGGCCTCCAGCGGCGGGAAGCTCTCCGACCGCTGCCACACCGCCGACCTGAAGGCCGACGTCCAGCTCCAGCCCGATCACCCCGGCTCCGCGATGGTGATCCTCACCAACAAGAGCTCGCGCACCTGCACGGTCTACGGCTACCTCGGCTACGGCGGCCTGCTCGCCGACAACAGCGCGGTGGTGACCGGCAGTTCGCGCGTCGCGCAGCCCGGCCAGCCGGTACAGGCGACGCTCAAGCCGGGCACCTCCGCCTTCTCCGGGCTCAAGTGGGCCTCCTGCGACAAGGGCGACGTGAGCTGCAAGGTGCTGACCGGCATCACCGTGACCCCGCCGGACGAGACCACCCAGCTGGTCGCGAACGTGCTGGGCGTCAACGGCAAGCAGGTCCAGCAGCTGACCGTCTCGCCCGCCGGGTTCACGGTCGGCTCGCTCCAGCCGTCGAACGAGGGCGTGGTCTTCACGTCCTGAGCGAACTGAGCGCACTGAGCGCAGATGCCTGAGGGCCCCGATCCGCAGCGCGGATCGGGGCCCTCAGGCATGCACGGCGATGGTCGGTGGTCGGCTCAGCCGAAGGTCGGCACCGGGGTGTCGTTCTTGATCGCGTCGAAGACCTGCTTGGCCTTCGTCGGATCCCACTTGACCGCCGACTCGCCGGTCGAGGTGTGGTAGTCGGCGTTGCCGATCGGGATCGTGATGCTCTTGCCCCCGCCGCCGCTGACGGTGCGCATCGCCTCGAAGAGCGAGCCGAGGTCGGTCAGCCCGGTGTTCTTGTCCACGATCAGCGTGTTCAGCCCGGAGCCGATCAGCGGGTACAGCTCGAACGGGTTGAGCAGCGTGGCCGGCGAGGCGGCCTGGTGGGCCAGCGCGGAGAGGAACTTCTGCTGGTTGCGCATCCGGCCGAGGTCCTGGTCGGCCATCTGGTGGCGCTGGCGCACGAAGGCGAGCGACTGGGTGCCGTTCAGCGTCTGGCAGCCGGCCTTGAGGTTGAGGCCGGAGTCGGTGTCCTGGATGTCCTTGTCGATGCACATGTGCACGCCGCCGACCGCGTCCACGATCCCGACGAAGCCGGCGAAGCCGACCTCGGCGTAGTGGTCGATGTGGATGCCGGTGTTCTGCTCCACGGTGCGGACCAGCAGCGTGCCGCCGCCGTTGTTGAAGGCCGAGTTGATCTTCGAGGTGGTGGCCGGGATGGTCCGGCCGCTGCCCGAGGTGTCCAGGTGGGCCGGGATCGGCACCCAGGAGTCGCGCGGGATGCTCATCAGCGTGTTCCCGTGCGCGCCGACGTGCAGGATCATCATCGAGTCGCTGCGCTTGCCGTCGTCCGAGCCGGTGTGCAGGTCCTGCTTCTGCGCGTCGGACAGGCCGTCACGGCTGTCCGAGCCGACGATCAGCCAGTTCGTGCCCTTGCCGGCCGCCGGCTGGCCCGGGTAGGAGGCGAGCACGTTCTCCTGGTGCAGCTGGGAGTCGGCCCAGGCATAGGTGCCGACGCCGGTGGCCAGCAGCGCGCCGACCACGCCGAGCGCGACGTACGCGAGGATGCGCCGCCGCGACCGGCGCCGGGGCTTCGCCGAGCCGGCACCGGGCGGGCGCGGCCCGGTGGGCCCACCCGGGCCGGTCGGCCCGCCCGGTCCGCCGGGACCGAGCGGCTGCACGGCGGGCTGTCCGGCCGGCTGTCCGGCAGCCGGGCCGAAGGCCGGCGGACCCGTCGGCGGAGGCGGCACCATGCCCGGCTGTGGTGCGGCCTGCGCCGCCCGGGGCGCGGGCGGCCGTCCGCCGGAGCGCCGCCCGCCGGCCCCGCGCGGGTTGAGTCCGGGCGGCAGCGGCGGCTCGGCGCCGGGGCCCGGCACACCACTGCCATCGGGCATGCCGCCCTGGCCACCACTGCCACTGCCACCGCCGCTCGACCGGCCCTGCTGCCACGTGTTCATGTCCCCGAGGATGCCCGATTCAGTGCGTCTGTCATCCTGCTGCGGCCGCCGTCGGCCTCCTTGTAGCGGACTTGGTGCAGGCGCGGCACCGTTTCGCCGCATGGTCACCGGCGGGCCACCGGGCCGGACGATCCTTGACCGCCCGGAAGCGCCCGTGCTTGCATGAGTGCCATGCACCAGCAGCGGAGTCTCACGCGTCGGCGGCACGTCGACCTGCAGCGTGTCTCCGGCTCGCTCTGTCGCGGCTGACCGCTCGCCGCCTTCCCGCTCCCAGCGCGACCCCGGCCGCACCCGGCCGAACCCGGCTCGGCCCAGCCACGCCCGCGCCCGCCGGGTGCGCCCCCGCCCCCATCGCGCTACCTGTCGCGCCCGGCGCCGCCCGTCCGCGTGCTCAGCTCGCCTGCGCTGCCTGCGCTGCCTGCCCTGCCCTGACTTGCCCGCTTCCGCTCGCCCCGAGGTGAACCCATGGCCACCGTCCTGTCCGTCTCCGGCTCCCCGTCCGCCACCTCCCGCACCACCCGCCTGCTGCGCCACGTCGACGCCCGGCTCGCCGCGTTCGGGCACCGGGTCGTCCCGTTCGACGTGCGCTCGCTGCCCGCCGAACCGCTGCTCCGCGCCGACACCCGGCACCCCGAGATAGCCCACGCGCTGGAGCTGTTCGAGCAGGCGGACGGCGTGGTGATCGGCACCCCGGTCTACAAGGCCGCCTACTCCGGCCTGCTCAAGGCGCTGCTGGACGTGCTGCCGCAGTACGCGCTGGCCGGCAAGACCGTGCTGCCGCTGGCCACCGGCGGCTCCACCGCGCACGTGCTCGCGGTGGACTACGCGCTGCGGCCCGTGCTCTCCTCGATGGGGGCCGCGCACATCACCCAGGGCTGGTTCGTGCTGGACCGGCACATCACCGCCCGCGAGGACGGCACGACCGAGCTGGAACGGGAGAGCGACGTGCTGCTCACACCCGTGGTGGACGCCTTCGCCGCCGCCCTGCCGCAGCCGGTCGCGCCACCGGCTCCGGCCACGCCGGCGCCCCTGGCGGAGCCCGTCCCGGCGGTCCCGGCGGCGCGTTGCTGACACCTCGTCAGCACGTCGGCCACCTGCCCCGTGACCCGCCCCTGAGCCGTCCCTTAGGCCCTTGGGAGGACTCCCCTAGGGGGAGGATTCGGGGGACCCGTACAACTCTGGTTGCTGCCGCTCCTCCCGGCGGATGACGATCCCTCGTCCGCCGGAGCTTAAGTTGTCCTTATCACCCTGTTGCCGCACGTCGGTGGCAGGTCGGGGGACACCAGACCAAGGAGCGACCAGTGACGACGGCACCCACGGCCGTGCAGACTTCCGAGAACCCGGGCGGCCCGGCCGCCAACGCCGCGGCGGCGCGGCAGGTGACCAAGGCGTACGGCACGGGGGAGACCCGGGTGACGGCGCTGGACGCGGTCGATGTGGACATCCAGCGCGGTCGCTTCACCGCGATCATGGGTCCGTCCGGTTCGGGCAAGTCGACACTGATGCACTGCCTGGCCGGGCTGGACACGGTGACCGAGGGTCGCATCTGGATCGGCGACACCGAGATCACCGGGCTGAAGGACAAGCAGCTGACCAAGCTGCGCCGGGACAAGATCGGCTTCATCTTCCAGGCGTTCAACCTGCTGCCGACGCTGAACGCGCTGGAGAACATCACGCTGCCGATGGACATAGCCGGCCGCAAGCCCGACCAGGCCTGGCTCGACCAGGTCGTCGAGACCGTCGGCCTGGCCGACCGGCTCAAGCACCGGCCGACCGAGCTGTCGGGCGGTCAGCAGCAGCGCGTCGCGGTGGCCCGGGCCCTGGCCGCCCGTCCGGAGATCATCTTCGGTGACGAGCCGACCGGTAACCTCGACTCGCGCTCGGGCGCCGAGGTGCTGACCTTCCTGCGCCGCTCGGTGGACGAGCTGGCGCAGACCATCGTCATGGTCACCCACGACCCGGTGGCGGCGAGCTACGCGGACCGGGTGCTCTTCCTGGCCGACGGCGTGATCGTGGACGAGATGCACGCCCCGACCGCCGACTCCGTCCTCGAACGCATGCGCCGTTTCGACGGCAAGCGCACCAGCTGAGACGGGGTCAGGACTCGATGCTGCTCAAAACCTCACTCCGGAGCTTCATGGCCCACAAGGGCCGGATGGTGCTCTCCCTGATCGCGATCGTGCTGTCGGTCGCGTTCGTCTCCGGCACGCTGGTGTTCTCCAACACCGCCACCAGCACCTTCGACAAGCTCTTCGCCGCGACCGCCTCCGACCTCTCGGTCACCCAGGCGCCGGTGAAGAAGGGCAACGACAACGGCCAGCAGCAGGACGGCGCGAAGCCGCTGACCGTGCCCGCCTCGGCGGTCCAGCAGGTCGCGGCCCAGAAGGGCGTCAAGCTCGCCAACGGCGAGGTCCAGATCAGCAGCGCGACGCTGGTCGACCCGAAGACCAACAAGGCGGCCGGTCCGGTCGGCGGTGCTCCGACGATCGTCGGCGCCTGGGTCACCGACCCGCGCACCCCGATGAAGATCACCTCGGGCAGCGCGCCCAGCGGCTCCGGGCAGACGATGATCGACGCGGACACCGCGTCGAAGAACAAGTTCACCGTCGGCTCCAAGGTCCGGGTGATCGACGAGCTCGGCACCTTCGACTACACCGTCTCCGGCATCGCCACCTTCACCGGCACCAACCCCGGTGCGGCGCTCGTCTTCCTGGACGTCCCGACCGCCCAGCACGACCTGCTCGGCGCCTCGGACGTCTACACCTCGGTCTCCGCCTTCGGCGACGGCAGCGTCTCGAACGACCAGCTCAAGAGCGAGGTCGTCGCGGCGCTCGGCAGTGGCTACCAGGTCAAGACGGCCGCCGAGCAGACCGCCGACGACAAGAAGGGCATCGGCAGCGTCCTCGACTTCATGAAGTACGCGATGCTCGGCTTCGCCGGCATCTCGCTGCTGGTCGGCGGCTTCCTGATCATCAACACCTTCTCGATGCTGGTCGCCCAGCGGACCCGTGAGATCGGTCTGCTGCGGGCGCTCGGCGGCAGCCGCAGCCAGGTCAACCGCTCGGTGCTGATCGAGGCGCTGCTGCTCGGTGTGATCGGCTCCACGCTCGGCATGCTGGCCGGCCTCGGCATCGCGCAGCTGCTGATCGCGCTGATGAAGATGGTCGGGATGAACCTCTCCTCCTCGCTGGAGGTCGGCGCGAGCGTCCCGATTGCCTCGTACGCGGTCGGCATCATCATCACCCTGCTCTCCGCCTGGATCCCGGCCCGCCGGGCCGGCAAGGTCTCCCCGATGGCCGCGCTGCGCGACCACGGGACCCCGGCCGAGGGTGCCTCCAACAAGGTCCGGATCGGCATCGGCCTGGTGGTCACCGCGCTCGGCGCGGCGCTGCTGGTGGCCGGCGCGATGGCGAAGAGCGCGAGCACCGGTGGCTCGGACCTCGGCCTGGGCGCGCTGCTCACGCTGATCGGCTTCGTGGTGCTCGGCCCGCTGCTCGCCACCTCGCTGATCCGGGTGCTCGGCTCGGTGCTGCCGGCGCTGTTCGGCCCGTCCGGCAAGCTCGCCCAGCGCAACGCGATGCGCAACCCGCGCCGCACCGGCGCGACGGCCGCCGCACTGATGATCGGCCTGGCCGTGGTCACCGGTACCTCGGTGATCGCCTCCTCGATGGTCGCCTCGCTCGACGCACAGCTCGACTCGCAGTTCGGCGCGGACTACATCGTCTCGTCCAACCAGACCGGTGTGACGCCGGCCATGGTGACCGCCGCCAGGGGCGCCGCCGGGATCGCGCACATCACCGAGGAGAAGGTCCTCCAGGCCACCATCACGGCGCCGGACGGCAAGACCACCGACACCGGAGTGGTGGCGGTCTCGCCGACCTTCACGCAGGACTTCCGGTTCCCGGTCACGGCCGGCAGCCCGGACGGCGCGATCAGCGGCGGCGGCATCTCGGTGGACCAGAACTTCGCGAAGGACCACAACCTGAAGGTCGGCGACAAGCTGACCCTCGACTACGGCAAGAACCACACCCAGTCGCTGCCGATCGGGGTGATCACCACCGAGGGGAGCTCCTTCTTCGACAAGCAGTTCTACCTCGGCCTCGCGACGCTCACCCAGGCGATCCCGGCCGACCAGCAGCCGACCGATGCGGCCTTCTTCGGCAAGGCCGCGGCCGGCGCCGACCACGCGAAGACCTTCACGGCCCTGCAGGACTCGGTCAGCGCCTACCCGCAGCTGAAGGTGCAGGACCAGGCGGGCATGAAGAAGCTGGTCGAGAGCAGTGTGGACTCGCTGCTCTACCTGATCTACGGCCTGCTGATCCTCGCGATCCTGGTCGCGGTGCTCGGCGTGATCAACACGCTGGCGCTCTCGGTGGTCGAGCGGACCCGGGAGATCGGCCTGCTGCGGGCGATCGGCCTGTCCCGGGTGCAGCTGCGCCGGATGATCTACCAGGAGTCGATCGTGATCGCGCTCTTCGGTGCGGTGCTGGGCACCTGCCTCGGCCTGGCCTGGGGCATCACCGGTCAGCGGGTGCTGCGCGGGCAGGGGCTCGACCTGCTGAGCGTGCCGGTGCTCCAGATCGTCATGGTGCTGATCGGCTCCGCCGTGGTCGGCCTGATCGCCGCGCTGCTGCCCGCCTTCCGGGCCGGTCGGATGAACGTCCTGGGGGCCATCGCCTCGGGCTGATCACCCGTCACCGCACGCGCACTACACAGCACGGTCATCGGGCCGGGCGCCTCCGCAGGGGAGAGGCGCCCGGCCCGGTGCGTTCAGCTCGGGTTCAGGACCGTCCGGTACCGTTGCCCACGATGAACACCAAGGCTGCTGAGGAGCTGCCGGCGGTCTCCGTGATCATGCCGGTGCTCGACGAGGAACGACACCTTCGCACCGCCGTCCGGCGCATCCTGGAACAGGAGTACGCCGGCGCGATGGAGGTGGTGATCGCACTCGGCCCGTCCACCGACCGGACCGACGCGATCGCCGCCGAGCTGGCCGCCGAGGATCCGCGGGTGCGCACCGTGCCGAATCCGACCGGCCGCACCCCGGCCGGGCTGAACGCCGCGATCCGTGCGTCGAGCCACCCGATAGTGGTCCGGGTCGACGGACACGGCCTGCTGACTCCGGGCTACATCGACACCGCGGTGCGGCTGCTCGGCGAGATGGACGCCGCCAACGTCGGCGGCATCATGCACGCCGAGGGCGAGACCGAGTGGGAGAAGGCGGTCGCCGCCGCGATGACCTCCAAGATCGGCGTCGGCAACGCGGCCTTCCACACCGGTGGCCTGGCCGGCGCGGCCGACACCGTCTACCTCGGCGTCTTCCGCCGCGAGGTGCTGGAGCGACTCGGCGGCTACAACGAGGAGTTCATCCGCGCCCAGGACTGGGAGCTGAACTACCGGATCCGCCAGGACGGCGGCCTGATCTGGTTCACCCCGCAGCTGCGGGTCACCTACCGGCCGCGGCCGAGCGTGCGGGCGCTGGCCAAGCAGTACAAGGACTACGGCCGTTGGCGCCGGGTGGTGACCCGCTACCACCGCGGCTCGGTGAACCTGCGCTACCTGGCCCCGCCGGCCGCGCTGCTCGGCGTGCTGCTCGGCCTGGTGCTCGGGGTGGCCGTGCACCCGGCGTTCCTGGTGCTGCCGGGGGGTTACCTGGCCGGCATCCTCGGCGGCTCGGTGGTCGAGGGGCGCGGGCTCTCCGGCAAGGCCCGGATGCAGCTCCCGGTCGCGCTGGCCACCATGCACATGAGCTGGGGCTTCGGCTTCCTGACCTCGCCGCGCAAGCTGGCCCGCCGGGTGATCGCCAGCACCGCGCCGGAGCCGATCGTGCGGCAGCGGACGCCCTGACACCGGCTGCGGCAGCGTCGCACTGAGCCCCCGTCACTGAGCCCCGCGTCTGACCCCCATCACTGATCCCCCGTCGGAAGCCGACGGGGGATCAGTGCGTCGCGGGGCAGCAGGTAATCCTTTCGGGGGACTCCTACTGGTCCAGCGTGCCGGTCCAGCCCTGGACGCAGCCGGTCTCGGCGCCGGTGTGCACGGTGGCGCCGCCGGGAGCCTGGCTCGCGGTGGGGTCCGGGCTCGGCACCTCGGCGGTCGGCGTGGCGGCCGCGGGCGGCTGGTAGTCCGTGCCGAAGTCCACCACCAGGCCGTCGCCGCTACCGCCCTGCTGCACCGCCGAGTCGGGCAGGCCGAGCGCCTTGGCCACCGCCTCGGCGGCGGCCCGCTGGTCGGCCCGCGGGTAACGGACGGTGCTGGTGGTCACGCCGTCCGGGGCGCCGGTGCCGGCCGTCGCGTCGTACTGCAGGTCGGTCAGCGTCCTGGCCGCGTTGGTGGCCAGCAGCGGGGTGTCGGTGCTGTTCAGCACGGTCACCGAGACCGTGCTCGGGTCGACGGAGGCCGCCGGGGCGGAGCCGCTCGCGCCGGCGCCCGGGCTGTTGCTTGCGGCGCTGCTCGCGGTGCTGCTTGCGCTGCTGCCGGCGCTCGCGCTCGGGCTGGCGGCCGCCGTCGGTGCGCCCGAGGCGGCGCCGGCCGCCTCCGCGCCGGTGAGCGGCTTGTCGTCCCTGATCAGCGCGAAGAGCTGGTCGGCCGCCGGCTGGGTGAACGCGGCCTTGGCCCGGAACTCCGGGTTCGGGTCGTCCGGCGTGTAGTGCATCTCGGGCTGGACGAAGGCCACCGAGCCGGGGCTGATGTTCCGCAGCTCGCTGCCCAGCTCGACCAGCTTGGTGGTCCCCGCGATCGCGTCGTCCACCGTGATCGACTTGGTCGCCGCCTCGATCACCGGGAACGCCGTGGTCGGGTCGAGCAGCGTCCCGGCGCTGGTCACCTTGCGCAGCAGCGAGCTCAGATAGGCGCGCTGCATGCTGAAGCGGCCCAGCGAGCTGCCGTCCTGGACGGCCATCCGGGTCCGGACGAAGGCCAGCCCCTGCTCGCCGTCCAGGTTGTGCTGCCCGGCCGAGAGGTCCAGGTGCGACTCGGGGTCGTGGATCGGCCCGCAGAGGTTCACCGGCACCCCGCCGACCGCGTCGGTGAGGTCCTTGACGCCCTGGAAGTTGACCAGCGCGTAGTGGTCGATCTTCAGCTGGGTGATCGACTCGACGGTGCTGGTCACGCAGCCGGGGCCGCCACGGCCGAGCGACTCGTTCAACGGGCGGTGGGTGGCCGCCGGGTACACCTGGCCGGTCTGCGGGTCCTTGCACTCCGGCAGATCGACCAGGGTGTCGCGGGGCAGGCTGAGCGCGACCGCCGAGCGCCGGTCGGGGGCCACGTGCAGCAGGATGTTCACATCGTTGTTGCCGACCCCGGTGTTGTCCACGTCTCCGTACGCGCCGGCCAGGTTGGCCCGGCTGTCGGTGCCGATGATCAGGATGTTCATCGCGGTCCGGCCGGCCGTGTCGGTCGGGCCCGGAGCGGGCGGCGGGACGGCCGGATCGCCGGCCCGCAGCGGGGCGTGCTTGATGTTGGAGTCGAGGTGCTTCAGGTAGAGGTAGCCGGCGCCGCAGCTGGCCAGCATCACGCCGCCGGTGGTGAGGGCGACGGGCTTGAGCCAGCGCCGGATGCCGGACCGCTGCTGCTTGTGGGCGACGGCTCGTCCGGTGCCGCCGGCCGCGGCGGTTCCGGACGGGCCGGCGCCCGCCGGTATGCCCTCGTTCGTCGTCATCGGTTGTCCCCACCCCCTGTGGCTAGCCCAAACGTGGCTTGCCCGTACCGGGAACCTACCCCGTGGCGGGGACACTTCAGCGATTTGTTACATAACCAGAACGGTCCACCGGAACGCCTCGAACGGCCGAAAGGTGTCACTCCGGTGGCTTAAATCCGCCAGGAGTTTGGCGGGCCCCCGACCGGCCCCCCGACCGGTCGTCGCCTGATCCCTGATCCCTGACTTCTGGATCCCTGACTCGGCCTCAGCCGACCCGCAGGGTCACCCGCTCGGACTCGATCCGGGACCGCCACTGATCCTCCGTCAGCGCCGCCGAGTTCCGGCACAGCACCACCGAGGCGCCGGCCGCCAGCGGCGCGAGCAGCCCGGCCTCCAGGCCCGCCCAGCTGTCGTAGGAGAGCGTGCTGAGCACCCGCGAGCCGTGCTCCAGCCCCAGCCGGGCCGCGCCCTCGCGGGCCAGCTGCACGGTCTGCTCGCCGCTCAGCTTCAGCGGCAGCCCGTCCACCGAGGTCTCCAGCGCCGCCGCCTGCGGGTCCACCGGCGAGTACGGCGCGAAGCGGTCGCCCTGGCCGGGCACCTCGGCGGCGTAGTCGAGGAACCCGTCGGGGCGCTGCGGGAACCGCCCGCCCAGCGGGCGCAGCGCCAGCGCCACCCGTTCGCCGGAGCAGGCCTGTGCGGCCTCCAGCCCCTCCGGGCCGCTGACCACCAGCTGCGCCTCGGCCGGGTCGCCGGCCGGCGCCGCGGTCACGCCCACCGACCAGCAGGCCAGCAGCCAGACCGCGGTCTGCCAGTGCGCCGGCAGCAGCAGCGCGGCCCGGTCGTCGGGGCCCGCGTTCAGCTCGTCCTGCAGCAGGTTGGCGGTCTTGGCGACCCAGTTGTCGAAGGTCTTCACGGACAGTTCGACCCGTTCCCCCGAGAGGTCGTCATAGAACGTGACGAGGGGGCGGGCAGGGTCCTCACCGAGGGCGGCTCGCAGCAGCTCGGCGGGGGTACGGGCGTCGGCAGCGAATGGCGCAGTCATGGTGCTTCCAAATGTACGGCCTGGCGGGGATCGGAGGGGAGAGGGGCCCGCGCCCGGCCGCACGGTGCTGACCTTGTCGAATACCCGTCAGAAACCGTGTCGGGGACGGGTGGCGAGCTCGGCGGTCAGCATCCATCATCCGATTTATGCGGATTTCACTCGCCTCCCTGATCGGTACCGGCTGCGCCGCGGCGCTGCTGCTGCAGGCCACCGCCTCTCACGCCGTCCCCACGGCAGCGGCGTCCCCCTCGCCACGGCCGGCCCACGTCAGCACGCTGGCGTTGGAGCCGCTCGCCGCCGTCACCCGCTCGGCGGGTGGCGCGGCCCGCGGCCTGACCGCCCGCGGCACCACCGGATTCTCACTCCTCGGCGTCAGCTGGGACGACCCGGGCGCCGTGCTGCACGGCACCGTCCGGGTCCGGACCCACGCGGCGGGCCACGGCGGCTGGAGCGACTGGCGCGAGCTGGTCGCCGACTCGGAGGACCAGCCGGACCCCGCCGAGCGCACCGGCCCACGGGCCCGCGGTGCGACCGCGCCGCTCTGGGTCGGGCCCAGCGACGGCGTCCAGGTCCGGGTCGCGGGCGGTGGGTCGCTGCCGTCCGGACTGCGGGTCGAGCTGGTCGACCCGGGCGAGGGCCGGGTGGCCGACGCGCCGGTCGAGCTCCCCGCCGAGCCGGCCGCGCAGGCCCGCCCCGATGCCGCGGCCGGCGTCCCGTTCGCCCGTCCGGTGGCCGGCCGGGTGCTGCCCGCCGCGCCGCGCGACCATTCGGCCCCCCGCCCCGGCATCGTCACCCGGGCCGGCTGGGGCGCCGACGAGTCGCTGCGCGAGCCGGGCTTCGTCTACACGGGCGACGTCCGGGTCGTCTTCGTGCACCACACCGACACCGGCAACGACTACGCCTGCTCCGACAGCCCCAAGATCATCCGCTCGATCTACCAGTACCACGTGGTGAGCAACGGCTGGCGCGACATCGGCTACAACTTCCTGGTCGACCGCTGCGGCACCATCTTCGAGGGCCGAGCGGGAGGCGTCGCCCAGCCGGTGCTCGGCGCGCACACGCTCGGCTTCAACACCGACTCCTCGGGCGTGGCGGCGATCGGCACCTACCAGGACGCCACCCCGCCGGACGCGCAGATCGGCGGCATCGAGAAGATCGCCGCCTGGAAGCTCGGCCTGACCGGCCAGAACGCGCTCGGCCACGCCACCCTGACCTCCGCCAGCGACGGCAGCCTCTACCCCGCCGGCACCTCGCACACCTTCGACGCCATCTCCGGCCACCGCGACGCCTTCGCCACCGACTGCCCGGGCGACGACCTGTACTCCCGCCTCGGCGACATCCGCAACTGGTCCGCCCACCTCCAGGGCCGCTAGCCCGCACCCGCACCCCGCTCCCTGGAGCTGCCCTGCTACGCGGGCAGTTCCAGGGAGATGTGCGAGGAGAGTGCGCGGAGGAAGTCGGGCGCGTCGAAGATCTCGCCGGCGGAGGCGACGCCGACCGCCTTGGTCCGTCCCGTGAGGACGCGGTCAACCGCCTCCACCACGAGTGGCGCGGTGACGGCGTAGATGTCCTGGCCCCTTGCCACGGCGCGCCGCTCGGTCTCGCCGGAGCGCACCACCACGTCGACGAGGAAGGTCTGTGCGGACCGACCGGCTGCGTCGACCGCGGCCGGCGTCGGCGTCTCCGGGGCCGACACCTGCCTGGCTGCCTCGACCGTCATGTAGGTGCGCACCTCGGGGATGGCGAGGTGGCTGGGCACGGTGATGACGTCGGCCATGGTGAACTCCGCGATGACGGCCCGGGCTCCCATCGGCTCGGGGAAGGCCCACTCCACGGTCGACGGGTCGTCATGGCGCTTCTCCAGCTGCCCCTTCGTGAAGACGAGGCGTCCGCCGCCCCGCCGTTCCCGGGAGACCGCACCCGCCGTCCGCGTTCCGGCGGTGGGGTGCCAGCTGTTCAGCCCGTACGCGATGTGCGCCTCGTCGGCCGCCGTCCAGTCGCCCATCGCCGCGGTGACCAGCAGGTCCCCGAGGCCGCCGTAGAAGGCCATCGCCGGGACGATCACCACTCCTGCGGCGCGGGCACGGTCGGTGAAGTGCGTGAACGTGTCGGAGTTGGCCTCCAGCTCGGCCGCCACGTCCAGGTACGGGATCCCGGCGCGCAGTGCCGCCTCGATCAGCGGGGCGGCCGTGGTGGCGAAGGGCCCGGCGCAGTTGATCACGGCCGCCGCACCGGCCAGCGCGAGGTCGAGCGAGGCCGGGTCATCGACCGACGCCGGGCGGGCGTCGAAGCCGGTCTCGGCCGCCAGCGCGCTCAGCTTGTCGGCGTCGCGGCCGGCGAGGACCGGGACGAACCCGCGATCCCGCAACTGCGCCACCACGAAGCGCCCGGTGTGCCCGTACGCGCCGAACACCGTCACTGTGAGTCCCGTTGCCATGGTCTTCCCCGTACTCGAAACGATCTGCTGTGGTCTGTCACGGACATCCTGACGATCGCGGGCACCCCGCGGTGAGTATCCGAAACGCCATCACCCATACAGTTCCGGACATGGGAACCGTCGCGCTGGCCGTCACCGACGGCATGCTGCATCTCGAACTGGCCATGGCGTGCGATGTCTTCGGCGCCGATCTGACCGGTGTGGCCGACCCCTGGTACCGCTTCTCCGTCTGCGGGCCGAGCGCCGTGCGGGTCGGCCGGTTCCGGGTGGAGCCCGATCACGGACTCGACCGGCTCGCGCATGCCGACACCGTGATCGTCCCGGGCTGGGCCGACGTCGACGTGGATCCGCCCGCCGAGCTGCTGGAGGCGGTCCGCGCGGCCCACCAGGCCGGCGCGCGCGTGGCATCGCTCTGCACCGGCGCGTTCGTGCTGGCCGCCGCCGGCCTGCTGGACGGACGGCGTGCGACCACGCACTGGGCACACACCGGGGCCCTGGCCGCCCGCTACCCGCGCGTGACGGTCGACCCGGACGTGCTCTACGTGGACAACGGCAGCGTGCTCACCTCCGCCGGCAAGGCGGCCGCGATGGACCTGTGCCTGCACCTGGTCCGCCTCGACCACGGCTCGTCGGTCGCCAACACCCTCGCCCGCCGCCTGGTCGTGCCGCCGCACCGGGACGGTGGCCAGGCCCAGTTCATCACCACCCCGGTCCCCGAACCGGGCAACCACCCGCTCGCCGAGCTGTTCCCCTGGGTGATCGAACGGCTGGACCGTCCGCTGACCGTGGAGGACCTGGCCCGCCAGGCGCGGATGAGCTCGCGCAACCTGGGCCGCCACTTCAAGTCGGTGACCGGCACCACCCCACTGCAATGGCTGCTGGTCCAACGGATCCGCCACGCCCAGGAGTTGCTGGAGACCACCGACGACCTCATCGACACCGTCGCGGCGGCCACCGGCCTGGGGACGGCCACGACGCTGCGCCGGCACTTCAACCGCACGGTCGGCGTGCCACCGGACACCTACCGCCGCACCTTCCGCGCGCGGACCCGCCCCGCCCCGCTCAGCTGAGCTGCGCTGCCAGGGCCGCGCACAGCCAGTCGTGAGTGGCCCCGGGCGTGGGCACGAGGGTCCCGTCGCCCGGCCCGGCGAGCTCCGCCACGAGCTGCCAGTAACGGTCGATCCGCGGATCCGCAGCCAGCTGCCTGCTGAGCCCCAGCCGCAGCCCAGGCGTGTCCCGCACCCCGCGCGAGTCGGCGTACGCGGCGACGAAGCAGTCGAGCGCCTCACCCGCCTCCGGCGCCCGCCGCGCCCGCAGCTGCGCCGCGGCCAGCCCGTACGCCTCGATCAGCCCCTGGTAGAGCACCTCCGGCCGGTACCCCAGCTCCCGTCGGTGCGCCGCGGGCTGCCCCCGGTCGGCGTCCGTGCGTCCGTCACAGCTGCCGGTGACGAGGGCGTGCAGCCGGGCGAACGCGATCACCTGGTCCGGGGTCGGATCCGCCGGCGGCTGCGGGACGGCGTGGTCGAGGAACGTGGAGACAAGTCGGGCCGGCATCCGCGCGGGCAGCCAGGCCCGCCAGAACCGCGCCAGCGCGGCCGTGCTGGGCGGCGCGGCCACCGCGCCGACGAGCCGCAGCCGGTCGGCGCGCTCCTCGCTGCTGCAGTCCCTGAGCGACTGGAGCGCGGCCTCCCGCCAGCGCAGCGCGGCCATCCGTGAGCCGAGCTCCTGCAACTGCCCGGCGATGACGTCCTCCAGCACGTCGTCCATCGCGTCCTCCTGGCCGAGGACCCGGCCGAGCACCCGGCCGATCTCCGGGACCGGCAGGTCGAGGGCGCGCAGCGAGCGGATCAGGCGGAGCCGGTCGAGCGCCTCGGCGCCGTACCGGCGATGGCCCCCGGCGCTGCGCCCGGCCTCCGGCAGCAGGCCGCGGTCCGAGTAGAAGCGGACGGTCTTGACGGTGACGCCGGCCTGTTCGGCGAGCTCTCCGATGCTCAATGTGCTGTCGGGTATCAAGGCTTGAACCTCCCTCAGGGGGAGTTCCTACCGTACCGGTGAACGTACCGAGCCCGACCGGATCATCAGAGGAGAAGACGATCATGACGGCGATCACGACGACGGCGTTCGTGCTGGTGCCGGGCAGTCACACCGGCGGCTGGATCTGGCAGCAGACGGCCGACCGGCTGGAGCAGTCGGGAGCCGAGGCGCACCCGGTGACCCTCACCGGCATGGGAGACGGCCACCGCCCGGCCGACTCCGACCCGGGCTCCGACCCGGACCTCGACACGCACATCGAGGACCTGCTGCGGCTGATCGACCGGATCGACGCGCCTGAGGTGGTGCTGGTCGGCCACGACTACGGCATCCACCCCGCCTGGGGCGCCGCCGCCCGGCGTCCGGAGCGGATCGCCCGGATCATCCACGTGGACGTGGGCCTCCCGCTGGACGGCGAGCCGGCCGTCGAGCTGGTGCCCGACCGGACGATCCTCGACCGGCTGGGCGACCGGCAGTTGCCGCCGCCCGCCCTCGACCAGTGGCAGCGGTGGGGCAGCACCGCCGGCGTCCCCGCCGAGGCGCTCGCCCGGCTCACCCGCCTCGCCGTGCCGCAACCGCGCGGCACCCTCACCCAGCCGCTGCGCCTCTCCGGGGCCGCCGCCGGGCTGCCGACGACCGGGCTGCTCTGCACCGCCAACGGCGCGACCATCGCCGTGGTCGAGGCCATGGTGCGGCTCGGCCACCCGCGCTTCCAGCCGCTCGCCGACCCGCGCGTGACGTTCTTCGAACTCGACACCGGGCACTGGCCGATGCTCTCCGCCCCGGCCGAGCTGGCCGAGCTGCTCCTGCGCGCGGCCGCAGGGGAGGGCCACCGAGTTGCCGTGAAGTCGGACGGGCCGCCGCCCCACCTCCGCCCGTTCCTGCTGGACCCGCCGGAGCGGCCGCGCGAGCGCCTGGAGCACATCGATCTCCACCTGCCCGACATCGACCGCCCGGCCCCGGCCGTGCTGCTCGTGCACGGCGGTCCCGTTCCCGCCGGCGTCCGGCCCACGCCACGCGACTGGCCGGGCTTCGTCGGCTACGGCCGCTACCTGGCCGGCCTCGGCGCCGTCGGCGTGACGCTGGACCACCGACTTCACAACGTCGGCGAGGCCGACTTCCAGCGCGCGGCGGACGATCTGGCGGCGGCCGTCGAGCTCGTCCGAGCCGATCCGCGCGTCGATGCGGACCGCATCGCGCTCTGGGGCTTCTCCGCCGGCGGGCTGCTGCTGGCGGACTGGCTCGCCGCGCCGCCGCCGTGGCTGCGCTGCGTGGCCGCGACCTACCCCGCGCTGGCGCCGCTGCCGCCCTGGGGGCTCACCGACCCCCGGTTCCGCCCGGCCGACGCGGTGCGCGCCGCCGGCCGCCTGCCGATCGTGCTGACCCGGGTGGAGCTGGACCGTCCCGAGATCGCGGCGACGGCCGAGCAGTTCCTGGCCGCCGCCGGGGAGTGCGATGCAAACGTCGAGGTGATCGACGTCCAGGGCGGCCACCACGGGTTCGAGACCATCGACCACACCGAGCCGGCCCGGCAGGCCGTCGCCCGCGCGGCCGCCTCGGTGCTGGACCACCTGCGGAGCTAAGGCCGTCCCGCTCTGCTGTCTCACTGGCGCGGCAGACTGGGCGGGTGACCGACAACCCCATCGAACGCGTGTGGCTCCCCGGCTACCCGCTCGACCTGCACCACACCCTCGCCCCGCTGCGCTACGGACCGGGCGACCCCGCCTGCCGCACCACCGGCGACGGCGCGGTCTGGCGCACCTCGCGCACCCCGGCGGGCGCGGGCACGCTGCGCATCGTCGCGCGGTACGGCGAGGTGCGGGCGCAGGGCTGGGGGCCGGGGGCGGGCTGGCTGCTGGAGCGACTGCCGGTGATGCTGGGCGACACCGACAACCCGTCAGACCTGCCGCCGCTCCCGCCCGGCCGGGTGCGTGAGGCCCAGCACGCGCACCCGGGCCTGCGGCTCTGCCGGACCGGCCTGGTGATGGAGTCGCTGATCCCGGCCGTCCTGGGCCAGAAGGTCACCTCGGACGAGGCGTACCGCGCCTGGCGCCTACTGCTGCGCGACTTCGGCACGCCGGCGCCGGGCCCGGCCGCCGAGCTGGGCATGCGGCTGCCGCCGTCCGCCCGGGAGTGGACGCTGATCCCGTCCTGGGAGTGGCACAAGGCGGGCGTGGACCCGCAGCGCTCGGCCACCATCCAGCGCGCGGTCCGGCTCGCGCCCCGGCTGGAGGAGGCGTCCGGCCTCGCGCACGCGCAGGCGTACGCCCGCCTCACCGTCGTCCCGGGCATCGGCGAGTGGACGGCGGCCGAGACGCTCCAGCGCAGCAACGGCGACCCGGACGCCGTCTCGGTCGGCGACTACCACCTCAAGAACATCGTCGGCTGGGCCCTGGCCGGCCGCCCCCGCTCGGATGACGCCGAGATGCTGGCGCTGCTGGAGCCGTACGCCGGCCACCGGCACCGGGTCTGCCGGTTGATCGGCCTCACCGGCCTGCGCCCGCCCAAGTACGGCCCGAGGCTGAGCCCGAACGATCACCGATCGAGGTGAGGCCGACCGGCCGACTGATCGGTGAGTGGCAAATCCGATTGCCGGAGCGCGGGACGGGCGCGCAGAATCGCTGGCGTGATCCCTCAACGTCGCGACCGCCACCGTCCGGACACCGCCACACACGTTGAGGATCACTGCCTTGAGCTATGTCATACGTGAGTACACCCCCACCGACGAGACCGGCTGGCTGCGCTGCCGGGTGCTCTCGTTCCTGAGCACCGCCTACTTCGACGATGTCCTGACGTCCAAGCCCGTGGTCCCCGGGCCAGGCTTCGAGCTGGTGGCGGTGGAGGAGTCCGGTGCCGTCGTCGGGATCATGGACGTCACCGTCGAGGGCGAGCTGGCGACCGTCGACACCGTCGCCGTCCACCCCGACCATCAGCACGGGGGCATCGGCCGCGCCCTGCTCGCCGAGGCCCGGAGCCGCCTCGGAGCGCTCGGCGTGCCGACGCTGGACGCCTGGACCAGGGACGATCCGGACACGCTGCGCTGGTACCGGGCCATGGGCTTCGCGGAGAGCGAGCACTACCTCCACGTCTACGCGAACTTCTACACCGACGCCGCCGAGCCGGACCGGGCCATCGCCGAACGGCGCCCGGGGCTGCGGCCGATGATCGCCTTCCTGCACGCCAACCTGCGGGACGAGGCGACGATGCGTGAGCAGTTCGCCCGCGTGCACGTCTGCCGCCGCTTCGCCTTGGCGCCCTGAGCCGGCGTCGCGTCCGGCCCACACCGGGCGCTCAGGACTCGCGGTTACCATCCACGGATGAGGAGCACCGGCGAGCCGGGGCGGTCGCTGCCGTCCCCACCTGCACCGACGTGGTGGCGGACGCGCTGCGCGGCGCTCGTCCTGGTCGGGCTCGCCATGCTGCTGGCCGCTGCCGTTCGCCTCCCCCTGCTGCACCTGCCGCTGGATCCGGACGAGGGCGGCTACGCCTACCTGGCGGCGAAGTGGGCGGGCGGCGCGCGCCTGTACTCACCCGCCGCCTGGGTCGACCGGCCGCAGGGGCTGATGCTGCTCTTCCGGCTGGTGACCGACCTGTCGTACTCCGCGACGGCGCTTCGGGTCGGCGCGGTGGTCGCCGCCGTCGTCCTCACCGCCGGGGCGGCGGGGGCGGCCTGGGCGCTGGCGGGGCGGCGGGCAGCGGTCGTGGCCGGGCTGCTCGTGGCGGTGGTCAGCGCCGGACCGTACGTCGAGGGCTACGAGTTCAACGGCGAGCTGATCGGGTCGGCGGTGGGCACGGTGGGCGTCGCGCTGGCCTTCTGGTGGCAGCGACGCGCGGCCCCGGCGCGCTGGCTGGTGCCGGTCGGGGTGCTCTGCGGCGTCGCGCCGTTGATCAAGCAGTCCGCAGTGGATTCGCTGGTGGCGTTGGCCGCCGTCGCCGCGATGGCCACCGGGCGACGGGCCCGCGCGCTGATCGCGGCGGGCGCGGGCGCGGCGCTCCCGCTGGCGGCCGCGGCCGTGCACGGTGCGGTGACCGGCTGGTCCGACTGGTACTTCGCGGTTGTCGGCTTCCAGAGCGCGATCGCGGCGACCAGCGGACCGGGGGCCCGGCTCGGCCCGGACTGGCAGACGTTCCTGCACGTCGCGCCGGACCTGCTCGGGCTGGTCGTGGTCGGCCTGCTCGGCTGCGTGACGGTGCTGGTCGCGCGGAACCGCCGCCTGCCGCTGCTGCTCTGGTGCGCCGCTGCCGTGGCGGCGGTGCTCGGCGGGCCGTACGCGCATCCGCACTACTGGGTCCAGACGATCGCCCCGCTCGCGGTGCTCGCCGCCGTGGCGGTGACCCGGCTGCCGATGCGCGTGCGTCCGGGCGGCGGCCGCGCGCTGGTGTCCGTTGCGCTGGTGGCGGCCGCTGTCGCGGGCCCCCTCGTGGTCCAGGTCGAGCTGGCGACGAAGACACCGGAGCAGCGGGTAGCCAGCGTCATCAAGGACCAACGCCTGCTGGTGAACGGGCAGATCGCGAGGTGGCTGCGGACCAACACCGCGCCCAGCGACACTGTTTTCGCGTTCACCGCCTCCGCAGATCTGTACTTGCTCGCCGACCGTTCGACGGGTTTCCCCTACCTGTGGAACTCGGCGTTCCAGGCCATCCCGTCCGCCGGCCCGAGACTGGCCGCCTGGCTCGACGGGGCTGTGGGACCGCGCTGGGTGGTCCTCTACGACCCGCCGAGTTCGTTCGACCCCTCGGGCCGGCTGCAGGGGATCGTGGATCACCGGTACAGCCCGGCCGCGGTCGTCGATGGCGTGACGATCCTGCGGCGGGACTAGGGGAGGAGGTTCTGCTGGCCGTCCTGGATGGCGCGGGTGTAGGCGGTGTACTCGGCGATGGTCCAGTAGAGCTTGGGGCCCTCGGGGTCGGTGGAGTCGCGCATGGCGTAGCCCGCGATGGCACCGGAGATGAGGATGGGGGTTACCTCGACGCACTCGCCGCTGTTGTCCTGGCCGCTCCGGTCGGACTTGTGCCAGACGTTGTCGGAGAGATCGGCAGCGCGGAGCAGGCTCTTGTCCATGTCATTTCTCCTTGGGCTCTACAGACCCCCGACGAGCTCAGTTGAGGGGGAGGAGGTTCTGCTGGCCGTCCTGGATGGCGCGGGTGTAGGCGGTGTACTCGGCGATGGTCCAGTAGAGCTTGGGGCCCTCGGGGTCGGTGGAGTCGCGCATGGCGTAGCCCGCGATGGCACCGGAGACGAGGATGGGGGTTACCTCGACGCACTCATCGCTGCCGCCGTTGCCACTCAGGCGGGACTTGTGCCAGACGTTGCTGGAGAGGTCTGCGGAGCGGAGCGCGCGCTTATCCATGTCGAATGTCCTTGATCACGTTTTCGATTAGTGCCGCTGACTCTAGTGGTGTAGCCGCGAACCCGGCCATGTAGTCATAGTGTCGGCGCGCATATCGCACGGTCTTTGGGTCCTCTGAGAAGGCCATGCCACCTGCGATATCAGCGTGCCGGATGCTTGGTTCACTCGCGAAGTCGAAGAGCGAGAAGGGCGACGGCACGCTCGCTGCCACGGGAGCTTCCTTCGGGATGACACGGATAGTGATGTTGGGCCGTGCGGACATCTCCAGCAGATGGGTCAACTGCGTCCGCATCACCTCCGGGCCGCCAGGGTTCTCGCGTAGGACCCCCTCGGTGATCAGGGTGTCCAGGACGAGCGGTCGCTGTCGCGTGAGCACTGCGCTTCGGCGGTGACGAACCTCGGCGCGCATGCTCGTCAGGGACTTGCCGAACTCCAGCTCTTGGAAGCGAAACAGCGCACTGATGTAGTCCGGCGTTTGGAGGAGGCCGGGAACGGAGCCGCTGGCGTAGAACCAGAGCTTCTCCGCGATGTCCTCCAGCTCGATCAGGCGCACCAGCTCCTTCGACAGGTCTGGGTACTCCGCCCACCAGACCGCCGCGGCCTCCTGTGCCCTGAAGTACAGCGCCTCCATTGCCGCGCGCGTCTTCGCATCGACCTTGTACAGCTTCAGCATGATGGTGAGCTGACGGGCCGTCGGCCACTGTCCGCCGCGCTCGATCACCGACACGAGGTCACGGCTCTTGCCGATCGCCTCGCCGACAGCCTTCTGCGTCACGCGCGGCTTGGTCGCCTCGCGGAGCTGTTGCAGCTGCCGTCCGTAGGCACGCAGCGACCGGGCCGCTTCCGGGTTGATCGACACGCGTCCCCTCCCAGGCTGTGGATCTCGTTCCGGAGAAGAAGCGTATCTCCCAAGCGAGTTCAGCGGGTCACTCACAAGAGTGAAGTGCTGGCTCTTTCGCGCGAAAACCTTGCGATAGGCAGTCGCGCGACCCACACTCGTTCTCACCAGTCGAATCCGGCTGACCACGCTAAGTAGTAGCGAGGAGCTGACCATGGTCGACCCCGTCGAAACCCCCCTCCCCACCGAGCAGCAAGCCGCCACCGCCGCAGCCGACTTCATCGCCACGCTCGGCGAAGGCGGCATCCTCCTCCCCTCCGTCGGCGTCGACTGGCCGCTCGTCACCGGCGCCTATCTCGTCACGCTCGGTCGGGCCCGTCCCGACGTCGTCTCCGCCATCACCGCGCTGCTCCGCGAAGGACTGAACGCCCGTGACCAGCAGAAGAGTTGAAACCGATCACGACCGACAGCTCCGCGAAGCCCGCGCGGCCGCCGAGCGGGCCGCCGACTCGATGGTGGACGCCCTGGCGCTGGCTGTGCTCCCGCCCATCGCCGGTCTCGCGGCCTGCCGCATCACCGTCACGCCGTACGGCGTCCACATCGAGCTCGGCGGCTGCGGGGTCCACGCGCTCCAGTCGCTCGCCGACTACGTCGCTGCTCACGCGCGTTGCGAGGGCCGTGTCGTCCCGGGCCGTGACGTGCCCGCTTGGTTGGCCGAACTGTCCGCTGTGCAGCACGAATTGAGGTCGAGTAATGACCGCCAGGCGCAAGAGTCTGATGACCCTGCGGGTGTACCGGATCACCAGCACCGGCAAGCGGAAGCAGCTCTCCCGCTGCACCGTCCGCCTCGGGGAGCCCTACCAGCGCCCGATCACCATGGCCTGGCCCCCGTGCGCGTGCCCCCGCTGCCTCCCGCCGCAGGAGCAGCCGGCCCAGCCCGTTGACCAGGCGTGACCGGCCGCCCCTATCGCCCTCTAGAACGCGGCGCGGTCCTCGCTGCGCGGGTCGGTCACGAAGTGCGGGTCGTAGACGCCCTCGCGCGCGGTGCGCCGCCACGGGCGGGCGAGGTGGACGGCGACCTCGACGTCCTCCGCACTGTCATCGAGGTCGACCACCACCATGCCGGCCGTCCCGTCCGCCGGACCGCGGGCCAGCCACTGCCCGCTCGGCGCGATCACGCCCGACGGCGCACTCGTGCCGTACTGCGCGGGCACCGCGAAGCTCACCCAGTAGCCGTTGGTCGCCGCGTGCCCCTGCGCCTCGGTGGCGAAGACGCCGCCGTCGCCCGGTGCGCCACCCGTCGAGGAGAAGAGCACGCAGTCGACGTCGAGCCGCTCGTACTCGCCGAACAGCTCGGGAAAGTGCACCTCCATGCCGAGCAGGCAGCCGAACCGCACGCCGTCCACCTCGAAGGTGACCGGCGTCGAGCCCGGCGTGTAGAGGTGCGAGACCTTGGTGTTGGAGAGCAGGCGCTCGTCGTAGCGCGTGACCACCTTCCCCTGGTCGGAGATCACGTACAGGCTGTTGTGCGGCCGGTGCGGCGCGGTCAGCCGGTGCACCGAGCCGAGCACCACCCAGAGGCCGAGCTCGCGCGCCAACTCCGCTGTGGTGCCGAGCTCCTGGTGCAGCACGTGCCACGCGAACCGGTCCCAGTCCGCGGCGCCGACCTGCTCCGGGCCGTCCGCGGAGAGCAGTCGCTTGTGGGGCGCGCAGGTGGCGCCCTCGGGGAAGTGCACGACCCGTGCGCCGGCCGCCCGCGCCTCGCGCATCAGCTGGCGCAGGTCGCGCCCGCTCTCGCGGAACTCGGCGGCGCTGCGCGGATCCTCGCGGACGATCGTCTGCGCCACCGCGAGCCGGACGCGCTTGGGCCCGAGACGGGCCGCGCGCGTCGGACGGAGGCGATGCAGGGCCGTCGTGTAGGACTCGCCGGTCTTGGCGGCGCGGGCGCGCACCAGTCGCTTGAAATGCTTGTTCGCGGTCATCGCTCTGTTGGCCTTCCACGCCCCGAACGGAGTCCCCCGGCAACCACGTCCGAGACGCTCGGACCATGCGGACAGCAGCCTGAGACAACAGCCCCTTTGCCTCCGTATGAGACCGCGCCGGGGGCGGTCGGGGGAGGTTGGGCGTAGGCCACGCCGCTAGCCAGACTGCCCGTGACCACCGGCCACTGTCAACCGCCATCGACCCGCAGTGCGCAGCGCGCCCTCCGCCACCACGGCGAGGTCAGGACAGGTGCAGCCACCAGGTGATGCCCTCCCCGATCCGGGTGAACCCGCAGCTGGAGTAGAGCAGTTCCCCCTCGGGCGTCGCGTTCAGCACCGCGTGCGTGGCCCCGGCCTCACCCGCCGCGGCACAGACCGCCCGCAGCAGCCCGGTGCCCAGGCCACGGCGGCGGAACGACTCCCAGACCGCCATGTCGAACACCCCGGCCAGCTCCCCGCCCGACGCCGCGTCCAGGAACGACCAGGCCCGACCGGCGAACCGCCGGGAACCAGGACCGTGGGGATCCCGGGTGTAGGCCGCGGCGTACCAGGCACCCGCCCCCGGCAGCCGTGTCAGCGCCAACTGCGCCCGATAGTCGGCGAACTCCCCGCCGTAGTCCTCGGAATCCTGCTGCAACTGGATCCGCGCATCGGGCTCGCCGCGCAGCCCGGCGATCGGCGCCGTCATCCACCACGGCGCCCAGCCCCGTTGGAACCCGGCGTCGGCCAGCGCCCCGGCGTCGACGTCCGTGGAGAGCCAGGCCCCGACCACGGGGACCCCGGCCCGCCGCGCCCGCTCGACGCCGCGCGCCACGGCATCGGACGGCAGTGAGCGGGGGAACAGCAGGTTCTGGCCGTCGGGCCCATCGACCCAGGTCAGCGGGCCGTCCGTCCACACCTGCCCGCCCAGCGCCTCGGCCCGGGTGCGGAACCAACTCGTCTGGACCTGCTCGCAGTCGGCCACGGTTATCACCGAACGATCCTGACAGCCCACCATCGGGCCGAGCAAGGTCAGAGCAGCGGCCGGTCGTAAGTACAAGACCCGTTCCCTCTTCCACTTTCCGGACGCTGCCAGGTACTCCTGAAGGTGAGCGCCCGGTCGGCGGGCGCTCGACGGACGGGAGATTCCCATGAGCGACGAACGGGATGTGCGTGACGAAGGATTCGAGAACGGCTGGCGGGTGGACGAGCGCTGCACGAACTGCGACGTCGCCCGCCAGCTCGCCCCCGGCCTGATCGGCGAGGTGGATCGCCGCTCGGTCGTCCTGCGCCAGCCGGAGAGCGAGACCGAGAGCAGGCTGCTGAACGCCGCCGCGCACGCCTGCCCGACCCGGTCGATCCGGCCCCCGGCCGGGCGGCTGGATCCGGCGCTCGACCCGTTCCCGATGGCCCTGGACGACACCGTGCACCTGTGCGGACACAACTCCACGCACACCGCCGGGGCCAACTCCTACCTGCTGCGCCGCCCCGACGGCACCGTGATGATGGTGGACACGCCGCGCTGGAGCGCCTCGCTGGCCACGCGGTACGAGGCGCTGGGCCGCGTCACCGATGTCCTGCTCACCCACCGTGACCACGCCGCGCACGGCCGCCGGTACGCCGACCACTTCGGCGCCCGGCTGTGGATCCACGAGGGCGACCTCGCCGCCGCCCCGGACGCCGATGTCGTCCTGCGCGGCACCGAGCCGACCGAGATCGCCGACGGGGTGACCGCCCTCCCGCTCCCCGGGCACACCCAGGGCAGCGTGCTCTACCTCGCGGACGGGCGGTACTGCTTCAGCGGCGACAGCTTCTACTGGTCACGCACGACGGCGGACATCGAGGTGGCCGAGAGCGTCACCTGGTACTCCATCGAGGTGCTGGCCGACTCGCTGGCCCGGACCGCCGACCTGCTGCGCTTCGAGTGGCTGCTGCCGGGCCACGGCGACCGCCGGCGCCTGCCCGCCGACGAGATGGCCGAGCGGGTCCGCCGGCTCACCGCGCGCACCCGGGAACTCCGGCCCCGCCCGGTCGACTTCACCGCGCTGCGCTGGTAGTGGCCGGGTCGTCCCTAAACTCGCGTGTGAGTCCGGGGGCGTTCCTGGAGAATGTCCGCGATCCGCGCGACCGGTGCGGTGGACCGGCAGCGGGGGCGGCATATGAGCAGGGTTCTTGAGCTGACGTACTACCCCGTCAAGGGGTGTGCGGGCATCTCGGTGGACACGGCGGTGGTGGGACCGGCCGGTCTCGCGCACGACCGGAGTTTCATGGTCGTCGGCGAGGACGGCGTCTTCCGCAGCCAGCGGCGCGATCCCAGGATGGCGCTGATCCGCCCCGAGATCGACGCGGCCGGGGAGCACCTGCTGCTCCGCGCAACCGGCGTGGAGTCGGTCGGCATCGCGGTGGACACCGTCGCGGCCCGGCGTGACGTCGAGCTGTTCGGCAACCCCTACCAGGGCATCGACCAGGGCGAGCCGGCCGCCGAGTGGCTGTCGGCGGTGCTGGGCGCGCCGAGCCGGCTGGTCCGGGTGCCGCCGGAGCACGGGCGAGTGACCGACGGCCGGATACCGGGCACCTCCGGCTACGCCGACAGCTGCGCCGTGCACATCGTCTCCCGCTCCGCCCTGGACCAGCTGAACGAGCGGCTGGCCGAGCGCGGTGCGAAGCCGCTGCCGATGGACCGCTTCCGCCCGAACATCGTGGTCCCCGGCTGGGACGAGCTGCATGCCGAGGACCGCGCGGACCGCCTCACGATCGGTGACGTCGAGCTGGGCTACGCGAAGTTGGCCATTCGCTGCGCCGTGACGATGGTCGACCAGGAGGCCGGGACGAAGGACGGCCCCGAACCGCTCCGCACGCTCGCCGACTACCGCCGGGCGGCGCAGGGCGGCGTCGCCTTCGGTTCGAAGTTCGTCGTGCTGCAGCCGGGCAAGCTGTCCGTCGGCGACGAGGTCCGTGTCACCTCCTGGGCCGAGTCCGAGCTGTAGCCCGGTACGGCCGTCAGCAGCAGCTCAGCAGGGACTCAGCAGGGACTCAGCAGGGAGTCACCTGGGCCGAGCTGTTCAGGTTGGCCTCGTTGACGAACGCCGCGGTGTTCCCGTAGTGGTCGCCGCCGGCCCCGGCACGCTCCAGCACCATGTCCCAGGGGCCGTCCGTCTCGGAGACGTAGCAGACGTCGGCGAGGTCGTCCCCAGGGTGCGCGGTGCCTACCGCGAAGGTGTCGTTGTGCGGCGCCGACCGGAGCACCGTGTCGGCCCGCACACTGGTGCCGAACCCGATGCCCCGGGTCACCGCACCGGCCCGCGGCGCCGGTGAACTCGCCTGCGCCGCCGGGATGGTGAGAACGGCGGTGGCCAGGCACACGGTGATGGCGGCAATCTTCAGGTAGCGCTTCATGAGGGGGACTCCCATGCCGGGGCTGATGTTGCGTGCACAAATCTATGGACCGTGCCGCCATTCGGCCGCCATCGCCCCGCACTCGTAAGGGTGAAGCCGATACTGCTTCAGTAGTGTTATCTGCCTTTGCCTGTAGGCGAGTTGGCGCACCTGGCGCAGGGGCCTCGGTGGCAACGAGGTCGCGAACCGCTGTCAACGATGGTTGACAGGCGCAGGCTGTCAACCTACATTGACAAGCATGAGTGAGACTAGGACGCTCGCGGATGCCGCGAGCAGCCGCGACCCCGCAGTGGGTCTGAAGGCCGTTCGCGCCCTGCATGATCTCGCCGACCGGCTGGAGGACCTTCAGGTGGGCAACGCCCGTGCGCTGGGCTGGACTTGGCAGATGATCGCCGACTGCCTCGGGGTGAGCCGACAGGCGGTCCACAAGAAGCATGGCGGTGGCCGGTTCGGCCGCGGAAAGGGAGTCTGACGATGTTCGAACGATTCACCGGACACGCCCGGCGTGTCGTGGTCCTCGCGCAGGAGGAGTCACGGATGCTCGGCCACCGCGACACCGGCACCGACCACCTCCTGCTCGGCCTGCTCGGGCTGCGCGAAGATGCGGTGGTCGCACTGCTGGCCGCCGACGGGCTCGACCTGCACGGCATGCGCACGGCCGTTCAGCGGATGCGCCACCTGCCCGCGCCCGAACTGGACGCCGCGGCCCTGGACACGATCGGAATCGATCTGGACGCCGTCCGCGAGAAGGTGGAGGCCGCGTTCGGGGTGGGTGCACTCAGCGGCGCGGCGAGTGCCGCCGACCGACGCCGCCTCGGCGGCAGGCGGGGAGTGTGGGGCCACATCCCGTTCACCGACGACGCCAAGAAGGCGCTGGAGTTCTCGCTCCGGGAGTCCCTCGCCCTCAAGCAGCGCCACATCGCGGCCGGTCACCTGCTTCTCGGCCTGCTCCGCGCCGAGGACACGCCCGCCGTCCGCCTGATCCGCGACCACGGCGTGGATCCGGCCGCCCTGCGTGACCGCGTCCGGGCCGCGCTGGCGGCCCAGGCGCGCCCGGCCGCCGGCTGAGGCCGGCGGTTCCCGCGCTCAGCAGGCCCCCGGGCCGACGCCGTCGATCCGGCCGCCGAAGTCGCCGAGGTACTGCGAGCGCCAGTCGCCACTGAAGACGTTGCGCTTCTCGACCGGCTGCCAGTTGATGAAGCAGGCCCTGGTGTTCGCCACGAACGAGCCGACGTGGTCGTGCAGGTTCGGCGGCATGTCCCGGTAGCCGGCGCCGCTGGTCCACTCCCAGGTGTCGCCGGAGAAGCCCTCCTCGCTCCAGAAGCAGATCGAACCGCCGTTGCACGGCGGCGGGTTGTCGGCCGGGCGGGCGACCGCGGGCGTGCTCGGTAGGACGAGTGCGGTCAGCGAGAGGGCCGCTGCGATGGACCAGGTGCGAAGCTTCATCATGACGGGGCTCCTTCACGGCTGCTCCGGACGGATCCGGGGGCAGGGGACAGGGGCGGCATCGACGAACGCCGAGCTCCCGACCATGGTCGTCAGTGTGCGCACAGACGCGCCAGGCCGGGTGACGCCATGTCACCCGGCCCAGCTAATAAGTCGTTCAAGATGCGTTGACGAACGATCCGTCCGAGAGCCGGCCCGCCAGCAGCTCAGCGCACCGCGACGAACGCCTCGACGTCCCGCTCCGGCCGGTCCCGCGGCGGCTCGACCTGGCGGCCGACCGCCACCGCGCCCATCGGGTCCCAGCCCTCGGGCAGCGCGAGCACCTCGCGCACCACGTCCCGGCAGAACATCGTGGACGACACCCACGCCGTCCCGTACCCCTCGCCCGCGAGCGTGACGAGCAGGTTCTGCACCGCGGCGCCCATCGCCACCGTGAACATCTCCCGCTCGGCGCCCGCCCGCCGCGCGTCCGGGTAGCTGTGCGAGCCCTCGGTCACCAGGCAGGGGATCACCAGGTACGGCGCCTTGCGCAGCACGTCGCCGCGGGCCGTCCGGCGGGCGATCCTGGCCTCGTCCCAGCCGTCCAGCTCGCGCAGGTCGCGCTGCCAGGCGCCGAGCATCGCGTCCAGCAGCCCGGTGCGCGCCTGCTCGGACTCCAGCAGCACGAAGCGCCACGGCGTGGTGTGGTGCGGCGCCGGCGCGGTGACGGCGGCCGCGACCGCGCGCCGCACGGCGTCCGGGTGCACCGGCTCGTCGCTGAACTCGCGCACGGTCCGGCGCATCGTCACCGCCGCGCGCACCGCCTCCGAGGTGCCGAGCCGGAACATGTCGTCCTCGAGCGGCCGGATCACCGGGCGGATCCCGGCGCCGTCGCCTGCCGTGACGAGCGCCGGCAGGCCGCGGACGATCGCCACCGGTGTCCCGGTGGCCTTGCCCTTGACCAGGTCGCCGGCCGCGGCCAGCTCGTCGGCCAGGCAGCGGACGGTGACGGCGAGTTCGTTGCCGTGGCTGTCCACCCGGCCGCGGTGGTCCTCCAGCACGTCGAGGCCGGCCGCGCCGATCGCGACATCGGTCAGGCCGTTGCGCCAGGGGCGGCCGAAGGTGTCGGTGAGGAGCACGGCGACCTGGCGGCCGGTCAGCTCGTGGATCCGGGCCCGGATCGCGCGGGCCGAGGCGTCGGGGTCGAGCGGCAGCAGCAGGACGGTGCCGGGCGGGGTGTTCGACGCGTCGACGCCCGCCGCCGCCATCACCAGGCCCTGGCGGTTCTCCACGATCCGGGTGCGCCCGCGCCGGGCGACCACCCGCACCGCCTCCGCGTCTATCGCCGCCTCGCGGTCCTCGGCGTGGACCAGCCGGCCCTCGGCCTTGCTGACGATCTTCGAGGTGACCAGCAGGATGTCGCCGGAGCGCAGTTCGACGGCCTTGGCGATCAGCGCGCCGAGGTCGGCGTCCGGCTCGATCTCGGGCAGCCCGAGCACCGGCAGCACCTCCAGCGCGGCCGGCTCCGGCTCCTCGAACGCAGGGGTCGTGCTCGGCGTCATGCCCGGACCTCCGCCGCCAGTTCCAGCGCCGTGCGCGCCATCGCGGCCGTCGCCGCCGGGTCGCTCATCAGCAGCGGAACGGCCCGGCAGCTGATCCCGGCGGCCTCGACCGCCGCGACCGAGGCCGCGTCCGCCTCGTCGACCAGCCAGCCGTCCAGCAGCGAGGCGCCGTAGTGCAGCGCGACCGCGGCGGCCGAGGCCTCGACGCCGACCGCCGCGAGCACCTTGTCCGCCATGCCGCGCACCGGCGCGCCGCCGATGATCGGCGACAGGCCGACGACCGGCGCCGGCGCGGCCGCGACCGCCGCCCGGATCCCCGGCACGGCGAGGATGGTGCCGATGCTCACGACCGGGTTGGACGGCGGGAAGAGGATCACGTCCGCCGCGGCGATCGCCTCCAGCACGCCGGGCGCCGGCTTCGCGGTCTCCGCGCCGATCGGGATGATCGCCTCGGCGGTGACGGCTGCGTGCAGTCGCACCCAGTACTCCTGGAAGTGCACCGCCCGGCTGCCCGCCTCGTCGGTGATCCGGACGTGCGTCTCCACCCGGTCGTCGCTCATCGGCAGCAGCCGCACGCCCGGCTGCCACCGGTCGCACAGCGCCTCGGTGACCGCGCTCAGCGGATAGCCGGCGCCGAGCATCTGGGTGCGCACGATGTGGGTGGCGAAGTCCTTGTCGCCGAGCCCGAACCAGGACGGCCCGACGCCGTACGCGGCGAGCTCCTCCTTGACCGCGAAGCTCTCCTCGGCCCGGCCCCAGCCCTGCTCCTCGTGGATGCCCCCGCCGAGGGTGTACATCACGGTGTCCAGGTCGGGGCAGACCTTCAGCCCGAAGAGGTGGATGTCGTCGCCGGTGTTGCCGATGACGGTGATCTCGTCGTCGGGCGCGACCACGTCCTTCAGTCCGCGCAGGAAGCGCGCGCCCCCGATCCCGCCTGCCAGTGCCACGATACGCATGCGCTCATCCTGCCAGGCCGGGCGCTATGCGCAGGCGCGATTCAGGACCCCTGGCCGTGCTCGAACTCGTGCTCCCGCTCCGGCACGGCCGTGCCGTACTGGTTCATCTCGGTCAGGCCGGGGGAGTAGAGGTGGATGCTGACGGCCGGCTCCAGCGCGCCGTTCACCACCTCGTGCAGGTAGCCGGAGGAGAAGACGCGCTGTCCGCCGGGGCGCAGCGTCCGGGTGCCCTCGCCCGCGTGCGTGAGCGAGCGCTCCACCAGCTCGCCCTGAACCACCGTCATGACACCGGACGACTCGCCGTGGTCGTGGAACCCGCTGCTCTGGCCGGGCAGCCAGCTGAGCAGCCAGACCTCGTAACCGGGGCCGGTCTCCAGCCGGGAGTACCAGCGGGTGAGCGCGTCGTAGCGGACCAGCGGCTCCCAGCGGGCGCGGTCGGCGGCGATCTCGCGGACCAGCTGCGCGTAGCCGGCCACCGTGCTCGGGTGGCGGGGCAGGTCGGTGCGGGCCAGGTGCGGGAAGGCCAGCGGGTCACCGGCGATGCTGAGGTCGCTCAGGCCGTCGGCCCACAGCCGGCCCGGCTCCTGCTGAGCGGGCAGAACGGGCTGCGCGATGGTGATCTGCTGGGTGCGCGTCGCGAGCTTGTTGCGGTCGCGGTTGCGCTTGCGGGGACGGAGTCGGTTGCGCATCGGGGATCCTCGGCGGCTGGTCGGCTGTCAGGGGCGGTGATCAGCCGGATCCGCGAGAGGTGGGTCAGACGCGCGGGCGGCCTCGGTGGTCCTGGGAGGCGCGCCGAGGTCGAGAGAGTTCGACGAGTTTGAGAAGGCCGGCGCGCCTAGCGACAACAGGAGCAGCGACGGCAACACAGAGCGCTCGCGGCACGCCGGAGCAGCACGTGGCGGCTCTGCGGGGCGAAGGACGACTCTGACATGCCTTACAGGAGACCGGATCGCGGGGCGGATTGTCAAACAGCCCTATCGGACATACGGGTGAGATAAGGGGCGAAGCGCCAGATCAGGTGATAAGTCAGCCTCTAGGTTTCAATGACCGGATAGCCGGGAAGGCAGGCCGTTGACCAGGTTGATCCCCTGTCAGAGCGCCGCGCCGGCGGCCGCATCCGTACCGGGTCGGCTGCCGTGCTCCCGGGCACTCTGGCCCGGAAGCGGGTCGGTGGCAACCGGATCGGCACGGCTTACGTCTCCTCTGCACGGGGGTGTCGCCGGGTCCGGACCGGGGCTCGTGGGCTGCGAGCTGCGGAAAGTCCGTTCTGTCCGGATATGTACACTATTTGTAGTGGCTTGGTTCCGGGGAGTGAATTAGCGACCCAATACCAGAGCTCGGCTTGACTGAGCCAGAGTGACGCACATGTAATTTCAGTCGTGTCGTACAGCCGAACCAGGTGGCGGCACCACGCACGGGGACGCCAAGAGGGGCAGAGGAGGCGCGCCAATGAGCGAGCTCTTTGAGCTGTTGATCGGTGAGGACATCGAGGAAGAAGAGGAACTCGGCTGGCAGGAGCGCGCTCTGTGCGCGCAGACCGACCCGGAGTCGTTCTTCCCCGAGAAGGGCGGGTCCACCCGCGAGGCCAAGAAGGTCTGCCTGGCCTGCGAGGTGCGATCCGAATGCCTTGAGTACGCCCTCGCCAACGACGAGCGTTTCGGAATCTGGGGAGGACTCTCCGAGCGCGAGCGCCGACGGCTCAAGAAGAGCGCGGTCTGACCGAGTCGGTCCGGGCCGGTCCGGGTTCTGCATTTCTCTTTGCAGAATCTCTGCAGTTTTCACCGTAGTTGTGCAAGCGCCTCGCCCGAGACGGCGGGGCGCTTCTGCTTTTCCGTGCGGGCTCCCGCCCGTTGCCCACCGCAGGTCGGTGTGCCGGGGTGCGCAGCAGTTCACCGGCACCGGCCCAGCACCCGACCGGGTGGAAACCGCACTCAGCTGAAGCCGTTAGTGTGGTGCGCCACCTGCCGTCCACCGGAACCGGGGCCCGCGCACTCGATGACTGCCTACAGCCACCCGAACGGCTTCCCAGACCAGCCGTCGTCCGGCCTGCCATCGCCCGCGGGTCCGCCGCGCGGCGGCCGGTTCGGCGGGGAGTCCCGGCCGCCCGCGTACCCGCGCCACCTGGTCACCGCGGTCGTCGTCTCGCACGACGGCGCCCGCTGGCTGCCGCAGGCGCTGGCCGGCCTGCTCGGCCAGGACCGTCAGGTGCAGCGGATCCTCGCGGTGGACACCGGCAGCACCGACACCTCCCCGCAGCTGCTGAGCGACACGCTCGGCGACTGGCTGCCGGAGAGCGGCCCGATCGTGCTCGGCCGCCGGGCCGGCTTCGGCACCGCCGTCGCCGAGGCCGTCTTCAACAGCCCGCCGCTGCGCCCCGAGGACCTCCCGTACAGCCTCGACCCGTCCGGCTACGACCCGGTCACGGGCGGCTGGGACGACTTCGGCGACCCGCTCGCCTCCGAGGACGACCTCAACTCCGGCGGCCCGCGCGAGACCCGGCCGGTCGAGTGGCTCTGGCTGCTGCACGACGACTGCGAACCGCAGACCGACGCGCTGCGCCGACTCCTCCAGGTCGCCGACAGCACGCCGTCCGCCGCCGTGATCGGCCCGAAGCTGCGCAGCTGGTACGACCGCCGCCAGCTCCTCGAAGTCGGCGTCACCATCGCCCGCTCGGGCCGGCGCTGGACCGGCCTGGACCGCCGCGAGCAGGACCAGGGTCAGCACGACCAGGTCCGCCCGGTGCTGGCCGTCTCCAGCGCGGGCATGCTGGTGCGCCGCGACGTCTTCGAACAGCTCGGCGGCTTCGACAAGGCGCTGCCGCTGATGCGCGACGACACCGACTTCTGCTGGCGGGTCAACGCGGCCGGCCACCGGGTCGTGATCGCCCCCGACGCGGTGCTGCGGCACGCCGAGGCCGCCAGCCGCGAGCGCCGCCAGATCGACTGCGGCGCCGCCCACCCGCACCGGGTGGACAAGGCCGGCGCGGTCTACACGCTGCTCGCCAACTCCCGCGGGGTGGTCCTCCCGTACGTCCTGCTGCGGCTGGTGCTCGGCACGCTGCTGCGGGTGCTGGCCAACCTGGTCGGCAAGGACCCGCGGCAGGCCTTCGACGAGATCGCCGGCCTCAACCACGAGCTGATCCGGCTGCCCCGGCTGCTGGCCGCCCGCAAGCAGCGGGCCCGCACCCGCTCCTACGACGCGCTCGACGACCGCGCGCTCTTCCCGCCGCCCGGCGCCACCGCCCGGCTCGCGATCGAGGGCGTGGTCGGCTCGCTGGGCATCGGCGGCGCCGACGACAACTCGATCGGCCGGCACGGCTCGGCCGAGTCCAGCGGCGGCGACGAGGACAACGAGGTCCTCGAGGTCGAGCAGTTCGCGCTGATCAAGAAGCTGTCCCGGCGTCCGGCGCCGGTGCTCTTCGCCGCGCTGCTGGTCTTCGCGCTGATCGCGGGCCGCAACCTGCTCGGCAGCGGCTCGCTGCTCGGCGGTGCGCTGCTGCCCCCCGCTGACGGCGCGTCGGGCCTGTGGGACATGTACGCCGGCAGCTGGCACCCGGTCGGCACCGGCTCCACCGCGACCGCCCCGCCGTACCTCGCGGTGCTCTCGATCCTGTCCTGGATGCTCTTCGACCACGCCGACCTCGCGGTCACGCTGCTGCTGTTGCTCTGCGTCCCGCTCTCCGCGGTCAGTGCATACCTGGTCTCCCGTCCGCTGCTCGGCTCCAAGCTGGTCCGTGCCTGGGCCAGCGCCGGTTACGCGCTGCTGCCCGCCGCGACCGGCGCGATCGCCCAGGGCCGGATCGGCACCGCGGTGCTCGCCGTGCTGCTGCCGCCGCTGGCCCGGGCCGCCGCCGTCTCGGCCGGCCTCGGCATCCGCACCGAGACCGCCGCCCGGGGCGCCCGCCCCGGCTGGCGGTCCACCTGGATGACCGTCCTGCTGCTCACGCTCTGCACCGCCTTCGTGCCGCTGACCTGGGCGATCGCCGTGCCGCTGTCGCTCGCCGCGCTCGCCGCGGCGGTGCTGCGCGGTGGCGCCTACGGTCGCGGACTCGAAGCGCTGCGGCTGCTCGGCCCGCGCATCGCGGTGATCCTCGGCCTGCCGGTGCTGGTGCTCGCGCCCTGGTCCGTCGAGGTGCTCAGCCACCCGTCCCGGCTGCTGCTGGAGGCCGGGCTGCCCGGCTTCAACGGCCACCGGGCCGGCGCCGCCGGCCTGCTGATGCTCAACCCGGGTGGCTCCGGCGTGCCGCCGGTCTGGCTCTCGGCGGGCGTGGTGCTCGCCGCGCTGGCCGCCCTGCTGCGCGCCGACCGCCGCCGCGCGGTGCTCGCCGCCTGGGGCGCGGCCGCCGCCGGCCTGGTCTTCGCGGTCGTGGTGGCAGGTACCAGCGTGACCCCGGCCGACGGCGGCCCGCCGGTCGCCGCCTGGGCGGGCCCGGCCACGCTGCTGGCCGGCATCGCGCTGCTCGCCGCGGCCGCGATCGGCGCGGACGGCGCGAACGCCCGAGTCGCCGGCATCGCGTTCGGCTGGCGCCAGCCGGTCGCCGCGCTGGTGCTCGCCGGCGCCGTGCTCGCACCGCTGGGCACCGCGTTCTGGTGGGCGGTCAGCGGCGCGGACGGTCCGGTGCGGCGCAGCTCGGCCGGCCAGCTGCCGGCCTTCATCGCCGCCGAGGCCGCCACCAGCGACCGCTCCCGCACGCTGGTGCTGACCGGCGACTCCGGGGCCAACTCGGTGCGCTTCGCGCTGGTCCGCGGCTCCGGTCTGACGCTCGGCCAGGCCGAGGGCACCGTGAGCACCGGCGGCACCACCAGCGGCCCGCTGACCGCCCTGGTCGGCAGCCTGCTGGCCGGCTCCGGCGCCGACCAGGCGAGCGCCCTGGCCCGTTACGGCGTCTCGTACCTGATGGTCGAGGACCCGCTGATCGGCAAGGTCGAGGACGTCCTGGACACCACCCCCGGCCTGGTCAAGCTGAGCCAGGACAGCGGCACCGCGCTCTGGCAGGTGAACGGCGTGCCGACCTCGCGGGTGCAGATCACCGCGCCGAACACGCCGCCGGTGCCCGTCCCGTCCGGCGTCGAGTCGGCCAAGGCGAACATCCCGGCCGGTCCGGCCGGCCGGGTGCTGCGGCTGGCCGAGCAGGCCGACCCGGGCTGGCGGGCCACGCTGAACGGCACCGCGCTCAAGCCGGTCACGCTGGACGGCTGGGCGCAGGGCTTCCAGCTGCCGGCCGGCGGCGGCACCCTCTCGGTCACCCGGTCGGGCGCTCTGGTGCACACCGGCTGGGTCTGGCTCCAGCTGCTGATCGGCCTGACCGTGCTGGTGCTCGCACTGCCCGGTCGGCGCAGCACCAAGGACGACGACCTGCCCGACGAGGTGCTGGCCGCCGCCGCACTGGCCGCCCAGGCGCAGGCCGCGGCCCCCGCGCCCGGCAGCCGCCGGGCCCGCCGGATGGCCGAGCGCGGTGAGGGCGAGGAGGACGGCGCCGAGCCGGACCCGGGCGTCTACGGCGCGCCGGACTTCCCGCAGCAGGCCGCCGCCGAGCCGTTCCCGGCCGAGCCGGCCGGTTTCGCCGACCCGTACGGCCGCCAGGAGTACCAGCAGGACTACCAGCCGGCCGACCAGTACGGCTACGACCCGTACGCCGCCCAGCAGCCGTACGAGGCGTACGCGCCGCAGCCCCAGTACGCGGGGGAGCAGCCGTACCAGGGCGAGCAGTACGCCGAGCAGCCGTACCAGGGCGACCAGTTCCAGGGCGAGGAGTACGGCGCCGAGCCGTACGCCGGCCAGGAGTTCCAGCCGACCGACCCGTACGGCAGTCCCTACGCGTCGCCGCCGCCACCGCCGCCGCAGGGCCAGCCGTACGGCTACGGCTACCCGGACGAGCAGCAGGGCTGGCAGCCCGGCCAGCCGCACCCGTACGAGCCCGAGGACCCGTCCTACCGTCCGCACCACGACGGAGCTGACCCGCGATGAAGCTTCCCGCCCTCTCGGCCGACCGCCCGGCCGGCGGCAGCCGCACCGGCCTCTCGCTGCTGGCCTGCGCCGCCGTGCTCGGGCTGGTCTTCGGCGTCGCCGAGCTGCGCCCGCCGGCGAACCCGGCCGGCCCGCCGCCCGCGCCGGCGGCCAACGCCCAGGTCGAGCGCACCGCCGTGGTCTGCCCGCAGCCGATGCAGGGGCTGACCGGCAACACCCAGATCACCGCGCTCACCCCCGGCACCGGGGGACCGGCCGCCGGCGGCAGCGCGACCGTCCAGGACGTGCTGCAGGCCGCGACGCCTGCGCCCGCCGCACCGGGCTCGTCGCCGTCCGGATCGCCGTCCGGGTCGGCTTCCGCGTCGGCACCGGCCTCGGCGCCCGCTCCGGCCCCGAGCCAGAGCCCGGCCGCGAACGCCCGCCTCTCGCTGGCCAAGCCCGGCGTGCCGGTCAGCGTCCCGGCCGCCGACGGCGAGAACGCACCGGGCACGCTCGCGGTCGCCACCGGCGGCTACGCCCCCGGTTTCACCGTCACCCAGGTCACCACCGTCACCGACCCGCACGGCCAGGGCATGTCCGGAGTGACCTGCACGCCGGCCGGGACCAGCTTCTGGTTCGCCGGTGCCAGCACGGCCGCCAACCGGGACGACTACGTCAGCCTGACCAACGTCGAGTCCACCGCCGCCGTGGTGGACCTGCGGCTGTACGGCCCGCAGGGTCCGATCGAGAGCGACGCCGCGACCGGCATCACGGTGCCGCCGAACAGCTCCCTCTCGGTGCTGCTCTCCACCCTGGCCACGGACCAGCTGACCGACCTCGCCGTCCAGGTGAGCGCGCGCAGCGGCCGGGTCGGCGCCTACCTGCACGCCTCCGACGGCTCGGCCGGCTCCGACTGGATCCCGGCCTCGCTGCCGCCGGCGCCGACCGCGGTGCTGCCCGGCATGCCCGGCGACCTCTCCGGTGCCCGGCTGATCGTCGCGGCGCCGGGCAGCGACGACGACGCCGACCTCAAGATCCAGCTCTCCGGCCCGAACGGCTGGTTCACCCCGGCCGGCTTCGAGACCATCCACGTCAAGGCGGGCATGGTCAACGCGGTCGACCTCGGCGGCAAGATCACCCGCGGTCAGGTCTCCGCGCTGCGGCTGACCCCGAGCGACCCGCAGCACCCCACCCCGATCGTGGCCACCCTGCGGATCGACCGCTCGAACGCCGGCAAGTCGGACTCGACCTGGCTGACCGGCAGCGCGCCGGTCGGCAAGCGGGCGACCGTCGCCGACACCCGGGCCGGCGGCCCGTCCTCGGTGATCCTCACCGCGACCGACGCCGCCGCCACGGTCCACCTGACCGCCTCGGCCGGCACCGGCGGCGGCACGCCGGCCACCAAGGACGTGCAGATCGCGGCCGGTGCCACGGTCACCCTGCCGGCACCCGAGCCGGGCGGCGCGAACGGGTCCTACGGCCTGACCGTGGAGACCGTCTCAGGCGGCCCGGTGGTGGCGGCCCGGGAGCTCGCGGTGAACAGCAAGGACGTCCCGATGTTCACCATCCAGGCGCTGGTCGACGACCACAGCTTCGTGAAGGTGCCGCACGCCGATCAGGACCCCGGTGTGCTGGTCCACTGACCGGCGCGTCCGGCCGTCCGTCGGATGCCTGCCCGCCGTCAGGCCGCCGGCTGAGCCCCGCTCAGCCGGCGCGCCGTCACTCCTCGTCGTAGCGAGGGTCGATGGCGTCCGGCGAGAGCCCGAGCAGTTCGGCGACCTGCTCGATCAGCACCTCGTGCACCAGCGCCGCCCGGTCCTCGCGCGCCTTGGCGCGGATCTCCACCGGCCGGCGGTAGATCACGATCATGCTCTTGCGGCCCTGCCGAGCCGGCAGCACCCGGCCCAGCGGCACCCCGCCGCCGGGCGCCGGCTCGGGCTCGCCGGGCTCGGGCTCCGGCACCTCGTCGACCGCGAACTCGACGTCGATCAGCTGTGGCCAGCGCCGTTCCAGGCGCTCCACCGACTCGCGGACGTAGTCCTCGAAGAGCTCGGAGCGGCTCAGCGAGATCGGGATCTGCGGCGGCGCGAGCGGGCCGCGCAGGCCGCGTCCGTGCCGGTCGCGGCGCCGGGCACCGCGCGGCGGCCCTGCGGGCGGCTGCGCGCCGGACGGCTGCGGGGCGGGCGGTGGCGGTGCGGAGCTGTCCATATCAGTGACGAGCCTAGTCCTTGGAGGCCAGGAAGTGGACCACGCGAACACCAATCCGAGGGCGCTCGGACGCGACACGAACCGCCTCACCGGACCACCTCTTAGCCAGTCGGCCCCCGGTGCGGTACCGTCCACCCTCGTGAGCCCTGTACGTCGTTGTTCGCGGACCGCGTGCGGCCGACCGGCCGTGGCGACGCTGACGTACGTGTACGCCGACTCCACGGCGGTACTGGGCCCGCTCGCCACCTACGCCGAGCCGCACTGCTACGACCTGTGCGCCGAGCACGCCGAGCGGCTGACCGCGCCGCGCGGCTGGGAGGTGGTCCGGCTCGCGACCGACGTCGGCCCGCTGCGCCGCAGCAGCGACGACCTGGAGGCGCTGGCCAACGCGGTGCGCGAGGCCGCCCGTCCGCAGGAGCGCGGACCCCGCCCGGTCAGACCCGGCGACGGCGATCCGAGCGAGGCCGGCCGACGCGGCCACCTCCGCGTGCTCCGCTCACCGGACAACTGACGCAGCACGGCAACTGACGCAGCAGGGCAACTGACCCAGCACGGCAGCTGACGCAGCACAGCCACCGACGCGGCGCAGCGCTGCTGAGCGTCCACCAGGTGACCGGCCGACAGCTCGGCGTTCCCTCCCGGCAACCCGCACCCGGTACGCTGCTCCCCTGCCCAGGCGTGCACCCGTACGGATTCCGCGCCCGAGGCGACGTACAGTGACCGTGACCGAGGGCTGACCGGCCCGTTCAGTACACAGACCAGGGTGGAGCCGCAGTGCGCGACCTCAAGCAGCTCGTGAAGGCGTACGACGTCCGAGGCGTCGTCCCGGACCAGTGGGACGAGAACCTGTCCCGCGCCTTCGGTGCGGCGTTCGTGCAGGTCACCGGCGCGACCGCGATCGTGGTCGGCCACGACATGCGCCCCTCCTCGCCGAGCCTGAGCCGGGCCTTCGCCGAGGGCGCGGCCGCCCGTGGCGCCGACGTCACCGAGATCGGCCTCTGCTCCACCGACCAGCTGTACTACGCGAGCGGCAAGCTGGACCTGCCCGGCGCGATGTTCACCGCGAGCCACAACCCGGCGCAGTACAACGGCATCAAGCTCTGCCGCAAGGGCGCGGCGCCGGTCGGCGAGAACACCGGCCTGGCCGAGATCCGCGAGCTGGTCCAGAGCTGGATCAACGAGGACGACACCGTCACGATCCCGGCCGTCGAGGACGTGAAGACCGGCGTGCTGACCCAGCAGGACACCCTGCGCGGTTACGCCGACCACCTGCTCGGCCTGGTCGACCTGACGCAGATCCGCCCGCTCAAGGTCGCGGTGGACGCGGGCAACGGCATGGGCGGCCACACCGTCCCGACCGTCTTCGCCGGCCTGCCGCTGGACGTCGTCCCGATGTACTTCGAGCTCGATGGCACCTTCCCGAACCACGAGGCCAACCCGCTCGACCCGAAGAACCTGGTCGACCTGCAGGCCAAGGTCAAGGAGGTCGGCGCCGACATCGGCCTGGCCTTCGACGGCGACGCCGACCGCTGCTTCGTCATCGACGAGCGCGGCGAGCCGGTCTCCCCGTCCGCGATCACCGCCCTGGTCGCCGTGCGCGAGCTGGCCCGCGCCCGCGCCGCCGGCGAGGAGAACGCGACGATCATCCACAACCTGATCACCTCGTGGACCGTGCCCGAGGTCGTCGCCGAGCACGGCGGCAAGGCCGTCCGCACCCGGGTCGGCCACTCCTTCATCAAGCAGGAGATGGCCGAGACCGACGCGATCTTCGGTGGCGAGCACTCGGCTCACTACTACTTCCGCGACTTCTGGCGTGCCGACACCGGCATGCTGGCCGCGCTGCACGTGCTCGCCGCGCTCGGTGGCCAGGAGCGCACGCTCTCCGCGCTGACCGAGGAGTACGACCGCTACGCCGCCTCCGGCGAGATCAACAGCGAGGTCGCCGACCAGGCCGGCAAGGCCGCCGAGGTCCGCGCCGCCTACGGCTCGCTCGAGGGCGTCAAGGTCGACGAGCTCGACGGCCTGACCATCGCCGGCGACGACTGGTGGTTCAACCTGCGCGCCTCCAACACCGAGCCGCTGCTGCGCCTGAACGTCGAGGCCCGCGACCCGCAGAAGATGGCCGAGCTGCGCGACGCGGTGCTCGCGATCGTCCGCGGCTGAGACAGGCCCTCGCGCCCGTTCCTCGTTGGGACGCGCCCCGCCCGACCCACACGGAGCACCCAGTCATGACGCTCGAACCCTTCCTGCTGGAGATCCTGGTCTGCCCGCAGTGCCGCGCCGCACTCAAGGAGACCGGCACCGCCGACCAGCCCGAGCTGAGCTGCACCGGTGACGGCTGCAGCCTGGTCTACCCGGTCCGCGACGGCATCCCGGTGCTGCTCGTCGACGAGGCCCGCCGCCCCGCCTGACCCCGCGCCAGTCCAACCTGCGCCAGTCCGCCTGGCGATCCCGGCTCCCCTGGCGCGCCCCTGGAGGCCCAGCCGCATGCTCGATGACAGCCTGCTCGACGATCCGGCCGCCCTCCAGCGCGCCGACCGGGACCACGCGCTGCTCGCGCTCGCCGGCGCCGGCGCCCGGGTGCGCACCGCGCTGCGGCTGGCCGACGCGGCCGGCCTGGCCGCGCTGCGTCCCGACGGCCGCCCGCGCGGCATCCTGGTGGCCGGCCACGGCAGCGCGCTGACCGCCGGCACGGCGCTCGCCGCGCTGGCCGGCAACGGCACGCTGATCCAGCAGCTGGCCCCGGCCGAGGTGAAGCTCAGCGACCCGTTCAGCGACGGCTTCGGCTGGCAGCTGCCCGGCTGGGTGGGCCCGCTGGACCTGGTCGTGCTGGCCTCCGCCGAGGGCACCGAGCCGGGCCTGATCACGCTCGCCGAGCAGGCCTACGCGCGCGGGTGCGCGCTCGCGGTGATCGCGCCCGAGGGCCGTCCGCTGGCCGAGGCCGCACTCCAGGTGCGCGCGCTGCCGCTGCCGTACGTCCCGGCGGCCGTCGAGGAGCCGACCGGCCCGGCCGCCGAGCCCGATCTGCCCGCCGAGGACCCCGGCGCGTTCTGGGCCTTCCTCACGCCGCTGCTCGCACTGGCCGCCCGGATCGACGTGCTGACGCTCACCGGCGCCGAGCTGGAGGCCACCGCCGACCTGCTGGACGAGCTGGCGGTCCGCCACCGCCCGGACGCCGCCGCCTACCTGAACCCCGCCAAGGGCCTGGCCGCGCAGCTCGACGAGACCGTGCCGGTGCTCTGGAGCGAGGGCCCGGTCGCCGCGGTCGCCGCCGAGCGGCTGGCCGCGATGCTCGCCGACCGGGCCGGCTGCCCCGCCGTCACCGGCCGGCTGCCGCACGCGCTCGCCGTCCAGCACGGCCTGCTCACCGGCCGGCTCGGCGCGGGCGCCGACCCCGACGACTTCTTCCGCGACCGGGTGGACGAGCCCGAGGCGCTGAACCTCCAGGTGCTGCTGCTGCGGCACACCCCGCAGGAGCCCGTGCGGGGCGCCGAGCCGGTCCCGCCGGAGGCCTCGCCGGAGCCCGCGCCCGGCACCCCGAGCGTGCGCCGGGCGCACCGGCTGACCGAGGCGCGCGAGGTCCGGCTGACCGAGCTGGCCGGCACCCGCCCCGAGCCGCTGGCGGCGCTCGCCGAGCTGGTCGTGCTCGGCGACTTCGCGGCCGTCTACCTGGGGCTGGCAGCCGGAGCAGGGCGCTGAGCCCGCGTCGGCTAGGGTCGGAAGCCTCGCACAACGTCACGTTCACCAGCTGAAACAAGGAGCAGGCCCGCGTCATGGACCGCCTCGCCAACACCGTCCGCCCCTACGCCTGGGGCTCGACCACCGCGATCCCGGCCCTGCTCGGCGAGCAGCCCTCGGGCGAGCCGCAGGCCGAGCTCTGGCTCGGCGCCCACCCCGGCGCGCCGTCCCGGCTGGACCGCGGCACCGGCCCGCAGCCGCTCCACCAGGTGATCGCCGCCGACCCGGCCGCCGAGCTGGGCGCCGAGGCCGTCGCGCACTTCGGCCCGACGCTGCCGTTCCTGCTCAAGGTGCTGGCCGCCGGGATCCCGCTCTCCGTCCAGGTGCACCCGAGCCGCCCGCAGGCCGAGGCCGGCTTCGCCGCCGAGGAGGCCGCCGGGATCCCGATCGAGGCCGGCCACCGCAACTACAAGGACGCCAACCACAAGCCCGAACTGATCTGCGCGCTGGACGAGTTCGACGGCCTGTGCGGCTTCCGCGACCCGCTGGCCACGGCCGACCTGATGGAGCAGCTGGCCGTCCCCGGCCTGGCGCCGCTGATCGACCTGCTGCGCACCAAGCCCGCCGAGCAGGCGCTGCGCGAGACGCTGGCCACCGTGCTGACCACCGACCCGACCGTGGTCGAGGGCACCGTCAAGGAGCTTGCCGCGGCGCTGGACCGGCTGCTCGCCGAGCAGCCCGACTCGCCGCTGGCGCCCGCCTGGGCCGGTTACGCGTACGCCGCCGAGATCTACCCCGGCGACGCCGGCGTGCTCTCCGCGCTGCTGCTCAACTACGTCCGCCTGCAGCCCGGTGAGGCGCTCTACCTGGGCGCGGGCATCCCGCACGCCTACCTGCGCGGCACCGGCGTGGAGATCATGGCGAACTCCGACAACGTGCTGCGCTGCGGGCTGACCCCGAAGCACATCGACGTGCCCGAGCTGCTGAAGGTCGTCATCTTCGAGGCCGGTGACCCGGACGTCATGCGCCCGGTCGCGGGCGAGGGCGGCGAGGAGCTGTTCCCGGTCCCGATCGACGAGTTCCGGCTCTCCCGCTACACGCTCACCGGTGCCGAGCAGCGCCGGATCGACGGCCGCACCGCGCAGATCCTGCTCTGCACCGAGGGCGCGGTCACGCTGACCGACGCCGCCGGCGAGTCGCTGGAGCTGGCGAAGGGTCAGTCCGCCTACCTCGCGGCCACCGGCACCGAGACGGCGCTGACCGGCCAGGGCGTGCTGTTCCGCGCCACCGTCACGCTGTAGGACACGCTGCAGGGCCAAGCACGTCACGTAGTGATGAGGAGCAACTGGTGAGCGCAGAAGGCGGCACGAAGGCGCTGATCGCGGCGCTGAGCGCCAACCTGGCGATCGCGGTCAGCAAGTTCACCGCCTTCGCGTTCACCGGCTCCTCCTCGATGCTCGCCGAGGGCGTCCACTCGGTGGCCGACTCCGGCAACCAGGTGCTGCTGCTGATCGGCGGCAAGCGCGCGGCGCGGGACGCCGACCAGGAGCACCCGTTCGGTTACGGGCGCGAGCGGTACGTCTACGGGTTCCTGGTCGCGGTCGTGCTCTTCAGCGTCGGCGGGCTGTTCGCCGTCTACGAGGGCATCGACAAGATCCGCCACCCGCACGAGCTGCACGGCTGGTACTGGGCGGTCGGCGTGCTGGTCTTCGCGATCGGGATGGAGGGCTGGTCGTTCCTGACCGCGTTCCGGGAGGCGAGCAAGGCCAAGGGCGCGATCGGCTGGGCGGCGTACATCCGCCGGGCCAAGGCCCCCGAGCTGCCGGTCGTGCTGCTGGAGGACACCGGCGCGCTGATCGGCCTGGTGCTCGCGCTGGTCGGCGTCGGCCTGACCGTGCTCACCGGCGACGGCGTCTGGGACGGCCTCTCGACGCTCGGCATCGGCCTGCTGCTCGTGGTGATCGCGGTGGTGCTGGCGACGGAGACCAAGTCGCTGCTGATCGGCGAGTCCGCCGAGCCGGGCACGGTGCACCGGATCCGCACCGCACTGCTGGACAGCCGCGCGGTCACCGAGGTGATCCACCTGCGCACGCTGCACGTCGGGCCGGAGGAACTGCTGGTCGCCGCGAAGATCGGGGTGCGCGCGGAGTCCACCGTCGAGCAGCTGGTCGAGGAGATCGATCGGGCCGAGGAACGGGTGCGCAGCGCCGTCCCGATCGCGCGCGCGATCTACCTGGAACCGGACATCTGGTCGGCGGCGAAGGCCGCGGCCGGGCCCGACCCCGAGGCGACCCCCGGCGGTCCGGCCCGCCCGCACTGACCGCCACTGTGACGCCGGTCCGGCCACCCCGGCAGCCAGGCCGGCGGCGGCGCTGCGCCACGGCCGGATTGCGCCTATGGACCCCGTCGCCGTGCGTGCTCGGTGTAGATTCGACCCCAGTGCCAAACGTCGCTGCTGATGGCGGTCGATCCGGTTCCACCGGGTCGAGGGAGAGAGGTCCTCCGACGGATTGTGCCGCGCAGCAGAGCGCCGTCACCCCGACGCAGCCGCTCTGCCGTCAAGCACACCCGTACGCCAAGGCCACCCACGCAGCGAGGAGCATCCCGCATGTCGTCGAACACCACTGGTGACTTCAAGGTCGCCGACCTCTCCCTGGCCCCGTTCGGCCGCAAGGAGATCCAGCTGGCCGAGCACGAGATGCCCGGCCTGATGTCCATCCGCAAGGAGTTCGCGGCCTCGCAGCCGCTGGCCGGCGCGCGGATCACCGGCTCGCTGCACATGACCGTGCAGACCGCCGTGCTGATCGAGACCCTGACGGCGCTGGGCGCCGAGGTCCGCTGGTGCTCCTGCAACATCTTCTCGACCCAGGACCACGCGGCCGCCGCGATCGCGGTCGGTCCCGAGGGCACCCCGGAGAACCCGGCCGGCGTCCCGGTCTTCGCCTGGAAGGGCGAGACGCTGGAGGACTACTGGTGGTGCACCGAGCAGGCGCTGACCTGGCCGAACGGCCAGACCCCGAACATGATCCTGGACGACGGCGGTGACGCGACGCTGCTCATCCACAAGGGCGTCGAGTTCGAGAAGGCCGGCGCCGCGCCAGACCCGTCCACCGCGGACAACGACGAGTTCCGGATCATCCTGGAGCTGCTCAACCGCACCCTGTCCGAGTCCCCGGCCAAGTGGACCGAGGTCGCCGCCACGATCAAGGGCGTCACCGAGGAGACCACCACCGGCGTGCACCGCCTGTACGAGATGCACCGCGACGGCAAGCTGCTGTTCCCGGCCATCAACGTCAACGACTCGGTCACCAAGTCGAAGTTCGACAACAAGTACGGCTGCCGCCACTCGCTGATCGACGGCATCAACCGCGCCACCGACGTGCTGATCGGCGGCAAGGTCGCGGTCGTCTGCGGCTACGGCGACGTCGGCAAGGGCTGCGCGGAGTCGCTGCGCGGCCAGGGCGCCCGCGTCATCGTCACCGAGATCGACCCGATCTGCGCACTGCAGGCGGCGATGGACGGCTACCAGGTCACCACCCTGGACGAGGTCGTCGAGATCGGCGACATCTTCATCACCACCACCGGCAACAAGGACATCATCCTGGCCTCCCACATGGAGCGGATGAAGCACCAGGCCATCGTCGGCAACATCGGCCACTTCGACAACGAGCTCGACATGGCCGGCCTGGCCAAGCTGCCGGGCGTCGTGAAGACCGAGGTCAAGCCGCAGGTCCACGAGTGGCGCAAGGCCGACGGCCGCACCATCATCGTGCTCTCCGAGGGCCGCCTGATGAACCTGGGCAACGCGACCGGCCACCCGTCGTTCGTGATGTCCAACTCCTTCGCGAACCAGACGATCGCGCAGATCGAGCTGTTCACGAAGACCGAGCAGTACCCGATCGGCGTCTACGTGCTCCCCAAGCACCTGGACGAGAAGGTCGCCCGCCTCCACCTGGACGCCCTCGGCGTCAAGCTGACCCAGCTGACCCAGGAGCAGGCCGACTACATCGGCGTCCCGGTCGAGGGCCCGTACAAGGCGGACCAGTACCGCTACTGATGCCTGCGCATCCGAACGCATGACGCGAGTGCCCGGGGCCGCTGCCGGCCCCGGGCACTCGCGTTTCACTTGCCGATGACGTGGGTGGTCCAGTTCCGCTCGTCCATGCCGAGCAGCGTGAAGTGGTCGAGGAGCGCCTTGGCGCCGGCGGCATCGAGCGAGCCCGTCCGGGGCGTCACCGGCGCGCAGGCTTTCAGTCCTTTGCCGGTCACGCAGACCATCTGTGGCATCGGCCCCGCATACCCGTTCGTCGGAGGTGCAGGCGCCGTCACATCGGCGGACACGGTGACACTGACGTTCTTCCGCTGGGCGGTCGTGTAGACGATCCGGGCCAACCAGGGGACGTTGGAGCCGTTGTGCCGTTCGAAGGTGGCGAATTCGACCTTGAAGTCCGACGGCAGGCCGTTGGCCCGGTAGGGCAACGGGACCGGCGTCTCCCGTACCGTCACTCCGGCGGCGATCCGGGGTAGCTCGGTGCGGAGCCGAGCCATCGCCGCCGCCGTGGGGTCGACCAGCGTCTGGTTGTTGCTGGCGAACATCTCCACCCACCGCCCGTCCGCGGCTTGCCAGCGAAGTGTGCGCTCGCCGCCCTGGTTCTCCGCCGTATCGGGATGCGACGTCAGCCAGTAGGCGGGACGGCCGTTCACCGGCGAGGTGTCCAACCGGTACTGCGGCTGCCCTGCCGCCCAACTCCCGATCGGCGGTGTCACCCCCGCGCCGAAGACCGACAGATCGATCACGGCACCGCCGATCGGGAAACGGACGGCGGACGACTCCTGCACGGCCCGTGTGTAGTCCGGCGGCCCGCCGGCCGGTCCGGTCGTCGAGTAGCTGACGACGAGATCGAGATCGCTGGGCAGCCAGCCGAACTCCGCGTGCGCGACCACCGGATCGCTGCCGGTTGCTCCTGCCGCGGTCCGCGTCGCGTTCCCGGCCGGGAACACCGCCGCCAGGCCCCCCGCCCCCGCCCCCACCGCCATCGCCAGCACCGCGCCCAGCACGCCGAGCCGCCGCCGGCGCAGCCGTCCCCGGCCGGCCCTGGCGGCCTCGATCGCGCTCACCCGGCTCGGCGGGGCGTCGGACTCAGCCAGCACCGCCAGCCGCGAACTCAGCTGCTCCATCTCGTCGGTCATGACGGGCTCCCCTGGGTCGAGACGAGCAGGCTGTCGGCCATCACCTGACGCAGCGAGCTGATGCCGCGTGAGCTCTGGCTCTTGACGTTTCCGGTGGAGCAGCCGAGCGCGTCGGCGGTCTGCTCGACCGAGAGGTCGCAGTAGTACCGGAGCACCAGCGTGGCGCGCTGGCGCGGCGGCAGCGTGGCCATCGCCTGCCGCAGATCCATCGCCGCGTCGAGGTCCAGCAGCGCCGAGGCGACGTCGACCGGCGGCTCGGCGGCGGGTCGCCGCGCCGTCCACCGCCCCCACGGCGAGCGTTGCTCGGCCAGGAAGGTGTTCATCAGCACCCGGCGCGCATAGCCGTCGACGTTCTCGACCTTTCCGGCCCGCGACCAGTTGACGTACAGCTTGGTGATCGTCTCCTGGACCAGGTCGTCGGCCCGGTGCCAGTCGGCGCAGAGCAGGTAGGCGACCTTGCGCAGCCAGCCGCTCCGGGTGGTGACGAACTCCGTGAAGGCGGCGTCGCGTGATTGCCTCGCCATCCGCCGGTCCCCCTCTCCTCGGGTGCTCCGCGCACCGTTCACCCCCCTAATGCGGGCCGTCCGCGAAAGGTTGCCTGCCGGCCGCCGTAGGCTTCCGACCATGCCCAATGGCCGTTACTCCCGCCACGACCCGCACGACCGCACCCCGCTCGGTGAGGAGCGGTTCAGCTGCGCGCCCGGGCCGGCCGGCTGGCGGTACGTCTCCAAGTCCTACGGCACCGACGGCTCGCCGCTCGGCACGCTCGACCTCACCCTCGACTCGCGCGCCCGGCCGCTGCGGATGGAGCTGCGGGCCGGCGGCTGGCAGGTGCGCGGCGGTGCGGTGGACGGCGTGGCGTGGGTGCGCACCGACCCGGCCGACCCGACCGGGGGCGCGGCGAGCGAGGGCCACGACCGCGCGCACGGCTTCGCCGGGGACTCGCCGGCGTTCCTGATCGCCACCGCACGCCTGCTGCGCCTCGCCGAGGGAGCGAGCGCGCGGGTCCGGCTGGTCGCCTTCACGGGGACGGCGCTGGCGCCGCGCACCTTCGACCAGGGCTGGCGGCTGGAGGCGATCGAGGAGCACCCGGCCGAGACCGGCCCGCTGCTGGTCGAGCGCTACCAGGTGGCGGATCTGGAGACGGGGGAGCAGCACACCGTGCACCTCGCGGGGGACGTGCTGCTCGCGGCGCCGGGGATCGAGCTGGAGGAGCTGGAGTCGCCGCCGAACCCCTGGCCGACCTTCGACTGACCGGTCGGCGACAGGCCCTAGCCGGGCAGGGCGAACCCGCCGCCGGACGGCGGCTCGGCAGGCGGCGGCCCCTGCGGCGCCGGGGACGCCACCGGCGGCGCGGCGGGCCAGTTCCCCGGAGCGACTGGTGCGGCTGGCGCGGGCCACTGCTGCCCACCGGCAGCGTGCGCTGCGGTCTGCGCGGCGCCCTGCACCCGCAGCCACTCCCGCCGCTGTCGCTCGGTCAGCACCGCGCCCAGGTACATCGCCGGGTGCAGCCCCGGCGGCACCGGCCAGCGGGTCCGCTCGGCCACGTCGCCCGCCAGCTGCCATGCCATCCGCAGCGCCACGGATCCCTCCAACTGCCCAGCCCGCGTCAGCAGTTGCCGAATCGCGAGCCAGAGCCCGTCGGGCACCGCGGAGAGGTCGAGCCGGACCAGTTCGGTGCCCAGTGCCTGCAGCACGTGCGGCGGCGGAGTGGGCGGCTGCCCGGTGCCGCGCGCCGCCGGCACCCGCTCCCGCACGACCAGCGTCCCGGCGAAGATGTCGCCGAGGCGGCGTCCGTCGGTCGAGGCCAGCGAGCTGATCGCGGCCGGTGCCCCGGCCAGCATGATGATCTCGAAGAAGCCGACCAGGCCGCGCACCAGCGCGTGCCGGAAACTCACCGGGCCGCCGTCCACCCGCACCACCCGCAGGCCGAGCGCGAGCTTGCCGAGCGACTTGCCCCGGGTCAGCGTCTCCACCAGCACCGGGACGGCGACCAGGAAGAAGACCATCAGCACGATCACCAGCGCGGCCGCGGCGGCGCCGTCGATACTCGGCTGGAAGGCCATCAGCAGTAGCGCGGTGACGAAGAACGCCCCGAACTGCGCCAGCAGGTCCAGCATCACGGCCAGCGCCCTGCTCGGCAGCTTCGCCGCCCGCAGGCCGAGGACCACCGCCTCGCCGGTCACCAGGTCGCTCACCGCACCCCGCCCATTCCGTCCACCCATCGCGTCCGCCCCGCCCGGAGCGGCCATCCGGGCCCCGGCTCTTCGGTGGCCAACATACGGGCCCGCCTGGGAGGCCGGAAGGTCCGCACCCCCACTCCACCGATCACATCACCGATCACGTCACCGAGCGCACCACCGATCCGGCAGCACCCGGGCCGCTGCGCCGAACCATCCGGGCCGCAGCCGTCCCGGCCGGCTCTGGCAAGCTGTCCCCTGCCCGATCCAGCTCCCCGACTCCCTCTGGAGTGAGCCGCCATGGACCTCGACGTCTTCGTCGCCGCCCACCAGGCGGAGTGGACGCGCCTGGAGACCCTCAGCAAGCGGCGCCGACTCAGCGGGGAGGAGGCGGACGAGCTCGTCACGCTCTACCAGCGGGTCACCGCCCACCTGGCCCGGGCGCAGGCGACCGCGCCGGACCCCGCGCTGGTCGGACGGCTGACGGCACTGGTGGCCAGGGCCCGCAACGCGGTCACCGGGAGCCGGGCGCCCGGCTGGCGTGACGTCGGCCGCTACTTCGCGGTGGGCTTCCCCGCCGCGCTGTACCGCTCGCGCCGTTGGTGGATACCGATCGCGGTGGTGTCCCTGCTGGCCTCCGCGCTGATCGCCTGGTGGGTCGCCAGCCATCCCGAAGTCCGCGACAGCCTGGCCACCCCGGCCGAGCTGCGCGAGATGACCCGGCCCGGCGGCGCCTACCAGGCGTACTACTCGGACCGGCCCGCCAGCTCCTTCGCGGCCCAGGTCTGGACGAACAACGCCTGGATCGCCGCTCAGTGCCTGGTCTTCGGCGTCTTCCTCGGCCTGCCGGTGCTCTGGGTGCTCTTCGGCAACGTGATGAACCTCGGGATCGGGATCGGCCTGATGGCCTCCGCCGGCCGGCTCGACCTCTTCCTCGGCCTGCTGCTCCCGCACGGCCTGCTCGAACTCACCGCGGTCTTCGTCGCCGCCGGCCTCGGCCTGCGCCTGGGCTGGACGGTGATCGACCCCGGTCCGCGCACCCGCACGGTCGCGCTGGCCGAACAGGGCCGGGCCACCATCGGCATGGCGATGGGCCTGGCCGCGGTGCTCTTCGTCAGCGGCCTGCTGGAAGCGTTCGTCACCCCCTCCGGTCTGCCCACCTGGGCCAGGGTCGGCATCGGCGTCACCGCCGAGACGCTCTTCCTGCTCTACGCCCTGGTGCTCGGCCGCCGCGCGGCCCGCGCCGGCGAGACCGGCGACGTCGAGGCCGACGCCCGCCCCGACCTCAGCCCGGTCGCCGCCTGACCGTCCGACCGCCTGCCTGACCGCCAGATGGCGGGCAGCGGGCCGGGAGATGGCGAGCAGACCCCCGCTGAGCTGGTAGTCTTCTTCTCACGCCGCCAGAACCGTTGACACGGAACTGGTCGGCTAGTAGATTTGAACGGTTGGCACGGACTGGACAACAGGACCGGCCGAGTGTAGGGTCTACTACACGGCAAGCCGAGGTATGAAGCATCCGTTCGGATGTGGGCCCGGCAAGCGAAATCCGGAAACAAAACCTCCGAAAGCCTTTGATAGGCTTCGCTGGCAAGTCGAAGGAAAACCTCAGCGGTAAATCGGATGAGAAATCCACCGGGTAAACGGTGGGAATCGGATCTGGTAAGCTGAGAACACGAACGAAACGCCCGGAGAGACTACGAAGGTAGTGTTCAAAGGTAGCGTCCGTTCCTTGAGAACGCAACAGCGTGCCAAAAGTCAACGCCAGATATGTTGACATCCCCGGCCTCGATCACTGATCGGGGTTGGAGATTCCTTTTAGTAGTAAAAACACTAGCGAGGACGCAGTGCACGGGGTCGGCCTATTCCGCTGATCGTCGTGCCGCTCAACGCGGGTGCGAGCTCGGGCTTTTAATTAAGCACTGACGAGCAGACATTCACGGAGAGTTTGATCCTGGCTCAGGACGAACGCTGGCGGCGTGCTTAACACATGCAAGTCGAACGGTGAAGCCCTTCGGGGTGGATCAGTGGCGAACGGGTGAGTAACACGTGGGCAATCTG
>NZ_JBWXUE010000022.1:0-152081 GCF_057158765.1 Kitasatospora sp. NEAU-69
GAGCAGGTTCGTCGTGGTCCGAGTGAGGCGGCCACCGAGGCGCAGCACGCGAAGGGCAAGTTGACGGCCCGTGAGCGGATCGATCTGCTGCTGGACGAGGGTTCGTTTCATGAGGTGGAGCCTCTGCGGCGGCATCGTGCGTCGGGTTTCGGCCTTGAGGGGAAGAAGCCGCATACCGATGGTGTGATCGTCGGGTGGGGCACGGTGCACGGGCGGACGGTGTTCACGTACGCGCATGATTTCCGGATCTTCGGGGGTGCGCTGGGTGAGGCGCATGCGCAGAAGATCCACAAGATCATGGATATGGCGATCGCGGCGGGTGCGCCGTTGGTGTCGTTGAACGATGGTGCGGGTGCGCGGATCCAGGAGGGTGTCACGGCGCTGGCCGGGTACGGCGGCATCTTCCAGCGCAACACGCGTGCGTCGGGGGTGATCCCGCAGATCTCGGTGATGCTGGGTCCGTGTGCCGGTGGCGCCGCCTACTCGCCGGCGTTGACGGATTTCGTGTTCATGGTGCGGGAGACCTCGCAGATGTTCATCACGGGTCCGGACGTGGTGCAGGCGGTGACGGGCGAGAAGATCTCGCAGAACGGTCTGGGTGGCGCGGACGTCCACTCCTCGGTCTCGGGTGTGTCGCACTTCGCGTATGACGACGAGCAGTCGTGCATCGAGGAGGTCCGCTTCCTGCTGTCGCTGCTGCCGCAGAACAACCGGGAGATGCCGCCGGCCACGCCGACCGAGGACCCGGTCACCCGTCGCTGCGACGCGCTGCTGGACTTGGTGCCGGCGGACGGCAACCGGCCGTACGACATGCGCAAGGTGATCGAGGAGGTCGTCGATCACGGCGAGTACCTGGAGATCCATGAGCGGTGGGCGACGAATGTGATCGTCGCGTTGGCGCGGATCGACGGGCACGTGGTGGGGATCATCGCGAACCAGCCGCAGTCGCTGGCGGGTGTGCTGGACATCAACGCCTCGGAGAAGGCGGCGCGGTTCGTGCAGATGTGCGACGCGTTCAACATTCCGCTGGTGACGTTGCTGGACGTGCCCGGGTTCCTGCCGGGTGTGGACCAGGAGCACGACGGGATCATCCGGCACGGCGCGAAGTTGCTGTACGCGTACTGCAACGCCACGGTGCCGCGGATCCAGCTGATCCTGCGCAAGGCGTACGGCGGGGCGTACATCGTGATGGACTCGCGCTCGATCGGCGCGGACCTGTCGTACGCGTGGCCGACGAACGAGATCGCGGTGATGGGCGCGGAGGGCGCGGCGAACGTGATCTTCCGGCGGGACATCAACGGGGCCCAGGACCCGGAGGCGATGCGCGCGCAGAAGATCAAGGAGTACAAGAGCGAGTTGATGCACCCGTACTACGCGGCCGAACGCGGTCTGGTGGACGACGTGATCGACCCGGCCGAGACCCGCGAGGTCCTCGCCGCCGCCCTGGCCATGCTCCGCACCAAGCACGCCGACCTGCCCAGCCGCAAGCACGGCAACCCGCCGATGTGAGCCGACTTCCTGCCTCCCGGGGGACACCCACATGACCAACTCCACTTCCATCGAACCTCTTTCCGCCGAACCCCTGCTGCGCGTCACCCGCGGCTCGCTCAGCGACGAGGAGCTCGCCGCGCTCACCGCCGTCCTGATGGCCCGCGTGGCCGTCGCCCAGCAGGAAGCGGCGGCCCTCGCCGCGATCGGGCCGATCGCCCGCTGGAGCCGCCTGGAGCGCCGCCGGGCCTACCACTCCCCGGTCAGCTGGCAGCAGGCCGCCTGACGATCCGCCGCCCGGTGCCCGTTCGGGACATGTCAGCTGCCCGAACGGGTCGCCGCGGCTGCCCGTGACGACGCGCATGCGGCCCTGTCCATCGGATGGACCGCCGACCAGACTCCTTCCCGAGGCAGCACCCCGCAGAGCCCCCAAAGCGGCGGGTGCGCACCTCCCGGCCCCCGCCGATCGCGCCCGAACCCGGCGGGGGCCACCCCTCTCTCCGCCCGGCCCGCGGGTCCGCCTGGTTCCCGTCCCGGTGCCCCTCGCAAGATCGCTCGATTCGCGTGCAACCCAACCGCCCCCCTGCCGCGTGTGCTGGGTACGGCCGGGCGCGGCCGCGTGGATCGAGGGAGGCAAACGGATGCGAGAGGCACTCGGGGAGCGGATGTGGCACGGGGAGCCACGATCGGCTGCGGTCGGCATGGCCCCACCCGGACCGGCGGGGCACCGCCTGCCGGCGCGGCCCGTCGCCGCAGTCGGAGCCGCGGTCGGAGCCGTGGTCGCCCCGGCACCAGTCACACCGAGGCGCCGCCTGCCACCACAGCGCACCGGCACCAGTACGAGCGCCGGTGCCACCGCCGTCGCCACCGCACCCGCTCCGGTCGGCAGCACTCAGCGCATCGCGGTCTGGATCCAGGCCGACGACCCGATCTCGCAGTCGGGGGTCGCAGCCCAGCTGCGCACCAGGCCCGAACTGCGCCTGCTGGACCAGTCCGACACCGCGCAGGCGGACGTCGTCCTGGTGGTCGCCGACAGCCTGGCCCCGCGGACCGTCACCCAGCTGCGCACGCTGCGCCACAACCTGTCCGCCCCGCTGGTGCTGGTCCTCTCCACGCTGGACGACGCCTCGGTGGCCACCGCCGTCGAGTGCGGCGTGGTCGGCCTGCTGCGCCGCCGCGAGGCGACGGCGGAGCAGCTGGTCCGCGCCCTCGCCGCGGCCGTCCGGGGCGAGGGCGCGATACCGCCCGACCTGCTCGGCCGGCTGCTCAAGCAGATGGGCCAGTTGCAGCGCCAGGTGCTCGACCCGCGCGGCCTCTCGATCGCCGGCCTGCACCAGCGCGAGATCGACGTGCTGCGGCTGGTCTCCGAGGGCTACGACACCCGCGAGATCGCCCAGACGCTCGCGTACTCGGAGCGCACCGTCAAGAACGTCCTGCACGACGTCACCAGCCGCCTGCAGCTGCGCAACCGCTCGCACGCGGTCGCCTACGCCATGCGGCAGGGTCTCATCTGAGGCCCGGCCGTCGTACCGGTCAGGCCGGCCGCTCGCACCCGGCCGGCCAGACCTCGTGCACCCAGAGGCCGGCCCGCCGGGTCAGCCCGGAGATCCGGGCCGGCTCGGTGCCGTCCTCGGTGCCGTCCCAGACCGCGATCAGCTCGTCGATCATCCCGACCATGGCCCGGCCGAGGTCGTCCCCGAGCCCGCCGGCCGCGACCGGCGCCAGCCGGTGCACGGCGGTCGCCTCCCGGGCGAGCTCCCCGCGCGGCGTCTCGCCGCCGGCCGGCACGACGAGCTCCACCTTGCCGCCGTGCTCCCGCACGGCCCGCGCGAACCAGGCCTCCGGCCCGGGCCGCAGCGCCGTCACACCCACCAGCTCGTACGGCCCGTACGTCGTCACCAGCCGCCACAGCTCGCCGCGCACCAGCATCTCGGTCAGGTCGGACAGCCCCTGGTATCCCGTGATTCCGACTCGCATCAGTTACCCGTGCCCTTCACTCAGGCCGCGCCGCGCCCAGGATAGCCACCGCCGCCGCAGCCGTCCGAGGCGCGGCTGGAACGCTGCTTAGCGTCGGCTGCCTGCCAGCGCCGCCCGGAGCCAGCCGGTCATCGCCTTCAGCAGCCGCTCGGCCCGCTCGACGCCACCGGGGAGAAAGGGAAGGACCAGGATCGCCGGGCTCGCCGCGAGCGTCACGACGAGAAGCGGTGCCAGTGCGAGCGCTACCAGAGCGACCCGCTGCCATCCGGCGAGCTGGTTGAGGAACGGGATCACGATGGTCTCTCCTTGCACAGTCGCTGCACAATCGCTGTCGAAGCACGAACGGGACCAGCCTTGACCGAGTCCATCGCGGTCAGTAGCGAACTCGGACTTCGGACTGTCCGAGACGGCTAAGCTCGGCGTCACGGCGGCAGTCCGAGGGTCCGAGTCCGAGGCGCCGCGCCAGCGGAGGGGCGGGCAACGAGCGGCATGGGCAGTGGCTGGTTCGAGGAACTGGGGGCGCTGGAGCAGCGGGCGAAGGCGGCGCGCAAGGCAGCCGGCGGCGACGGCACGCGCAGTGCGGCGCTGCGCAAGCTGGACCTCGCCAAGCAGACCGTCTCGAGCTGGCTCTCCAAGAGCGTGCCGCCGGATTTCGCGGAGATCTGGCCGCTGATCGAGCTCTATCTGAGCTGGGCGGGCGAGGACACCGGTCCGCAGGTCCGCCAGGACTGGCAGCGACGGCACGGCGAGGCCCGACGGCGTGGCCCCGCAACCGCCGGCGAAGCCTGGTCCGGCCTGGTCCGCGATCACCCGGTCTGGAGCCGGGTGCGTGACGCGGAGCCGCTGCGGAGCGTCGCCGCCGCATTCGCCGGCCGCCTTGCCGCGGTCTGCGCAGCCGCCGTGGCCGACGGCGATCCGGCGCGGGACGACCCGTGGCACGAACCCGCGCTGGCGCGTCGCTACCTCGACCGGGTGGAGACGGTGCTCAAGTGGACCGGCCTCACCGAAGTCGGCGCCGCCGAGGCGGTTCTGCTGAGCCTCGTCCCGCTGATCCACTGTGCCCACCAGCGCATCACCCTGACGTCCCTGGCGCCCGTCGTACGACCGCACGACCTCGGCAGCGGCCCTGCGGCCTCCGAGGAACGCCGCTCGTTCCAGAGCTACCTGCTCGGTCACCCGTGGCTCGTCCGCCGCGCGCAGCAGGGTGAGCTGCCGGGCCGCGAGTCCGCGCGCGACGAGATCGGCTGGTGGTTGTACCGGCGCTGGACGCTGGATCGGCGGATCGTCCAGGAGCCCGCGGTAGCGGTCCTGCTGAAGGAGGCGGGCCTCGACGGGACCGCCGGCTTGGCGGAGATCCTGCGTTCACAGCTGGTGGCCGACCTGCTCCGGGTGCTGCGCTTCGGACCGGCACGGCTGGCCGACGAGGACGCGCTGGGCCTGCTGCCCAAGCGCCATCTCGACCTGCCGGGGACACCGCACGAGGTGGTGGTGCGGCTGCGCCTGGTCGGGCTCGTGCTGGCCGCGGCGCGGCTGCTGGCGATGGAGACCGCCGACCTCTCGATGGTGCTGGTCGAACACCTCGGCGTTCCGAACGCCACCGAGCTGGACCAGGTGCGCCGACGGGTGGACGAGGCGACCTGGCAGCGCACCGGCGCGGGCGACCCGCCCGGCGACTGCGTCCTTGAGGCGAGCTGTGACGATCCGGCGACCCTGCTGGCACTTCGTGAGCACGTCGAGACGGTGGACGTGTTGCTGCGCTCGGTGCACAAGGCGGCCGCCCACCACCCGACCCTGGACCCGCTGAGGCTGCTGCCGACGCACGCTCTCGCGAGCGAGGTCGCGCCGGCGCGCGGTAGCGATCGCACCCCCACGTTCAGTGGCCGCACGGCCCGTTTCACCGTGGACGAACGCCAGTTGCGCGAGCTCCTGATGGGCAGCCAGCTCTATGGCAGTCCGACCCTCGCGATCCGTGAGCTCTTCCAGAACGCGCTCGACGCCTGCCGCTACCGCCGTGCCCGGGTCGAGTACCAGCTCAGATCGCAGGGGCTGGAGCCGCACCCGGACGCCTATCGGGGGGAGATCGTTTTCGTCCAGGACGTCGACGAGAACGGCCGCCCCTATCTGGAGTGCCGGGACAACGGCATCGGGATGGGGGAGGAGGAGCTGGCCGGGGTCTTCTCCCGAGCCGGGCTGAGCTTCACGGGCACCGAGGAGTTCGCCGAGGAGCAGGCGCAGTGGGAGCTCCAGGGCGTCGAGATGTTCCCCAACAGCCGGTTCGGAATCGGCGTGTTGAGCTATTTCATGCTCGCCGACGAGATTCGGGTCACCAGCTGCCGGCAGCGCCGCGGCGGCAGTACCGGTCCGGTACTGGAGGCGACGATCGCAGGCCCCGGCCATCTCTTCCGGATCGAGTACCCGGACGGGCACGCAGCCGTGCCGCACACGGAGGTCCGGCTGTACCTGCGCGAGGGCGAGAAGGCCGAGTCGTGTGTGGAGGTGCTGCGGCGTCTGGTCAAGGTCTCCGAGTTCGCCCTGACCGCCGAGGACCGCCGGCCGGGGCAGGAACGCCGGCACACGTGGCGCCCGTGGGTGCTGGCGCCCGAGGATCCGCATGGTCCCGACCCCTGGGACGAGAGCCCCCTCGGTACGGACCTGGTGCACGCTCGTCGGCGCCCGATGGGACAGGTGATCTGGACCGATGGAGACGGTGCGATTCTGGTCGACGGGGTAGTGGCCACGCCTGTAGTCAATAGTGGCGTGCTGTCGAGGAACGCACACGGTGCGGCCGCCGCGCTGCGGGCGGTCGTCAATCTCTGCGGGCCGCACCCTGTCGCTCTGTCGGTCGATCGGAAGACGATCGAGGAGGACGTTGCGGACCGGATCGGCGCGCTGCTCCGGGAGAGTGCCCCGGACCTGGTTGCCTCGGAGCTGTTCGGCTTCGACTGGCTGAGAACCGTCAGCCGCCAGGTCGGGACCATCGTGGCGCGTGAGGCGATCGCTCAAGGGCGGCTGTTGCGGGTGGGCGGCAGGGAGTTCGACCTTGCCGCGACCGGGGTCTTTCTGGCGGACCCGCAGGTGCTCCGTGGCGGCAATGCCGGCGGGGTCCGAATAGCGGCGGATGTTGCCGGAAACGCCCCGGACAGCGTTCTGCTCTGGCGGTTGATCGCGCACAACGCCGTGGAGGAGTGGCCGGAACTGGCAGAGCACATCCCGGATTGGTCCACACTCGCTCCGGTGGAGCCTGCGCTTCCTCTTGATCATGCCTTGCTGACGAGGTCCGATCGCTGGTGGTCCCCCGGGGGAGCGGGAGAACTCGGCCAGATGTTGAACGCCTCCGAGGCAACCGGTCTACCAGTGCACGAGATCGCTTCGAGAATGGAGCTGTTGGGCCTGCTCAGCGCGCCTGCGGAGCGTTTTGCCGGGATCGATCGCCCGGGGTCGATCGACCAGGCCCTTTTCAGTAGCAAGAGGTACGGGCGCGGCGATGGCAACGCGCAGACGCCGGTGGCCTTCCCGACCAGTGCAATCCTCGACATCCACACGGGGCAAGGCTTCGGTCTGACCGAGATCATGGACCGGCTGGGACGATTCGGCTGGACCAGCAGCATCACGGAGGTCACGCCCGGAATGCCGGCCGCCGGCGACCTCAACGTGCTGAGCGTGCAGCTGACAGGCGAGGAGCCCTGGCTGCCGAGCGGCCAACCGGTGGCGGTGGGCCATCTCCTCTGCGCAAGTCTGGACACGGGCCTGTCGCTGGAGGAGGTCGCGGCTCGGGTACAGCTCTACGGGTACACCACCGACCTCGGGGCAGTACCCGAGTACACGGTCGAGGCCGACCGCGTCATTCTGAGCTCCGATGCCGACGGAATGGCCCCGTGGCTCCCACGGAGCAGGCGGGTCTCCGGCACCCACGTGCTGATGGCTGCCGAAATGCTGGGCCTGCCGAGCACAGACGTCGTGGAGCGCCTGGTCGCCTACGGATTCGACGTTGCGACGGAGTCCCTTGCCCGGGTGGATCTGGCGGCCCTTGACTTCGATCTGCTGAGCGTCGACTTCGACCGGCACAGCCGCTGGCTCGAGCTCGAAGAGTCCGTCGAGCCCGCCACCCTGACGCTGATGGCGCTCGAGCTCGAGTGGCCGAGAGGGGAGGTGGCGTCCTGCCTGGCGGAGATGGGATTTCGACTGGATCCGCGCGGAGCCGATCTGGAGCTGACCGAACTTGACCGGGACATGCTTTTCCACCTCTTCCGGGACGAGGAGGAGGACGAGGACGACGTCGTCATGCTCTCGCAGGTGGTGATCGAGAAGGTGCTCGACGCCGCCCGTGCGGTGGCCCTGTCGCCGGGGCGCGTCGTCGAACGGCTGGCGGAACTGGGCATCACCGTCCTGCACGGCGCCGCGTTGCTGGACGGAGCTCCCGGGGACCTGAACCTGTTGAGCCGGGACTTCGACCAGACCTCACCGTGGCTGGAGCCCGGCGAGGAGGTGCCCTACCACCGCGTGGTCCGGGGCGCGATGCTGATGAACATCCCGGTCGACGAGGCCGCAGCACGGCTGAGGTCGTACGACGTCCGGGTCAGCGTGCCCGAGGGTGATCAGCCGAGCCGGGACGACCTGATCATGATGAGCGCCGACCGGAACGGCAAGGCGCCCTGGCTGGCCAGTGGGACCCGTGTCTCGCTTCACCACCTTGCGATCACCGCCCGCAGGCTCAGTCGCCCGTTGGGCGAGGTGGCCGACCGGCTGCGGCTGCTCGGCTACCAGGTGACCGACCCGACGGAGATGATCCGTGCAGCCCTGGAGAAGGTGCCCTGGTCGGAGAAGAAGGCATAGCTGTGGGGGCCGGGGTCGGCCCGGGCTCGGCCGGTCCGATCCCGGCCGGATCCCGTCGCCGGACCCCGGCCCGGCCTCCGGGCCGGGAACGCCGAAGGGCCCCTCGCTCTCGCGAGAGGCCCTTCCGCTGTTGTGCGCCGCCAGGGACTCGAACCCCGGACCCGCTGATTAAGAGTCAGCTGCTCTAACCAACTGAGCTAGCGGCGCTTGTTCAACGACGAGAACATTACCTGGTCAGGGCCCGAAACTCCGAATCGGCCCCCGGTGGGCCCGCTCCGGCGCGTCAGGGTGGGGCGGCGATTCGTCATATCTACAATCACTTCATCCGATTTGGATGCACTTCTCCGAAGGATCTCCCCGAAGGGCCTCCCCCGTGGGCCAGCTGTCCCTGCTCTTCCTGGTCCTGCTCGCCTCCGTCGTCACCATGCCGCTCGCCCGCCGGACGGGGGTTCCGCAGCCGGTGCTGATGACGCTGCTCGGGCTCGTCATGGCGGTGGTCCCGCAGATCCCGAACGTCGCCGTCGAGCCGGACCTGATCCTGCCGCTGGTGCTGCCGCCGCTGATCTTCGCGGTCGCCCGGCGGGCCTCGCTGCCCTACTTCCGCGCGAACGTCGTCTCGATCCTGCTGCTCGCCGTCGCGCTCGTGGTGGTCACCACCACGCTCACCGCTGTCGCGTTCCACTGGCTGGCGCCCGCGCTGCCGGTCGCGGCGGCGGTCGCGCTCGGGGCGCTGGTCTCGCCGCCGGACCCGGTGGCCGCGGTCGCGGTGGCGGGCAGCGTCGGCCTGCCGCGGCGGCTGGTCGCGATGCTGGAGAGCGAGGGGCTGTTCAACGACGTGACGGCGATCGTGATCTACTCGCTGGCCGTCGACGCGGTGGTCCACGGCGACTTCTCGGTTCCGCACGCGGTGCTGCGCTTCGTGCTCTCGGCCGTACTCGCGGTCGTGATCGGCGGCGCGCTCGGCTGGCTGGCCACGAAGCTCGCCGCGGTGCTGGACGACCCGACCCAGCAGGTGGCGCTGAACCTGCTGGTCCCGTTCGCCGCCTACACGCTCGCCGAGGAGACCGAGGGCTCGGGTGTGCTGGCCGTCGTGGTCTGCGGCCTCTACCTGGCCGACCGGGCGGCCGACGCGGACGACGTCGGCTACCGGCTGGTCGGCTCCGCGTTCTGGGACATCGTGGAGATCCTGATCACCGGCGTCGCGTTCGGCCTGATCGGCCTGGAGCTGGCCACCGTGCTGCACGACGCGGGGGCCGGCTGGTACACGATGCTCGGCGACGCGGCCGTGGTGATCGCCGTCGTGGTGCTGGTCCGGCTGGTCTGGCTGCTGCCGGCCGCCTGGCTCTCGAAACGGCTGAGCCGCGGCGAGGACGACATCCCGATCAGCTGGCGGGAGACCGTGGTGCTCTGGTGGTCCGGGATGCGCGGGGTGGCGACCGTCGCGCTCGCGCTGGCGATCCCGTTCACGGTGCACGGCGGCGCGGACTTCCCCGGGCGCGGGCGGATCGTCTTCTGCGCGTTCAGCGTGGTGCTCTTCACGCTGCTGGTGCAGGGTCTCACGCTGCCCTGGCTGGTCAAGGCGCTCGGCATCGATCCGCACCTGGACCTGCGCGAGCAGCAGCAGCGACAGCTCTGGTGGCGCGCGGCCAGGGCGGCGCTCGACCAGTTGGCCGAACTGGAGCAGGAGGACCGGCTGCCGGTCGAGATGGTCGAGAAGCTGCGGGTCCGTCAGCACGACCGGCTGGCCCGGCTCTGCCCCGAGCAGTACGAGGAGGACGAGGCCGCCGAGGCCCGCCAGCGGGTCCACCAGGTCCGCCAACTGCGTGAGGTCGAGCAGCAGTTGCTGGCCGCGTCGCGGCGCGAGATGGTCGCCGCGCGGACCGAGCCGGGAGCCGATCCGGAGCTGGTTGACCAGGTGTTGCGCGGCCTGGACCTGAGGTCCGACCGCAGGTGAGCCGGGCCGACAGCACAAATCTTCGCCCGGAGGGAAGCTCTCCGTAACGAACAGGACAGCACTGCGTCAGAAACGGTGGCGCCAGCGGCGCCGAACGTTCCGTAGGCTGCTCCTGAGTACCGCTTCCTAGACCGAATTCGAGGAGAATCCGATGCCGGAGAACCCCGCCAACGGCCGTACCCCCCTGGACCGCACCCCGCAGTGGGCCGCCCTCGGGAAGCACCGGGCGGAGCTCGGCGAGCTGCACCTGCGCGAGATGTTCGCCGAGGACCCGCAGCGCGGCAGCCGCTACAGCCTTCAGGTCGGCGACCTGTACGTGGACTACTCCAAGCACCTGGTGACCGACGAGACGCTGACGCTGCTGCGCGAGCTCGCCGAGGCGGTTGACGTGGCCGGCCTGCGGGACGCGATGTTCCGCGGCGAGAAGATCAACGTCACCGAGGACCGCGCCGTCCTGCACACCGCGCTGCGCGCCCCGCGCGGCACGGTGGTCGAGGTGGACGGCGTCGACGTCGTCGCCGAGGTGCACGCCGTGCTGGACAAGATGGCCGCCTTCTCGGACCGCGTGCGCAGCGGCGAGTGGCTCGGCCACACCGGCAAGCGGATCAAGAACATCGTCAACATCGGCATCGGCGGCTCGGACCTCGGCCCGGCGATGGCCTACGAAGCCCTGCGCTCGTACAGCCACCGTGACCTGACGCTGCACTTCGTCTCGAACGTGGACGGCGCCGACCTGCACGAGGCGGTCCGCGACCTGGACCCGGCCGAGACGCTCTTCATCGTCGCCTCGAAGACCTTCACCACGATCGAGACGATCACCAACGCCACCTCCGCCCGCGACTGGCTGCTCACCGGGCTGCGGGCCGGCCAGGAGGCCGTGGCCAAGCACTTCGTCGCGCTCTCCACGAACGCGCAGGGCGTCGCCGACTTCGGCATCGACGTCGAGAACATGTTCGAGTTCTGGGACTGGGTGGGCGGCCGCTACTCCTACGACTCGGCGATCGGCCTCTCGCTGATGATCGCGATCGGCCCGGAGCGCTTCCAGGAGATGCTGGAGGGCTTCCGCCTGGTGGACGACCACTTCCGCACCGCCCCGGCGGCCGAGAACGTCCCGCTGCTGCTCGGCCTGCTCGGCGTCTGGTACGGCCAGTTCTTCGACGCGCAGTCGCACGCGGTGCTGCCGTACTCGCACTACCTCTCCAAGTTCACCGCCTACCTCCAGCAGCTGGACATGGAGTCCAACGGCAAGTCGGTGCAGCGCGACGGCCAGCCGGTCGGCTGGACCACCGGCCCGGTGGTCTGGGGCACCCCCGGCACCAACGGCCAGCACGCGTACTACCAGCTGCTGCACCAGGGCACCAAGCTGATCCCGGCCGACCTGATCGGCTTCGCCAAGCCGGTCGACGACCTGCTGCCCGGCCTGGTCGCGCAGCACGACCTGCTGATGGCCAACTTCTTCGCGCAGGCCCAGGCCTTCGCATTCGGCAAGACCGCCGAGGAGTGCCGGGCCGAGGGCATCGCCGAGTTCCAGGTCCCGCACCGCACGTTCCGCGGCAACCACCCCACCACGGTGATGCTGGCCACCGAGCTCACCCCGTCGGTGCTCGGCCAGCTGATCGCGCTCTACGAGCACAAGGTCTTCGTGCAGGGCGCGATCTGGAACATCGACTCCTTCGACCAGTGGGGCGTGGAGCTCGGCAAGGTGCTCGCCAAGAAGATCGAGCCGGTGCTGCTGACCGGTGAGGGCGGCGACCACCTGGACAGCTCCAGCGCGACCCTGGTCGAGAAGTACCGCACGCTGCGCGGCCGCTGAGCATCACGGGTGTGACAGAGGTATGACGCAGGGCCCCGGAAGGCTTCCGGGGCCCTGCGTCGCACGTGTTACGAGGTCTGCAGCGCCGTGTCGTCCAGGACGAAGCTGGTGGTGCCGCCGTTCGCGTCGGTCTCGGTCCCGGTGAACCTGAGCGTCACCGTCCGCCCGGCGTACGCGGACAGGTCCGCGGTGTGCTGGAGGTAGCCCGACTTGGCGTCCAGGTTCGACCAACTGCCGAGCGTCGCCAGCACGTTGCCGCCGGAGTCGAGCACCTGGACCTTCAGGGTGTCGTCGGCCTTGCTGCTCGTCGACTCGGTGCTGTCTACGTGCAGCCAGTACGAGAGCGTCGCGCTGCACCCCGCCGGGATGCTGACGCCCTGCCCGATGGTGTCGGTGTCCGCCTTGCCGTCACCGTTCAGCCAGGCGTCCCAACTCCCGCTGTGCGCGGGCTCGTCGGCGGTGTCGTTGTTGACCGGGGACTGGCCGAGCGTCGAGGTCTGGGTCCACGGCGCGGGGCTCGCGCCGTTCTCGAAGCCCGGATCGCCGAGCAGTTGGGCCGGCGTGCAGCCGGACGAGGATCCGGTGCCCGCGACCACGTCGGCCTTCGGCGCGTTCCAGCCGGAGAGGCTGACCACGGGCGTCGCGCCCTGCAGGTCCGCGGACTTGTAGCTCGCCGTCAGCGTCTCCGATTCGCCGGGCCAGAGCGTGACGTCGTTGTCGCTCCAGATCGCGGACTGCATCTGGTTGTCGCCCGCGAGTTCGGTCCCGGCCGCGGTGCCGCGCCGCAGGTCGGCGCGGAGGAAGAAGCCGACCGTCGGGGTGCTGGAGTCGTTCCTGACGGTCACCGTGACCAGCTTGTCCGCGCCGCCCGGCCCGGCCTGGTCGGTGGTGACGGCGGTCGCCGAGACGGTGGCCTGCGGCAGGGACTGCAGCGCCTTGAGGTTGGCGTAGGAGCTCATCGTCGGCTGTGGCTGGCCCAGGCTGGACGACCAGTTGGTGGCGTCCTGCGAGGTGGAGTTCCAGTAGACGTTGCGGTCCACCAGCGCGCCGTTCTGCTTCAGCAGCAGCTCGACGAAGTAGACCGTGCCCGCGGCGCTCGGCAGCTTCGGCTTCAGCACCGCGTTGCGGACCTGCTGCGAGGTCAGGCTGAGGCTGCCCGAGGTCTGGTCGTCCAGCACCGTGCCCGCGGTGTTGTAGACCTTCGCCTCGACGGTGACCCCGGAGGCGGTCGCGCCGCCGAGGTTGTCCAGCGTCACCGTGTCGTTGTCCAGCGCGTAGAGCGCGTGCAGCGGCCGGTTGGCCTTCTGGGCGCCGAAGTACGAGCCGGCCTGGTCGCCGTCGTTGTTGTAGAGCGACCAGAGCAGCGTCGGCCAGCCCTTGTTCATCTGCCAGTAGACGGTGCCGGTGGACGGCTGGACGGCATTGGTCGAGTGGTCGATGAACGCCTCGAACTGGGCCCGGGTGTCCTCGTAGTTCTGGACCTGGGCCTCCTGCACGTACTGCGCCAGGCTCGACCAGGCGCCGTAGCGGTTGGTGATCGCGGTGTCGAGGTTGTAGTTGGTGCCGAAGTGGTAGTTGGTGTGCGAGGTGCCCTCGTAGTTGTTGTGGTACTGGTTGGCGCTCGGTGACTTCCAGAGCGCGGTCTGGTCGGCGGGGGAGAGGAACCGGTTGATCGAGTCCAGCGTCGGGACGGTGTTGCCGCCGCTCTCCTCGCTGTCGTAGCCCCAGGAGCCGCCCACGTTGGTCTGGGTCGAGTCACTCGTGCTGTAGTGCGAGGTGTCGTACCAGTAGTTCGGCGGCACCCAGTCGTACGGGCCCTCCTTCTCGCCCGAAGCTCCCAGCTGCGGGCTGGAGTTGTACTCCGCGGAGGAGACGAACGGGACGCTGAAGTCGGCCGCCTTGAAGCCGTTCAGGGCGAGCGTCTCCTGCGTCGCGGTCGGCGCGTTGTCGCTCCACTGGAAGCTGAAGACCGAGGGGTGGTCGCGCAGCGTCTGGCCGATCGTCTGCGCGGTCAGCTGGTAGAGCGCCTGCTGCGCGCCGGTGTAGCTGGTGGCCTCCCAGAAGTCGCAGCACTGGTACCCGGCGTTGATCAGGATGCCCGCCGCGTCCATCTGCCGGTACCAGTCGGCCGGCATGAAGTGGCCTTCGAGACGGACGGTGTTGACGCCCATCGCCTTCATCAGGCCGATCTGCTTGGCGGTGTCGGCCGGGTCGTAGCGCAGGAACAGGTCGGGCGACCAGCCGCCGCCGCGGATCACCAGCGGCACGTTGTCGATCTGGAACTGCCGCACCCCGGCGGGCATCGCCGCGCCGGCGCCGACCATCGAGGTGGTGGCGGTGCGGATGCCGAAGGTGTCGGTGGTCGAGTCGAGCGTGCTGCCGCCCTGCGCGACCGAGGTGGCCAGCGTGTACAGCGGCTGCGCGCCCAGCTGGTAGGGCCACCAGATCTGCGGGCTGGTCAGGTCGAGCGCCGGGTAGGCGGACGGCGTGAAGGTGACCGTCCGGGTCGCGTTCGCGGCCACCGTCACGTTCTGGCTGACCGTGATCGGCGCGCCGCCGCCGGGCGGTGTGACGGTCGCGCTCACCGTGCCGGTCTGCGCGGCCGAGGACGTGTTGGTCACGTCGGTCTTCACGGTCAGCGCCGAACTGCTCAGGTTGGCCGCGGTGTTCTGCACGACGTGCGCGTTGCCGTCGATCAGCGGACCGCCGGTCTGGAGCTGCACCGGGAACTGGATGCCGGTGTTGTTGTCCGGCGGGATCTGCGACCAGTCCACGTCGTCCACGGTGAGCATGGAGTTCGGGTTGTTCGGGTGCAGCTCGATCGCGAGCGAGTTGGTGCCGCTGCGCAGCAGCCCGGTGACGTCGAAGGCGGTGCGGGCGTAGCCGCCGGTGACCGTCGCCGAGGTGGCCACCTCGGTCCCGTTCACCCACACGTCGGCCGCGCCGATCACGCCGTTGAGCACCAGCTTGGCGTCCTGACCGGCGGGCGGCGCGGTGAAGTCGGTCCGGTACCACCAGGGCACCGAGAACTGGGCGAGCGTGTCCGCGCCGACCGTCGTCATCTGGCCGTAGCAGGTCTTCATGGTGGTGGACACGAAGACGTTCGGGCAGCCGCCGTTCTGCAGCAGGGCGTTGATCTCGGTGCCCGGGGCGCCGCCGCCGTCGTTCGCGACGCTGAGCCAACTGCCGGTGTCGAAGCCGGGGGTGGATATCAGGCCGCCGGACTGGGTGGCGGTCGCGCTGGTCAGCACCTTCCAGCCGTTGCCCGCACCGAGGTTGGCGAGCGCGGTGGACCCGGTGGCCGGATCGTGGAAGGCGGTGCCGGCGAGGACCGGTGGCGGGGCGGCGGGGCTCGGTGCGGAGGGGGCGGCGCTGGTGGGCCGGACGGCGAGGGCCAGCAGGCCCAGCGCCGCGGCGCCGGTCGCCAGTGCCCTTCTTCGGGGTGCCATCGTGCGCTCCTTCGGGGGAGGAGACCGATAAAGTTAGGAAACTTTACTTACTCGGTAAGCTACTGGCGGCCGGTGGCGCGGGTCAACGGGTCTGCAGGGGGGCGTTGCGGGTGGGGTCGGCGGGTGCGCGCGGCGCTGGGTGCGCGGCGATCTCGGCGCGTGCGGCGCGTGCCGTGGGTGTCACGCGGGAACGCCGAAGGGCCCCTCGCTCTCGCGAGAGGCCCTTCGACTGTCGGTGCGCCGCCAGGGACTCGAACCCCGGACCCGCTGATTAAGAGTCAGCTGCTCTAACCAACTGAGCTAGCGGCGCCTGCTGACAGAGAAGACTTTAGCAGCGCGCCGAGGCGGAGCCAAAATCGAATACCGCCGCCCGGGGCCGGCCCCGGGCCGCAGCGGTGCTCGGGAGCTGCTCGGGGCTTGGCGGGCCCGGCCGGCCTGGTTGACGTGGTGAGTCTGGTGAGCCTGGTGGGTCTGGCGGGCCGGTCATGGTCAGCTGCGGGGCAGCGGCCGCAGCTGGACGGGCCGGCCGGCCAGCGGTGATGTGGTCCGGCTCGGCGTGGGCAGCGCCTCCGGGAGCCGGTAGCGCTCCGACTCGGCCGACCTCGCGGGTGCGGCGGGCGGCAGCGTTGCGGGAACGGCCGCTGACGCTGCCGTCGCCACCGGTGCCGCCGCGTCGCGCCCCCGCGCAGCCCGTACGCAGGCCCAGAGCAGCACGCCCGCGCCGGGCAGCCACGGCTCGCGGGTGTCCGGGGCGACGATCCAGCGGCCGTTCCCCGCCCCCGGCGGGTCGTCCCGGTCGGCCGGCCGCTGCACCGGCGGGACGGTCACCGCGTCACCGAGCCCGTGGCAGAGCAGCGGCGGCACGTCCCGGGCCCACTCCTCCCAGGCGAGCAGCGTGCGCAGCCGGGGTGCGGCTCCGGGCTGGACGAAGAGCAGCGTGCGGCCCCGGTACGCCGCGACCGGTCCGCAGCCGGGCCCGGAGGCCCACAGCTCGTCCAGCACCGACCGGGCGAACAGGTCCGGCATGCTGATCACGTCGAAGGCGCGGCCGCAGGGCAGGACGGTCGGTGCCCAGGGGCGCGCTTCCCAGAGCGCGCGCATGCTGCGCGGGTACTCGCTGGCCGAGGCCAGCCAGGCTTCACCCGCGACGGTGAGGTACTCCACGGATTGGTAGGTCCAGATGTCCACGCCCAGCAGAGTGCTCCGGCTGGACGGGTGGCCGGACCGAAAGTCCGGTTCGCCGGACAGCGGCGGCCCGGGCGGCGTACTCTTTCCGGCCGCATATGCCAGCGGCTGTGGCGCGCCCGAGCGGCGGCCGGGTGATGGCCGGGTGGCGGCCGGATGCCGACGCGCTCAGGCGGCCCGCCCGCGTCCGCTCACAGCTCGGTCGCCCGCCGCTGGCGCTGCAGGCCGCGCCCGTACTCGACCATCCGGCTCGCGTAGTCCGCGGTCCAGTCCGCCCGGGCGGCGATCTCGGCGGGGGAGAGCGCGTCGAACCGGCGCGGGTCGGCCAGCTGGGCCGCCGCGATCGCCTGGTAGTCGGTGGCCCGCTCGGCGGCGACCCGGAACGCCAGCGCCAACTCGGTCGATCGGCGCAGCAGTTCGGCCGGGTCGTCGATGCTCTCCAGCTGGAAGAACCGCTCCGGCTCGGACACCAGCGCGTCCGGCTCGAACAGCAGCGGGGCGGGACGCAGACGGCGCGGCGGATCCTGGCGATCGGGCATGCGGGGCACCTTCGGAGACGAGGGACAGATCTTGGCCGTCGTCCATTGTCCCGCGTCGGCTGCCCGCGCGGAACGGGGTACGGAGAGGCGCTCGTCCCGGCCGCGCGCCCCGGGGCGTATTCGCTGGTCAGCGAGGTGCACCGGGTTGAGCGGTTTCGGGAGTACGGGACTGGCGGCCAGGCGGGCCCTACAGTCGCACCCGGTGTTCCGCGAGATGCTGCAGCACCAGGTAGTTGGCCTCCCAGCCGTCCGGGAACTGGGCGCCGACGCGTTCCAGCAGCGGCAGCACCTCGTTGCCGATCTTCTCCTCCCAGCCCTGCGGGATCCGCACCGCGCTGCCCAGCTGCACCGGGTCGCCGGCCGGGTGCTCGTCCAGCAGTTCGGGGATGCCGGCCCGGGCCACCACGATGCAGGCGTGCCGGTGCCGGGAGGCGAGCACGCACAGCCGCCCGGTCTCCAGGTGGAACGCGGTCGCGTCCGGCCGCCCGGAGAGCGGGTGCAGCACCACGGTGACGTCGTACTCCCGGCCCTGCAGCCGGTTCGCGGTATCCACCGTGACGGCCGGCCCGGCCGCCGGATCCACCGGTATGCCGAGCGTGACGAGCGCGGCACGGACGGCGGCGGCCTGGTCGCGGTGCGCGGTGCCGACCGCGATCCGCCCGGCGGTGAGCGGCTGCCGCCCCTGCTCCGAGCTCGCCACCAGCCCCCGGTCCAGCAGCCGGCGCACCGTCGCCGCGACGGCCGCCACCGCCTGCGGGTCGGTCCGCACGGTGTGCCGGGCGGGCAGCTCCAGCAACGCCCAGCCGTGCTCGGCCGCCTCGTCGATCGCGGCGTCCACCGCCGAGCCGTCCGCCGTCGTGGTCGGGACCAGCAGCCGGTCGCCCGGGCCGGTGCCGGAGCGGAACGGCGTGAACGGGTAGAACGCGGCCGAGACCAGCGGCGCGGCCGAGGCCGGCAGCCGCCAGGAGACCGGCAGCCGGTGCGGGCGGATCGCCGGGTTGTGCGCGAGCAGCGTGACCACGGCGCTGCTCGACGGGTCGTAGCTCAGCCCGGTCCACTGGTCAGTGCCGACCACGGTGAACGGGTCCAGCTGGCCGGGGTCGCCGACGAACAGCGCCCGCTCGAAGAGCCGGGCCACCGCGAGCAGCGCGTCCGAGCGCATCTGGTACGCCTCGTCCACGATCGCGTGCCGCCACGGTTCGACGTCCTTCACCCACTGCCACTTCGCGGAGGTGGAGACCACCACGTCCTGGCCGAGCAGATCGGCGGGCTTGCTGCTGGCCGTGACGTTCTCGTGCCGCAGCGCCTCGGCGGCCGGGCGGCCGTCGCTGGAGTGCAGACGGCCGATCGTCAGCCCCGGCGCCTTGCCGGCCAGCCGGTCCACCAGGTCGTCCACCTGGCTGTTCGTCTGGGCGACGATCATCAGCCGCTCGCCGGCCGCCACCAGCTCCTGGGCCGCCCGGACCACCAGGGTCGACTTTCCGGCTCCGGGCGGCGAGTCCACCACCACGCCGCGCGGCGCACCGGGGGCCGGGTGGACGGTGGCCGCCAGGATCGCCGCCACCGCGGCGTCGGCCGCGGCGCCCGGTGTGGCGGCGGCGCCCGGTGTGGCGGCAGCGCCCGCGGCCGCGGCCCCGTTCGGCGGGGCTGCAGTCGGCGGGGCGGCGTTCGTCACGTCGGCGTCGGGCTGATGGGTAGTCACAGTGCTGGTCATGCCCACTCTTCACTGACGGCAGTCGAACGAGCCACGGCGGTCGGCGGTCCGCCATGTGTCCACGGAGTGTCCTGCGGATCGGGCAGCGGCGCGGCCTGGCGCACCGTCAACTCGAACAGCGTGAAGGTCACCCGCTCACCCGGCAGTGGCAGGCTGCCGGGCGCCGGCTCCTTCCCGCGGCCCATCCCGCTCAGCACCCGCAGCGTGACCAGGCCGGACGCCGGGTCGTACGCGGTGATCACGGCCTTCTGCGCGCTCTGGCCTCCGGTCCGGTGCGCCTCGCGGCCCGGCTCGGCGTGCGGACGGTCCTCGGTGCGCAGCGTCAGCAGCGGGCGCGGCTTGGCGGAGCGGCCCGAGGTGTCGTAGTCCGGCACCAGCTCGGTCACCACGCCACTGAACGCCTCACCGGCCAGCCGCCGTTCGGCCATCGCGAGCGGGTCGTCCAGCGCCTCCTGGACGTCGAGTCCGACCTGCTCGCGCTCGCGTTGGGCGAGCTTGCGGGCGGCCGTGACGGCGTCGTCCAGCCGGGGCTGCGGCGGCTCGCCGGCCGCCAGCCGGTCCCGGTGGCCGGTGCAGGACCAGCGGTCGCTCTCCCAGCGCTTCGGCAGGTGGGCGGCCGGCGGCAGCGCGCGCAGCAGATCGAGACCGCGCCAGACGTCGTGCCAGGTCGGCAGCAGCACGGCGAGCAGGTGCTCGCGCAGCCGCTGCACGCAGCGTCGCAGGTGGGCCTCGGCCTCCTGGGCGCGCGGACCGTCCGGGCCCTCGGCGTCCTGGGCGTGCCGCAGCGCCGCGAGCGCGGCGTCGTACCGCGCGATCGCGGGGGCCAGCACCTTCTCGTCGAAGCGCGGGTCGGTGGCCGGGCCGGCCGGCGGGTGGACCAGCTGGCCGTGCTCGTCCCGCTCGGTCTCGGCCAGCTCGGCGGCCTGCGCGCCGGTCAGTCCGGCCGGCGGCTCGTGCCAGGCGAGCTGCGCGGCCAGGTGCTGGTCCTCCAGCCCGCTCTGGCCGGTCGCCCAGTGCCGGGCGAGCAGGCCGGTCATCGGCAGCAGCAGGCTGCTGCCCGGCACCTGGGCGCGCTCGGTCAGATGGGTCAGCCAGCGGCCGAGCAGCGGCACCCGGGTCGGCGCCGGATACGGACCCGGCTCCGGGTCCTCGGCGGTCCGGCGGAACCGGGTGGCCCGTCCGAGCAGCGCCAGGTGCCGCACCGACCCGGCGTTCGGCACGATCAACTGCGGTGCGTCCGCACAGAGTTCCCGGACGATCGCGGTCTTCTCGCCGCTCTCCGGATCCTTCTGCGAGCCTTCCACCAACTCGACCTCGCCGGCGAACGATTCCAGGTACGGCAGCAGATCGGCCGCCAGCTCCGCCAGGAACTCGGCCCGCCGCCCCCGGTTCAGCGGCTGCGGCACGATGTGCAGCCGCGGCGCCGCCCGTTCCGTCCCGAGCAGCACGGCCAACGGCGCGCCGTCCTCCACCGCGGCGGCCAGCGGCACCAGCACCATCGGCCGCTCGCCGAGGTGCCGGTGCAGCACCGTGGCCAGCGGCTCGGCATGCCCACTGCGCACCGCTTCCAGCCGCGCGAGCGTACTGAGCAGACTCACCCGCCCACCTCCACCGGCTCCATCGCCTGTTCCGGCTCCACCGGGCGGCCGAGCGCTTCGGCCCGCAGCGCGGCGGCGCGCCGCAGGCGCTCGGCCGCCTCGTCCTCGGCGGCCGCCTCGCCTGCCGAGCCGCCATCCGCTCCCGACATGCCCGCCCCGGTGTCCGCCCCCGCCGCCGCGGCCAGCGCCGCGCTCACCGTGCGCAGGCCGCCCAGGTCCGCCCGCACGCCGCGCCCGAGCTGCTCGACCGCGTCCGTGCAGCGGGCCTGCGAACGGCAGTGGAACCCCAGCTCACACGCCGACAGGCACTCCGGCCCGTACGCCGCCGGCACCGACTCCACGGCCTGCGTCAACTCCGCCGCCGAGCGCGTCGGTTGCCCGGCCTCGTCCGGCGCGAGATCGAAGCTGGTGCCCGCCGGCAGTCCGTCCAGCAACTCCTCGATCCGCGTCATCCGCGCCAACTGGCGCCGGGTGTTCGCCAGTTCGCGGCGGACATCGACGGCCGCCGCAGTCGGCCGCTGGCTGAAGTCCTGCGGGCAGACCAGCAGGAAGCTCAGCTCCGGGCTGCCCGGCACATCGGGCGCCCCGCCCCCGCCGGCCGCCTCCTGGAGCGCCAGCACGTACACCGCTGCCTGCCGGGCGGCCGCGCCGACCTTCGCCGGGTCGGCCGAACCATCCAGCACCGGAAAGGACTTGATCTCCACCACGGTGCACCGCCCGTGGTGCACGATCACCGCATCCGGCTCCAGGTAGGCCGGTGCCCCGGCCACGGTGAGCCGCAGCATCGGATGGTCGAGCAGCGTCCAGACCGTCGGGTCGGCCACCGAGGCCGTCACCGCCTCGGCGAGCGCCTGCGCCGTCCGTGCGGCCCGGACGGCCGGGCCGGAGCGCGCCAGCAGGTCCGGGGTGAGCAGCCGGTCGTCGTCGTGCGGCGGCAGGCCGAGGTGGCGGCGCAGCGGTTCGAGCAGCGCCGCGCAGCCGTCCGCCTTGAGCCGGGCCTCGAAGACCGTGCCGCGCGCGATCGCGAACGGCGACCGGCCGAACGGTGCCGGGCGGCCGAGCCGCTCCGCGACCGCCGACTTGTCCACCCCGGCGGCGTCCAGCACCGCACGGCGGCGGCAGCCGGGGTTGGCCGCCAGCGCGGCCAGCGCGCGGGCATCGAGACTGCGCTGGTCGGCCGCGCCGCGCAGGGCGGCGAGCCGCCGTACGGGGGCGGCGGCCTGATCGGTGATCGAGACGTTCATGGTGCTCGCCAGTCTTGCACCCGGCACCGACAATCCGGGCCCGGGGCAACCGCCGACGTGGCCGCGGAGGATGCGCAGTGGCTGCACGCGTGCGAGGCTGCGCCTCGCGGGTGCCGGTTCGGCGCCCGCCCGCCCCCGGACAGGAGCCGTGCCCACATGCCACCGTCGCCACCGAACGACAGCCCGCGACCCGTGACCGGCACCTGGGAGCAGATCCACGCCGAACGGGCCGCCCTGGCCGCCGACCTGGCGGAGCTGGACGAGGTGCGGTGGGCCACCCCGTCCCTGTGCGACCGGTTCACCGTCCGCGAGGTGCTCGCTCACATGACCGCCGGGGCGAGCCTCACCCCGGTCCGGTGGATGGCGGGTGTGATCCGCTGCCGCTTCGACTTCGACCGGCAGGTCGCCCTGCGGCTGGCCGAGCACCTGGGCGCCACCCCGGCCGAGACGCTCGCGCGGTTCCGCCGAGTGATCACCAGCACGACCAAGCCGCCGCTGTCGAAAGTGGCGATGCTCGGGGAGACCGTCGTGCACGCGGAGGACATCCGCCGACCGCTCGGCATCGAGCGTGACTACCCGGTCGACGTCCTGACCGCCCTGGCCGCCTACTACCAGGGCTCCGACATGCCCGTCCTCTCCAAGAAGCGCGCCGCCGGCCTGCGGCTGACGGCCACCGACGGCCCCTTCGCCGCCGGCGACGGCCCACGGGTGTCCGGCACCACCCTGGCCCTGATCATGGCGATGGCCGGCCGCGCCCCCTACTGCGACGAGCTCGACGGCGAGGGACTCACCACCCTGCGCGAGCGCCAGGCGACGGCCTGACCGACGGTGCGCCCCGTGCGCCCCCGCGCCGTTGCGCCCGACCTCGGGAAGTACCTCCGCGCGGGGTCACCGGGGTGTACCCCCTGGTAACCGGCGGGTAGGGAATCATGGTTCTGACTCCCTCGACCTGCCCAGCCCCTCAGGAGCTCTTGATGCCCGCTCGTCTGATCCTTGTCCGCCACGGTGAGACCGCCTGGTCGGCGAGCGGCCAGCACACCGGCCGTACCGACATCCCGCTCACCGAGGAGGGGCGCGAGATGGCCCGCCTGGTCGGCGCCCGGCTGCACCGCGCGCCGTGGAACAGCCTGCCGGACGCCCGCGTCTTCACCAGCCCGCTCGGCCGCGCCCGCGAGACCTGCGAGCTGGCCGGCTTCGGCGACCGCGCCGTCGAGGAGCCCGCGCTGATGGAGTGGGACTACGGCGCCTACGAGGGCCGCACCGGCGCCGAGATCCGCGAGCACGACCACCCGGGCTGGCTGATCTGGCGGGACGGCGTGCCCGGCGGCGAGAAGATCGGCGACGTCGCCGCCCGTGCCGACGAGTTCCTCGCCCGGCTGGCGGACGACCACGGCACCCCGCACCCGGACACCACCACGATGCACGAGGCCGACGCCGACGTGGTGCTCTTCGCGCACGGCCACGTGCTGCGGATCCTGGCCGCCCGCTGGCTGGGCATGCCGCCGGAGTTCGGCCAGCGCCTGAAGCTCGGCACGGCCGCGCTCTCGGTGCTCTCCTGGGAGTACGGACTGCCGGCGATCGAGGTCTGGAACGACCACAGCCACCTGGGCGGCTGAGCCCCGACCCCTCTCTCAGGCTGCGATTGCGCTGTCGTAGCCGGCCAGGAAGTCCCGCACCTCGCCGACCCCGCTGTGGCCGCGCAGCCGCTCGGCGGTGTCGGCGAGCATCGCGCGGATCCGGGCCGAGCGGACCTCGCCGAGCAGCGCGACCGCGGCCGCGCCGTGCTCGGCGGCGCCGGCCAGGTCGCCGCGGCCCAGCCGGTCGTGCGCCAACTCGGCGGTGTACAGCGCGCGGTTGCGCACGAAGTGCGGCTCCTGGAGCGCTATCGCCCGCGCGGCCTGCTCGCTGGCCAGGTCCCAGAGGCCGAGCGCGGACCAGCACTGCGCCTCCAGGCCGGCGATCTCCGCCTCGCCGTAGAACGACATCCACTCCGGGTCGTCCTGCGACTCGCCGCAGTCGAAGAGCGTGTACGCCCGGTGCAACGCCCGCTCGCAGGCGGCGCGATCGTGCAGCAGCGCCCAGCCACCGGCCTCGCGCATCGCGAGCAGCGAGAGCAACCGGTCGGAGTCCAGCCGGCGGGCCGCGCTCTGACCGGCCTGGGCGGCCCGCAGCGCCTCCCGGGGGCGGCCGGCGTCCCGGGCCAGGAACGCGCTGTTGCAGAAGACGTGCGCCTCCAGCGCGGAGTCGTTCGCCATCCGCGCGGTCGCCAGCGCCTCGGCGTAGAACGAACGGGCGTCCCCGAGCCGGTTCGAGTCGTGCGCCAGCCAGCCCACCGAGATGGCGAGTTCGCCGGCCGTGGACTGCAGGCGGCGCTCGGTGTCGACCGAGTACTCGCCCTCGTTGAGCAGCACGTAAGCGTGCCGCAGTGAGCTGCCGGCCTGCTCGAAGAGCGTGTCGGCGCCGCGCACGTCGTCGGCCAGCCGGATCTCGCGGACGGCCTGCTCGACGACCTGGACGTCGGCCGAGCCGACTTTCCGCAGCGTCGTCGGCAGCGCCGGTGGGGAGAACGACAGTTGGGCGGGCACGGCGGCCGCCCGGGCCGGGCCGTCCAGGCCGAGCACGGTGGCCAGGGCGGTCGGACCGCCGCTCAGGAACGTACGGCGACGCACGTCGTCGTTCTCCTCGTCGGGATGATGCGGTCCGGACCGCGGCAGGGGTTGCGGCCCGGACGGTGGCGCGGACTGATCTGCTGACTGATGTGTGAACTGCGGGGCGAGGCGCTGGGCCGGCAGCCGGCGGCGGATCGCCGTCCGGGAGGAGAAGCCCAGGTCCTCCAGGGACCGGTCCGGCCACAGATGGCGAAACACCCGCTCGTAGGCGTAGTTGGGGCAGCGGATCTCGCCGGACTCCACCCGGCCGATGTAGCGGGCGTCGCACGAGACGTGCTCGCCGATCTCGCGGGCCGCGCGGCGGATCGCGGTGGCGAACTCCGCCGGGGAGCGGTTGCCGCGCAGGTCGCGCATCGTGAGGTTGGGGGTGGGCGCGGTGGGGGCTGCCATGGTGCGCTCCGGGAGTGGTGCGAACTGTGGTGCGGAGGAACACGGGGGCGCCGCGGAGTGCCGGGACGGGCGGGCCCGGGCGTCGGCTCGACAGTACCGGCTGTCATCATCCACTCACGATGCGCTTGTGGGAAATTGGCCCCTATTTAGTGGCAAAACCGACATTTCTCCGGGGTTTTGCCATGAAATGCTATGGCTTGCTGTAAGACGCCCCGTGGCCATCCTTCGGCTCGGGCCGTTGTGTTGATAGCGGGAGGCCGGGCGTTGCTCGTCCCCCTGGTCACATTCATATCATCGGCTCACTTCACTCCCTGACGGTACATCAGTCCTGCGGCGTCCAGCCGTTCCTGGCGTCCAGCCGCCCCGGGGGAGCGCGAGCGGCCGGGGGTGCGAGTGGCCACCCCGCCTGTGCGTGCCCGGCCTTCAGGAGGAAGCAGCATGATGGTCACCGGACTGCCGCAGTTCCGCGGCATCTTCGACGTTGCGACGCCCGGCCGGCCGCCGCTGCCGGGTCTTGCGCGCGGCTATGACCGGCCGGTGCCCGCGCCTGCGCTCGCGCCCGCGGCCGTGCCCGCCGATGCGCCGGCCGGGCACCGGGCGGACGCGTCGGCCGTGTCCGGCCCGCCGCCGGCCGGGGCGCCGGGGGCGGCGGCGTTGTGCTGCGACACCGTCGCCGTCCCGCTCCGGCACGGGCTGGAGACGGTGGACATCTTGCGGCTGCGCCGGCTCTGCGGCTCGGTCCAGCAGTCCGCCGCCGGAACCGTCTGCTTCCTGGTCCCGACCGGCACCGCCGGGCGCTGGCACCTGCCCGGCACCAGCTGTACCGCGGGCGCCGTCCCGCTGCCGCCGACCGATCCGCGCTGGCTGGTCCCGCCCAGCGGATCGGGCAGCAATCCGGCCGTGACCGATCCGTGGGTGCTCCGCGCCGCGCTCTGCGAGGCGGCCGGCACGCTCGCCGCGAGCGGCTTCGGCCCGTACTGAACCGCCCGGCACCCAGCCGCCGGCCCGCAGGGACCGATCCCCACCTGCACGTTCGTCGGCAGGCCGGGGGATACTTCGCTGCATGGGACGAGAACAGCGGGCCTCCCGCAGGCGGCCGAGCAGCCCCGAGGCCGACCCCGCCGCCACACCGGGCCCGGGTGCCCGGGGTCCGCGCACGCAGCGCACCGACACCGGACTGGCCGAGCTCGTCCCCGACCGCGACCGTCCGCAGTCCTGGTCGCTGCTGCTCGACGGCGCCCCGCAGTCCCACGTGGACCTGGCCGATCCGACCCGCCTCGGCTTCGAGTACCAGCGCCGCCTGGGCCACCTGATCGACCTCGCCGCCGATCCGGGCAAGCCGATCAGGGTGCTGCACCTCGGCGGCGGCGCGCTCACCCTGGCGCGCTACGCCGCCGCCACCCGCCCGCGCTCACGCCAGCAGGTCGCCGAGCTGGACACCGCGCTCACCGAGTGGATCCGCACCGCGCTGCCGCTGGCGCCGGGCTGGCAGATCAAGGTCCGCGGCGCCGACGCCCGCGCCGTCCTCGAACGCGCCCCCGAGGCCGGCGCCGAGCTGGTGATCGCCGACATCTTCTCCGGTGCCCGGGTGCCCGCCCACTGCACCACGGTCGAGTTCGTCACCCTCGCCTCGCGCGCCCTCGCCCCCGGCGGCCGGTACGCGGTGAACATCGCCGACGGCGGCACGCTCGCGTTCGCCCGTTCCCAGGTGGCCACGCTGCTGGCGGTCTTCCCCGAGGTGGCACTGATCGCCGACCCCGCGGTGCTGCGCGGCAAGCGCTTCGGCAACCTGATCCTGGTCGCGGCGCACACCCCGCTCCCGATCGCCGAGCTGACCCGCCGAACGGCCTCCGATGCCGCCCTCGGCCGGGTGGAACACGGCCGCGAACTGGCCGCCTTCACCGGCGGCGCCCCCGCTGCCACCGACGCCCACGCCGCTCCCTCCCCGGCCCCGCCCCCGGACACCTTCCGCTGACCAGGCCGTCCAGCCCGGTCCCGCGCCGCCACCCCACGACCGCACGACCCCACGGTCAGTGCGTGCTCGGCACCTACCGGCACCTACCGGCACCTACCGGCACCTACCGGCACCTACCGGCACCTACCGGCGCCCGCTCAGTGCCCGCGTGGCAGGCCGCGGTGCTTGTACATCGCCGCACCGGTGAGCAGCAGCCCGGCCGCGATCGGGATCAGCACCGCGTCCGCCGAACCCGTCGCCGCCAGCGGTCCGGCCGCAGCACGGGCCGCGAGCTGCTCCTCGGCCCCCGCCCCCACGCCCAGCGCGGCCGGGCCCGCATCGTTCGCCGCCGACCCGGCAGCGGCCCCCGAACCAGGTGAGCCGCCGAGCCGGACCGCACCGACCCCCGGACGCTCGCTGTCCCGGGAGGCGGAGAGCGCCGTACTACGGGCGGCGAGCGCGGTGTCCGAGGCGGTCTCGGCAGACACCCCGTCAATCGGCGCACCATCAGCCGCCCCACCCACCGGACCGCTCACGGCGCCGCCCGCGCTGATCCGACCGCCGCCCGGCTCCGCCGTACCGTCCGCCGCGCCGCTGCCACCACCCCCGGACGGGCCGCCGAGGCCGTCCCGGCCCCGGCCGCCCCACTCACCCTTCGCACCGGTCACGCCACTCGCGCCGCCCACAGCAGCCGCATCGGGACGCCCGCCCACCGTGCCGGAGTCGACGGAGCTCTGCTGATCACCTGCGGGCCGCGACTGCCCCTGCGACTGTGCTGGGACGGCCGGCAGCAGAACCGCCGCGATCGCGAACGCGTCCGGCACCGTCGTCGCCTGGCCGGGAAGCGGCAGATCGCCGGCCCGGATCCGGCTCTGCAGCAGTTCATCGACGCTGCCGCTGCCGGTGCCGTTACTGCTCCCGCCGTTCGGCCCCGGCGGTTCCAGCACGCCGACACCATCGGCGATCCCCGTCAAACCACCAGCCCCACCCTTTGCGCCGGATCCCCCTGACGGCGCGTCGGACCGCCTGGCGCTACGGCCACTGCTCACGGGTGGCGTGGCCGACCGCGTGGTGCGCACCGCGCGGACCGTCTGATGCGGCGGCTGACCGGTCGCGGCGCCGGCGCTGTTCACCCCGATGCCCAGTCCCCATAACTGGGCCAGCACCGCCCCACCGGCAGCGAGTGCGCGCGATCTCGGTGTCCGCAGCCGGTGTGCCGGCGGCCGCCCACCGTCTGGTCCGCCCGGCCCGTGCGGCCCCGGCGGCCCCGGCGGCCGCGCGGGCCGGGCGGCAGGAGACGGCTCGGACGCGGGAAACGTGTGATTGGCTCGCACGTGAGGGGAGAACGACCGGCCTCACCAGGAGGTCACGCGGGCGGACCCGCCCCGTTGACGGCGACGACTTCCGGTCGATCTGACGACGTACCGGTCATCCCGCCCGCGGACCCCTGCGAGCAGCCCGCCGTACGCGCGGGCCTTCGTGCGATCGAGCAGAGCTCAGGAGTTGGGGCGCAGCGTCCAGATCACGGTCATCACGCCCGTGACGGCGCCGTCCTCACGGGTGATCTCCACGCTGACCGGGAACTCGGGGCGCTTGCCCTCGTCCAGCTCGGCCACGATCTCCGCGACCGGGCGGCCCAGCGTCGCGGTGGCGGTCACGTCGCCCTTCGCCACCTTCTTGTAGGCGATCTCGGCGGTGACGGGCAGCGGAACGGCCCGCGAGAGCTGGTCGCCGAAGGCGGCCAGCACGATGCAACCGCTGGCCGACTCGCCCAGCGTGAACATCGCACCGGCGTGCGGCCCGCCCACGTGGTTGCGGTACTCCGGCTGGTCGGGGAGCTGCAGGACGGCCCGCTCCGCGGTGGTCTCCAGGTACGCGAGCTTCAGCGTGCGAACCATCGGGACGGTGGCGGTCAGCAGCTCGCCGATCGAGGATGAGGTCGAGGTCATGGGGATGATGTTACTTGCCGGTAGCTTCTTCGGGCAGGGGGATCTGCCGAGAACTTTCCGCCGACGCGCTGACGCGGCGTCGACATGACGCCGGGTCGGCCGACCCGAGTCGCAGAACGCGAAAACGCCTGGAGGGCCTGATCTCAATGAGATCAGGCCCTCCAGGCTCTGGGGTGAGTGACGGGACTCGAACCCAATTTGTTACATAGGCTTGACCTGCGACGATGCCCTCACCTGCCCAAACGGGTATGTCATCCCGTGTCAGCGGATGCCTTCAGGGGTCCCAGGTGGCCCGCGGTGATGACGTGTCATCACGCACCACTGGCGGGCGCGCTGGGCTTGCGGCCTCGGCTTGCCGGATCGGGTGGGCTGCCTGGCACTCACCAAATGCGCCGAGCCTCGACCGCGTGCGTCCACGGCAGTCGAGGCTCGGTTCGACCCTGCCATCCGCCTGGGGGACTGGATGGGCAGGGCGCATGGGGCGATCCGGATGGAGGGGGCATCCGGATCGGGGGGAGGGGTGGTCATGAGCGTCCGCAGTTGCGGTGCTGGTGTGATCGCGACGACCATATCGAAAGTTCGTTCGGCCTTGAACTTTCGATTGTCACGGTTTGGGTAACTTTCACCCCGTTGGCGTTAGGCCACGCACAGTCATCTACCGCAGTCCGGAGGGCAGTACACCTTTGCGTCCCTGAAAAAATTTGCCACTGATGGCAAAGACTCGGCAGGTCGGAGGCCTTGACCGTTGACGGGTGCCCAAAGATGATCTCCCCGAGGAACTACAACGCCATCGCTGGGAGGTCGGCTGTCGCATTCGCCAGATCCGTAAGTCGCGGGGCCTGTCGCAGGTGGAGCTTGCTGTGATTGTTGGACTTGACCACCGCACGATCAGTCGGGCCGAGAATGGGGTGCACGCGATCTCGATTGACATTGCTGCACGTATTGCTACCGCTCTCGGGGTTCCGTCTTGGCGCCTCTTCCGCGACGAGGACGTGCCGCCCGGCCCGGACGGGGGGTGATCGGGGCCGGGCGGCAACTTAGGGGCGGCTGCTCAGTGCCTGGTGCGCGGCCTGCCGGTGCCGGCCGAGGAGTATGCGGGCGTCGGTCGCGGCCGAGTAGTCGAAGCCGGCTCGGGCCTGCTGCTCCGCCGTCACGAGGCGCCCGCACTCGTCGCAGCGTGCCGGCTCAGCGGGGGCGGCGACGTCTTGGCCGTTCATCGATCCTCCTGCGCTGTTCGTCGGTCTCGATCTCGGCGCGTTCCCCAAGCTTGGCCAGCAAGGTGAGGAGCGCGAGGAGCCGGGTGAGGTCGTCGCGGCTGGTGATACCAGCGGCGATGTGCTGCTGGACGGCCTCGGCGACGCGCACCAGGTCGGGGCCGACGGTGTCCTGCGAGTATGGTCGGTGGAGTGTCCAGCCGAGGGCTGGCAGCTCGGTGTCGGTCACGTCGCCACCTCGGGAACCGGCGCGAGCTGGACGTCACGACGGTGACGCGTCCACTCGACACCACCATCCGGCCTGCGGAGCCAGACGGTGTCCTGCTCCACGTCCTGCACGATCGCGGGCAGGCCGGTTGGGCCGTCGATGACCTCGTCGCCGGGCTCCGGCAGACGGGCGGTCACCGGTTGCTCTCCTCGATCGCGTTGTAGTTGCAGGGGCAGCTGAGCAACGGGCACTGGCAGTAGACCCAGTCGCCGTTGTCGATCTGCAGGTTGCCGGTGCACATCTGGTGCTGCGGGTTGTCGCCACCGCAGTAGCCGCTGACCGGAGTCGCTGTCGGGCGCCGCGACGCGGCGGTTGCGCTACTGGTGTCGGCCACGGCGTCCGCCCTGGATCGGCCCGGGGGTGGTGATGGGGCCCGTGTAGCCAAGCATGCCCGACGCGGCATCGAGCAGGTCTCGGCGCCTGGCGAGATCCTGGGGTGTGCGGGGCGGTCGAGTGTTGGTGGTGGGACGCTTCGCCGTCACAGCCAACTCCTGCTCCTGTAGTCGCAGAACTACTGACAGCAAGAGTGTCGGCAATGCAGAACCCCGGAACTACCACAGTTTTGTGGTAGTTCCGGGGTCTTGACGAATCGTCAGAGACCGACCCACGCCGCCAGGCTCGTCAGCGAATCCGGCGCCGCACGCCGCGCCGCCAGCAGCCCGTCAATCGTCGACCGCACCAGCGGCTGGAAGCGCGTCTGCTGTGGTGCAACCGCGCGGGCCCCCACCAGACTTCGGTGCGCCGCCTCCGTCTGCCCCGCCTGCAACTGGGCGTGCGCCAACTCCGCCAGGTGATGGGCCCTCCGCGACGCTGGCCACGTATCCGGCACGCGCACACCGGCAGTTGCGCTCACTGCCTCCTCGAACCGGCCCAGCTCCGATAGGACGCTCACCCGGTGCGTCGCCGCATTCACCGGCCCAAACGAGAGCCAGTGCACGCGCTCCGCCGGGCCCGTCATCTCCGCCTGCCGCTCCGCGATGGCCAGGTGCCTCTCGGCCAGCTCCCCGTCCTGTGCCCGGGCAGCTATCACCGCCGCCCCCAGATGCAGCTGACCGACTGCCACGTCCCTCACCCGGCCGGCCTCGGCCTGCTCCAGTATCCCCAGCCCCGCCGTCACCAGCCGCTGACCGGTGCGGTACTGCCCTGACCGCAGGTAGGCCAGCGACCGCAGGTACTGGCGGACCCCGGCCACCACCGGGTCGCTCGCCCGGTCCGCGGCCCACGCCATCCGGTCCAACGCGATCGTGCACAGATCGTGGTAACCCAGCTTGGTCGCCACGTCGTAGCTCGTTCGGTAGACGCTGGCCAGCACGGTCCACGCCTCCGTGGACGGCTGGGCATGCGCCGCGCTTGTCACCTCCAGGAGCAGCGCCGGCAGTTGACTCGCCACGTCCTTGAGCCGGGTCTCGCGCACCGCAGCACACACAGCCTCGGCGTGCGCCGCCAGGTCAGCCAGAGGACGTGGAGCGATCTCCGGGTCTACGCCGAGGTCGTACACCTCCAGGGCCTCGCGGATCGGATGCATCAGCACATCCAGCTGGTCGTGTTGAAGCTCGGCCAGGTACGGCTGGCCAGTCAGCTCTGCGACAGTCACGCGCAGGGCTCGCGCGATGGCTGCAAGGACGGCTGGGGTAGCGGTCCGGTCGCCCTGCTCGATCTTCGTCAGCGCACTGTAGGAGATGTGCGCTAGGGCGGCGAGGCGGTGCTGGCTCAGGTGTCGCAGTTTTCGGTAGTAGGCGATTCGCTTGCCGGTGTGCTCCGGCCCGTGGTGGGGCATACTGAACTCCGTTCCTGGCTCGACACTGGGAACGGTACCCCCTCTTCGCGGGGGGAACTCAGGTAAGGGCCCGCTCCGGCGGGCCCTTTCTGTATCTGGGCATGACGAAGCGCCCCGCCCTGGCCATGTCGGCCGGGGCGGGGCTCAGGTGCGCCGCCGCAGACCGGGCGGCAGCGGCGACGTGGTTGACGGTGCGGGAGAGGGATCCTGCGCGGACTGCTGCGCCGCGCACGTGTACTGGGGGTTGGACGGGTCGAAGTTCTGCGCGCGACTGCATACGTATGACGTGCCGCCAGTGGTGAACTGCCAGCCGGCTGGAGGCTGTCCCGCCGCGCCGTTCTGGCCAGGCGCCCCGGCTGCTCCGGGGGCACCTGCGGGCCCCGTCGGACCAGCCGGGCCTATCGGCCCGGGACTTCCCGGCTGACCGCTCGGCCCAGGAACCCCTGGCGAACCCATCGGCCCGGACACAGTCGAATCGGAGCCACGCACACCAGGCGAACCCGACGGCCCGGGAGGCCCCGAAGGACCGGCCACCGACGACGCCGCGGGGCCAGGAGATCCGCTCGCGCCGGCAGGACCAGACGGCCCGGCAGGACCCGACGGGCCCTCGCTACCAGGAGCACCCGGATCACCCGGTGGACCCGCAGGCCCGGCATGACCGGGATCCCCGCGCGACCCCGGCGGACCGGCCACTGGCTCACCGCCCATCTGCTGCACCTGCCGTGCCAGCGCGTCACGCGCCTGCTCCTGCGATGTCAGATCGGCACCCATGCGGATCATCGTCAGGACCACCCACGCGAGTAAAGCCGACGCCCCGAGGATGATCACAAGGGCCAGCAGATCGCCACGCCGACGTGGGTGCAGATCGATCACAACAACTTCCCCCTCGTGGCCAACAGTGGGATCAGCACGGCCAGGATCGGCACGACCACAACCCCGACGAGCCAACGCCGGGTCTCCAACAGGCGCTTGGCATCCGAATCCAGCTGCGCCCGGATCGCCTTCACCTGCTCCAGTAGCGCGTTGTGCCGCTCGTCCTGCGCGGCCTGTTCCAGTCGCAGGACGTCCGCGCTGACTTTGCCGTCGAGCCGGGCCCCGAGCTGGTGGACATCGTCTTTGATGTCACTCAGCGCGGCTTCCAGTCGGCGGCCGAGCTCCCCCAGGGTCAGATCGTCGGCCACGCTCGGCCCCTTCGGTCAGTCGTTGTGTGCCGCGGCGAGGCCGTCAGGCATGCAGGGTCGCCTCGATCATCCAACTCACCGGCGTGTTCCCGGGGTCGCTGGCACCGGCCTTGACGCGGCCGACGGAGACCTTCTGATCGCCGTCGTCGATCTGCACGCCGACCCGGTCGCCCAAGGCGGGCACCTTGAGCTGGTCGATGATCCGCCACGACTTGGCGTTCGTGTTGTAGACCGCGACCCGCAGAACGGCGTCGGCGAAGTCTGCAGCGAAACTGAAGAAGACTCCGCCCCAGCCGACTGCGCCGCCGTTCTGCGGCGGCAGCGGGATCACCACGGCGTGACTACGGTCATCCGCTACGAATCCGGACGGGACGGTTCCTATGACGAGCGCCAACGCGCTCACCTCCAGACATGCGAAAGCCCCGCACGACGGCGGGGCTGAGGGTGGTTAGCGGACTTCCTCGTCCAGACGGCGCCGGTCGAGCGGCTGCGGCACCGGAACAGGCGCGGGCGGCGGGGGAGGGGGCGGCTGGAACGACAGCGCCCAAGAACGCAGTTCAGTCGTGGAGCCGAGCGGGCAGTAGTCCTGGTCCGCGCTGCCGGAGTCCGAGAACTGGTGGAAGAGCCAATTCGCCCGGATCCCCGGCTGCCCGGCTGGCAGACCCGCGGTCGCGATCCACAGGTAGTCCTGGACGTACCCGGTGGTGTCGATGTTGTTCCAGTAGTCAGTCGGACAGTACAGGCCGACCGGAAGGCTCGGCTGCTGCGCCTTGACGTACCGAAGCCACGCCTCCTTGTAGGCCAGCTGAGTTGCGTGCGAAACCTGGGAGTTGGCCGCGTCGTAGCCCTCCCAATCCAGGCACAGCAGCTCACCTGCGGCCGGCTGAGCCAGGGAGAGGAAGCGATCCGCCTCGGCCTGCGGCGAGCCGGCCATGTTCGGATAGTGGTAGTACCCCACAATGAGACCTGCCCCGCGAGCGTGGTCGCGCTGCGCGGTCCACTCGGGGTTCACATACGTCAGCCCCTGCGTGACCTTCACGAAGGCGAAGGAGAGGCCCGTCGTGTCCGGCTGCGCGGACTGGTAACTCGACCAATCCTGACCGTAGATGCCCACGTCAGTCCCCGCTCTTCGGGACGTCAGCCGCACTCACGCCGAGGTGGTCGGCCACGGACTGCAGGAGGCCGCGCACCGCTTCGACGTCCTCGAAGGTCTTCGCCGACCTGGCGTCGTTCGCTTCGTTCTGCAGGTTCTGGCCCACCATCAACGCAGGCAGGAGCACGAGCTGGATGTAGTTCTGGCAGACCCACGTGATCAGGTAGATGAACCCGAGCGTCAGCATGTACGCCGGCACGAGCGGAACGTGCATGCCCATCAGGTGCAGCGTCGCCGGGAGGCTGAGGAGCGCGAGCACGGTGAACGCCCAGAAGCAGGTCATCGTGCCAACGTGACTCGTGATCCACACGGCCAGGGCCTTGTTCAGCCGCTGGTAGTGGGTCGCCGCCGGATGATGGTCAACCGTTCGGAGGTGGACGTCGTGGCCCGTTCGTGTCGTGCCGAAGTGCGGCTTCATCGGGGCACCGCCTTCCGTTCCGCGGCCTGCAGCATCTGGTGATGGATTACGTCCACGCGGGCCCGCGCGCGGGCCGCGACCTCGCTGTCCCGGATCACGACCAGGTGGTTGTCCTGCAGCGTCTCCCCGCTGGCCGACCAGTTCGTTGAGCCCGTGACGACGTCCTTGCCGTCGATGATCAGAAGCTTGAGATGCTGGATCGCGCCCTTCTCGGACCGGCCGACCGCGACGCTGCTCGCCGGATACGACTCACGAGCCAGCAGGACGCGCTCATGGACCCCGCCGGCCTGTGAGCTATCGAGCGTCAACTGCACGAACACCCGCTCATCGATCAGCTTCTCGTGCAGCGCGTCGGCGAGCTCGTCGTCGTCGAAGCCGTACTGCGCGAGCACCAGGCTGCTGGTAGCCGACTTGATCAGGTCCAGCAGAACGCCGTGGACGTCATCGACCGGCGAGTAGAAGTCGCGCAGGTTCGGCTCGTACCCGGGAAAGCCGCCAGCCCTGTGGCCATCGAGCGCGCTCAGATCAGGAAGGGCCATCACAGCCCCTTTGCGGTCAGCCAGGTGTGCGCGGCGGCGGCGAACGCGGCGTCCACTGAGGCCGGCGCCGGGGTTGGCGTGGGGGTCGGCGCGGGCGCTGCGGTCCAGGCGGGGACGGTGACGTCGCCCTGCTGGGAGAGCAGCCAGGTGAGGTCTGCGGTCGTCAGGTAGCCGTAGCCAGCCTGTCCCCATGACGTGCCCCACGAGTTGGCGATCCAGTACTCGCCCGCGGTGGCGTCGTACCGGCACAGCTCCAGCTCGTGGCCACCGGCGATGCCGCTCGCCTGATCGACGGGGATCCGGCCGTCTGCCGCCGGGTCGAACATCGAGTTGAGCCACTCAATGCCGATGAGGACCGGGCCACTCTGCAGGGCGGAGTTGAGGGCTGCGATCGAGAACGCGTGCGTGTAGGACGTTGCGAGGCCGAGGGCTTGCAGGGCCTTCGCGACTCCGATCCCCGACGAGCCGGTGTCGGTGGGAGGGTACTGGCCGGGGATGCTGTCTAGCAGCGTTGCCAGTGAGTAGAGGGCGACCGCGAAGGCCTCGTCCAGGGTGTGTGAGCCGGCCGTGAACAGGCCGTGGCTGGCTGCCGCACCCGTGGTGCCGATGGTCACGCTCGTTGATGCGGTTCGGCCGGCCGAGTCCGTGCCGAGGGCCCCGGTGCCTGCGTTTCCGGTGCACGAGCCGAGCTGGCCCTGATCGAGGATCGGTGCCCGGCGCGTCCAGGAGACACTGCTGATCGCCGACTTGGGCAGAACGCCGTGCGCGAATGCGAGACTGCGGGGGTCGTGCTCGACCAAACGGCCGAGCGGGTGGGGGCTGGTCATGCGATGCCTCCGGGCATGCGAAAGCCCCCGCCGTGGCGGGGGCTTGAATGTTGGGCTCAGGCGAGTTGGGTGATGCTGATCGGTGGCCACGTGCCACCGGCATAGGTGATCTCGGAGACTGCGGCAAGCGAGGCTGTCAGCTCTAGGGAGAGAGTGAGCGTCACATTCGACAGGTACAGGGTGTTCGTGCCTGCGGGAGTGCCGGACTCGGTCACGTTGATCGATGCAAAGGCCGCGGTGGTTGGCGGCTGGAAGGTATTGACGAGGTTCGTCCACGTCGCCGCGGCGAGCGCAACGGTGTTGCTGCTCGTCGAGATGTACGTCGATGTGGCGTCGTACCAGTCCACCGACAGGCTCACCGACGACCATCCGGTTGGTGAGTACAGCCAGCCGTTGACCTGGTACCACTGCCCGTTCGACCAAAGCGGGTACACGGCCTGGATGGGCACGAGCTCAGAGGTGGCGCTGGCGGTTGCCGTACCGCCAGAGGGGGTCAGAAGTCCGGAGAACGGGAAGCCGCCGTGGACCTGTGCCGAGGACTGCGAAAGGGCGCCGTTGTGCGCGACCCACGGGCTCGTGCCGGCGGTGAACGTCGGATTGGAGTTGAGCGGCTCGTTCGGTAGGAGACTTGACTCCAGGTACCCGACCGGCAGGAACTGCCAATTGAGGACCGTCAGGCTGATTCGGGACGCCAGATTGCTCGTGTAGTTGCTACCAGTGCCAGCCGGATCCTCCCATGTCCCAATCGGTGGCCTCTTGATCGGCTGGTTGTTGTACACCGTGATCGGCATGCCCCAGCCGGATCCCAGCGCGCTGGTCCACGTGCCGGAGTGTCGCGGCGACTTGAGGGCGTCGGGCCCTATGGGGCTGCCATCGAGTAGTCCGAACGAGACGTGATCTCCGGGGCTTCCTGTCTGTCTCTGCTGGAGCACGACATGGTAGGTGGCGCCGGTGGTGAGGGTGGCGGCGAGTGGCACTGAGATCCATGGAACCGGAGTCAGGGTCGTGTAGAAGTATTCCGAGTCGGGGATGTTCGTGTTGACGAGCAGCCACTGTCCGGGCGTTCCGGTTGAGAAGGCCCCGACCATCTCGACCCCGGCTTCCCGCCAGTCGAAGAACTGGATGATCGTTCCGGGCCCGTTGGAATCGATCGACCACACCTGAACGAACTGACTGTATGCCCCTGAACCGGCGAAGCCCCCCACGAATATGGCGGCACTGTCCGTGCGGGTGACATCCCAGCCGGGCGCATACGACGCTACCGGCTGCGTGCCCGCGCCCGACTGCCATGCGGACAATGAGCCGTCGGGCTGGATCTTCGCGAAGTACGACGTACTGACGATGGTCGCCCCGCTCACCGACACGGTGGGGGAAGTGTTGCCGCCCACGACGACAAGCCAGCCATTCACGGCTGTGCACATCGTCGCGGCCAGCGCCGCTGGAAGCGCCGGGCCGATGTTCCAGGAGCTGATCTGCCCGTTTGTGACGGTCGCGTAGTAAACAGTGGACTGCACGGCGGAGCCGGTGGTTCCGCCGATCACGTACATGGTGCTGCCTGAGGCGGTCACCCCGGCCGCATAGACGGCGGTAGGCAGGGCCGTCTGGGAACTCCAGCTGCCAACGGCGCCCGTGTTGGAGTCCCAACTGGCCACCCACACGTTGGCGGTCGGGGTCACTCCCGTGGGTGTGGTCAGGCCGCCGGCGTACACCAGGGAGTCGCTGGTTGCGGCCAGCATCCCGTAGTACGTGGCGGCGGGTAGCGGCGGCTGCGGGATCCCGCGACCCATGGACGTGCCGCCCAGGTAGGGGATCGTGTTGACGACCGGAACGACGCCGGCGCTGGTGGTACCACCGGCAGTGATCATGTAGTTGCCGGATGATGCCACCGAGGAGTTCTGCGCGACGCCCGTGGAGTCGCCGACCGGCCCGGCCCACGGCTGGGACTGATAGCCGCCCGAGCCCATGTAGGTGTTGGACCTGGATGTTGCCAACGGGCCGCCGTTGGCGACGCCGTTCGGTGCCGCGAGTGCGTTGATCCATGCGGCCGGCAGCATCGTCGATGCGAGGAGGTTCGTCGTGTCCGGTGAGCCGCTGTTGTCGGGGTAGAGCGAGACGAGGACGTCGGCCCCGTTGCCTGATGGCAGCAGAGGCAGTGAGGCGCGGACAACGGAGGTCCCTACACCGCTGGGGACGGTGAATCGCTGGGAGAGATCCGTCTGGTTGCTGTAGTTGACCCAGGTGAGGTTTGCGCCGCCGAAGGGAAGGATGAATCGCCCGGTGTCGTACGCCGTGGTGATGTTGTGGGCGCCGAGGAACTGGCCGACCTGGCCGGCGTGGTTAGTGGCGTCGAGGCTGCCCGGCAGGCCGTTGCGGGCGGCTTCCCATGAGGGTGTCGTTGGCATCTACTGGTTCCTCAGCCAGACGACGGTCATGTAGCTGGCCATCATGCCGCTGGCGTACGTGTTCTGGGCACCACCGGTGGTCTGATAGGCGCCGAGCTGGAAGTAGTCGCCGACCGCGGCGGTGACGACCATCGGCGGCGTGATGATCGACTGGGTCCCGGTTGCAACGACCGGCAACTGGTTCTGGCAGGGAGTCAGCTCGGTGCCGTTCTTCTCCAGCAACGAGATGATGACGCCAGATCCCGTCGTCAGGTTGAACAGCACAAGCCCGGTGACCAAGTACACCCCCGCAACCTGCACGGTGTAACGGGTGTTCGACCCGGATGACCAGCCCGCCCAGTTGTCGCCGGTCGCCGCACCGAACTGGACCGGTGTGATCGTGCTCGACGTGATCGACTGGGGCGACGTCTGGTACAGCGTTGCCGTCGGCAGGTTGTCTCGGTACGAGGTACGGGTCGCGTTCAGCAATTCCAGCGTATTCGCCATCTACGCCACCCCTGTCACAGCGCCGTTGGTGTACGTGATGGTGCGGTAGGACTGCAGGTAGCCCGCCGCGGTCTGCCCGGCCGTGTATTCCGCCAGGCTGCCGAGTTCGTTCGGGTTGACGTACGTCATGGTCGTCCAGCGGGCGCCGGCGTCCTCCCATGTTGCGGTCAGGAGACCGGACGCGGTCTGGTCGAAGATTGCGTACTTGAAACCGTATGTCTGTGCTGTCCACGATCCCGTGCCGGTGGTGCTGGTGGAGGCGCCCGAGGTCTGGTTGGAGCGGTACCACGAGTAGGAATGCGACGCGTTGCCAGCTGCGGCGAGGACGAGCCAATACGTGGTGCTGGCCGTCAGCCCAGTAGCGGGGAGCGGGTAGATGACGGTGACGGTTGCGGTGCCGGCGCCACTGGCTTGGTAGGCGTACTCCGCGGTGAGTGTCGTGGAGACCAGTGCGCTCCCGGTCGGGGCCCCTGCCGAGTTGGCGTACAGGGAGAGCGTGGTGGTGGCGAGGCTGGCCCCGCTGGCTGTTGTGGTGGTGACCGGGATGCTGACGTAGCCGACGGCAGTCTGCCCTGCTGCGGTCGCGAACGACTGCGCGAGGTAGAGGCCGTTGGTGCTTGTGCTGGTGGATCCTGCGGTCGCCTGAGCGGCGCGCTGCGTTGCGGCGTAGAGGATCGTTGCGGCGTGCGTGCCGAGGAGCTGGTTGATCTGGCCGGCTTGTGCGGCGGATCCGCTGGTCGCGGCGAGCCAGGGCGGTGTGACGGCCACCGGAGCCTCCTAGGTGATCGAGAAAGACGCCTGGAGGATGAGCGTGTCCGTGGTTGGCACGGTGACCGAAGGGGAGAAGCTCCAGTGGTCGATCAGGGTGCCGGCGGTCGCTACCGTCGCCGGATTGGAGCTGCCGTTGGCGAAGAGCCCAGCTTCGGTGACGGTCCATGTCGTTGGCGGGCTGGGGAAGTAGAACAACCAGGTCGTCGCCGCGGCGATCGATGCTGTCGCTGGAGAGGATGCGCCCGCACCCACCGTCTGCCGCGACAGCTCGCTGAAGAGGGCGACGTCGCTCGCCGCGACCGTACCTGATCCGCTTCCCACTGCCCCCCAGAGCGGGGTCAGGTAACTCGGGGTTGTGACACCGAGGTTAGTGGCCTGATCCTGGATCCCAGACCACACGAGCGCCTGCGCCAGCACGGTCAGCCCGGCGGTGCACATGATGTTGTCGCCCTCGCGGCGGTCTCGCACTGTGCCGTCCGGGCGTACGACCTCCAGCGTCAGTCGCCCCTTGATGCGGAAGGATCCGTCAGCGACTATCCCCATGTGACCGACCCCCACTGTCCCTGATCCCACGCGGCGTTGAGCTGTAGGGTGGCCGTGGCCGCATCAGTGATGGGGATGGTCTCGTCAACCTCGCCGAAGTCGCCCAGGCCGTTGACAACATCGTTGGCGCCGAGTGCCTGGTTCTGCTCGTTGAGTGTGCCGAGTACATCGATCAGGGTGTAGGGCCGTAGGACGCCGGGCATTCGCGTCTCCTCCCTACAGGCGTACGGCGGTGATCGAGCACTGCCGGTAGCCGCCGGCGCCGAAGCTGATCGAGTTGCCGATGACGATGAACGTGTCGTTGATGCCCCAGCTGTAGCTGGTCTCCGCGTCGGGGATGAACCGGTTGACGATCGTGCAGGTCTGACCGGAGCGGACCCAGCCGATCCACGATTCGTCGGTGGTGAAGACGATGCGTTCCGCGGCGAATGCGTACTCGGTGCGTTCGCGCATCGCTCGGGCGAGTGCCATCGGCACCGTTGTCAGACTGGAGTCGGAGATGTACTCGGTGAAGACGCCGCCGTTCGGGCCCGCGTACGCGGTTTGCGACGGGTAGTCGTTGGCCTGTGCGACCACTGGGACTTGGTAGTTGTACCAAATTCGGATCACTACGCCGGCGGGTGGGGCCGACACCGTGTTCGCCAGCGACCAGCCGCCGATCGCGTTCTGCACGATCTGCCATGTGCCGGTTCCCGCCGAGCCGGCCTGCACGACCGTCACTGGGGTGGTGACCCCGCCGACCTGCAGGACCGGCGAGCCTGTGACCGTGTATCTCAGGGGCCACGCCATCGCGGTGCCGTCGGCCTGCCACGTGTCCGTCGGGGCTGCCGTGGTGGCGCCGTAGTTGACGGTCTGGTTGGCACCCTGCACCAGGATCCGGTTCCGGATCGATTTGCCGTCCCACTCGTAGCCGAACTGGGAACCGAGGAGGAAGTGGCCCTCACTGGCCGAGCCGAGACCGCTGCCGGTTGGCGACGTGGTGAAGGTGACGCCCGACGACTGCGCGGTCGAGGAGTCGTAGAAGTGCAGGTTGCGGTTCTCGTCCACGTACCAGCCGTACGGCGACACCGACCCGGCGAGCTGTGCCAGCTTCCGCCAAGCGGCCGACAGGGTCGTGTAATTGAGAACGAAGCTGGCCAGCTGCGGCCCGGGGGCGACGAATCCGCCGCCCGCGACCGTCGCCGCAGAGACTCCGCAGCTCGCGGCCTGGGTCAGTGCGACCACGATCTGGTCCACCGTCTGGCCGATGAACTGGCCGTGCACGATGGCGTTGTCCGCGTAGTAGGTGTAGTCCGTGCAGGCGAGGTCCCATTCGTTGCTGTTGGGGCCTGCGACCTGCAGGACGGGGTCGTTGACGACCCCAGCGAACAGCGTGGTGCCGATCGTGTTGTCCACCAGCTTGATCTGCGACAACACGGGGATGTAGAAGTTCGGCGTCGATGTGTACTCGTCGATCAGCGGCATTGTGGCGGTGTCGCCCTGCCTGCCGAAGTTCTGGGTGATCGAGGGCGTTGTGGACGCCCCCGACCAGGCCAGCTTGTTGGTGTAGTCGGTTGGCGAGCCGCCGGGCGGGGTGATTGTCAGCGTCAGGTTGGGACTGGCGACCATCGGTCACCCCCGAATGTGGTGGCCGGCTGCGGCCAGCTGAGCAGTGATCTTCTTGCCGATCACGGTTGCCAACTGATCGGCAGCCCCGTTGCCCATCACTGACGCACCGCGCAGATCCACGGTGATGCTCACCCCACCAGCGGCCCCGCCCGCGGCGGCCGCATACGACAGTCCGCCACCAGCCGCGGGTGCACCGGAAAGCGCCACAGGAGTACCCCCTGCCAGCCCGGGCAGCCCGGCGGCCAGCTTCTGCACTGCGGAGTGCGCGACACCGGCGTTGTCGGCGACGCCCTGCGCGATGCCGGCCGGGATCCACTGGCCTACCTGCGAGGCGAACGCCTTGGACGGTGAGGAGATGCCCAGGAAGCTTTTCGCGGCTTTCAGTGCCCCGTTGGCGATGTTCTGCACCGAGCCGAACAGTGCCGACCCGGCGGACTCCACCCCCGAGATGATCCCGTTGATGATGTCCTCGCCGATCGATACGAACCAGGAGCCGATGTCCTCAACCGAATGCCAGACACCCATCAGGCCGTCCCACAGGGTCGATCCGATGCTGGAAACGGCGGCCGTCACTGCATGCCAGGCATCGTCCAGGGCGCCCCCGATCGTGCTGCTGATGCCGTTCCACACGGATGCGGCGGTGCTGGCGATCGAGTTCCAGACACCGGACAGCCAGCCTGAGACGGAATTCCAGATCGACACCAGCTCGTGCCAGGCGGCCTCGATCGGGGCGATGATGTACGCCTTGATGGCGCCCCAGGCGTCTTCGGCGAGTATTTTGAGGGCCTGCCAGTTTTCCTCTGCGAATGCAGCGATCCCGCTCCAGGTCGCACTGAGCCATCCGGACACCATGGTCCACAGGGACTCGATCGCATGCCAGAGATCCTCAAGCGGCGTGATGATGACTGCCTTGATGCCGGCCCACACATCTCCGGCTGCTGTCTTGATAACTCCCCAGATGCCCTTGAAGAAGTCGGAGACTGCCGTCCACACGGTCCGCGCCGTATCAAGGATATCGTTGTGGAAGTGGTTCCAGATCGACATGATCGCGGCTACTTGAGGCGCAAAAAAGAGAACCAACAGGGGCCACCACTTCTTGAAGAAGTCAATGATTCCGTTCCACACCGAACTCGTGACGCTCGCCACGGCGTTCCACGCGTCTTCCAGTGCGTGCCATACGGTCTCGGCAGCCCCCACAACGGCATGCCAGGCGGCCGCCAGCGCCACAGCGACGGTCCGCGCTACGCCGACCAGCCGGTCCCACTCCCGTGAAACGAATCCGGTGACGGCATGCCAGGCGTCCTCAATGGCATGCCCAACGGCCACGACTGCTTCGGAGATCCCATTCCAGGCGGCCTCCAGCGCATGCCACACGGCCTCCGCTGCGACCGTCAGACCGTGCCAGGCGGTCTCCAGCGCGTGCCATACGGCAACTCCTGCGATCTTCACTGCTTCGAAGACCGCCATGACGATCTCGCGGAACGTCTTGAAGTGTGTCCACGCGTAGTAGAGGCCTCCGGCGAGGGCGGCCAGGCCAATGATCAGGAGTCCGATCGGGTTGGCATCCATTGCCCCGTCGAGAACGAGTTGTGCGGCAGCCCACAGCTTCGTGACCATTGAAATCGTCTTGATGACACCGACCACGGCCATAGCAGGGCCGACAATGGCCACGATCAGACCGATCAGCTTCTGATTCGAGGCGATCCACGACGCCATCGGCCCGACAACGTTGGCGATCACACCGGCGACCTTCGAGACGACCGGTAGCAAAACCGTGCCAATCGAGATCCCGGCGGCCTCGACGGAAGCCTTCGCCACGTCGATCTTCTGATTGAAAGTGGACTGGATCGCAGCCCAGTTGTCCACCGCCGAACCACTCTTATGCGCCGCATCAGAGATGGTCTGAACGTTCTGCTGGAACGTGCTCGCATGCTGCCCGCTCAGCATCAAAATCGTGTTCAGGCCGGTAGTGCCGCCGGCCATCTTCGCCAGTGCGGCATTGAACGTCTGAGCCGCCGGGTTGCTCGCATTCAACGCATCCGTGAACGACCCAGATTTCTTCGTCAGCGACTCGAACTGCGTGTACAAGGTCTGCTGGGCCGGCGGCAGTGCCTGGATGGCCTTGTCGAAGTCCTTCGTACTGGTCGTCCCGGCGGCCCACGACTCGGCCATCTTCTGCATGGGCGGCGACATCTGACCCAAGGCCTGGGAGGCCTGCTGGGCCGCGACCTTCGACTTGTCGAGTGCCTGGACGAACACCTGGCCGCCCTGCGTGTGCGCGGCGATCGCCTGCACCAGGACGTCGAATGTTCCCGTGAGGCCCCGCGAACCGAGCTTCGACGCCAGGTCGTTGGAGTTGATCCCCATCGCGGCCATCTCGTTGATCTGCGTCTTGTTCGGGTTCGACAGCGACCCGATGGTGTGCGCCAGGTCCTGGGTGGCTCGCTGCGCCGTCACGTTCTGCGCGGTCATCGTTGCGACGCCGCCCGCGACCTGAGCGAACGACAGGCCGGCGCTTGCCCCGATCGCCGCAACGTTCCCGAGCGAAGACCCGAAGTCCTCCATTTTCATGTCGCCCGCACCGACGGTGGCGATCATCGCGTTCATCATCTGTGTCGCGGTACCGGCCGACGGCCCGAACGCGTTCATGGTGCCGGTGAGGGCCTGACCGATCGTGTCCAGGTCGGCACCGCCGACCTTCGCACCCTCCGCCGCGGTCTTGAGGACATCGAGTGCCTGCTGGCCGTGGTAGCCGGCCGACTCGATGTGGTACATGCCGGCGGCCATCTGATCCGTCGTTGTACCGGTTGCGGCGGCCAGCTGCAACATTCCAGCGCGGATCATGCCAATGTTCTGCTGCGACTCCCCGGCATCCGTGACCAGATGCTCCGTCATCGACTCGAAGTTCCCGGCGGCCTTCACTGACTCGTAGCCGATCGCGGCGATCGCCAGCGAGGCAACACCCATGGCCTTCGAAGCGACACCACCCGATGCCGCCGCCTCCTCGGACGACGTACCCAGTCGGGTCTGTGCGGCTGCCGCGCCGTCCGCCGCGGCAGCCGTCTCGCCGGCCGCCGCAGCTTGCGCCTTCCCGACAGCGGCCTGGCGGTCCTGCGCGGCCGACAGCTCCGTCGTGGCCTTCGTGGCGTTCTTCTCCGACGCCGTGACCGCATCCGCCGCTGCGGCCACGTCCGTCGGCGTCACCAGGGCCGCCTGCTGCTCGCGGGCCGCGGTCAGCTCGGCCGTTGCCTTCGTCGCACGATCCTGCGCTGCCGTGACCGCGTCCGCCGCGGTGGCAATCTCCTCCTCCGACAACTTCGCCTTCGTTGCCGCACCCAGCGCATCCTGCGCGGCCTTCAACTCCGTCGTCGATGCGGTGGCCTTGTCCTGCGCCGCCGCCAACGCCGCCGCTGCCGAGGCAAGTTCGTCCTCGGAGGCGGCGGCCGCGCGGGCTTCAAGGAGCGCCTGCTCCGCCTCGGCCTGGCGAGCCGTCGCGGCCGTCAGCTTCTCCTGCGCGGTCGCGGTACGTGCTTCGGCCAGCTCCAGCGCATCCGCGCCGGAGGCCGTCTGCAGCAGGGACGTGTCGATCCGCTCGCCAGCCACGGAGGCGGCCTCTGCGGCGCGGTCAGCCGCTGTACTGAACTGGTCGAAGGAGCCGTCGATCTGCTCCAGAATCCGCGAGATCTTGTCCTGGGCCTCGATCACGGCCAGGAACGTGAATGCCTCAGCGCCCATCGCCCGCCCCCCGCCTCTGCTGTTCCTGCTCCTGGCGGGTGATCAGCTGGATGTACAGCAGGTAGTCCTCAAGCTCACGGGCGGGCAGCGCCTCGATATCAGCCCTGGTCATCCCCAGGCGCTGCCAGAACTGCTGCCGGATCCAGAACGTCGAGAGACTCGCCGGCCCCGCCGTCCCCATTCGGATCGCCGCCGACGCCTCCAGCAGGAAATCGGCGCCGCTCCTCGGTGCTCGGCGGCGAGTTCGTCTCGTCCACAACCGTCCACAGTTCGTCGAACACTGCGGCGGGGAGCCGCTTGACGGACTGCATGTTGATCGGCCAGACCGTGCCGTTGTCGTCGTCCAAGTTCCAGCCGGCGACGCTGGCGAGGACCAGTTGCTGCCGGAACTCCACGACGTCCGGGGTGACCTGAGCCTTGCCGTTGACGACCTGCATGCTCTGAAGGGCGCGGTCGCCCTTCTCCTTGGCGCCCTGGGAGAGGTGCTCGCGCAGGTCAACCCAGTACGTTCCGTCCGGCTCGCGCGGGCCGATCTCGACGCGGCGCACACCGGAGTAGGCGGACAGAAAACCCATGATGGTGATTCCTTTGAGGGTGGGAATGCGAAAGCCCCGAGCCGGCATGGCGTCGGGGCGGACGGGGTGCTGCTGTGGTCAGTACGCGGTGTACACCGTGTTGGCGACGGTCGCCTGCAGCGTGTACTGCGAGGCTCCGGTCAGCGGCCGGGACGCTTCGAAGGTGAGCGCAGACATGACGACGTCCTCGAACTTGACTGTCGCGCCGAACTTGGCGACGGCGATCTGCGGCAGGCTGATCGTGATCGTGCCCGCGCTGGCCGGATGTGCGAGCGTGAACGTCAGGGCGCCGAGGGTCTGGTTGTGGGCCCGGTTGAAGTCGCCGTAGGTGGCGTCGTCGAGGGAGCTCCAGACGACGTCGATCGCGCCGGAGACATGAAACGAGACTGGGGTCAGGAACGACGGCCCGTGGCTCCCGGAGTAGGTGTAGGTCTCCTTGATCCCGTTCTCCAACGTGATCCCGACGTTGGACACGTCGGCGCGGGCCCCGCCGTAGAAGCTCAGGCTGGCCTCGGAGAAGACGAACGGCAGCTCGTTGGCAACGGTGACCGTCGTCGGCGAGTCGAGGATCGCCACGGACTGGGCCATCAGGTCCGCCGTCATCTCGACCGCCGTGTTACCCACGGGCGCCTTCAAGTCGAACTTGTTGACCCGCGCGCCGGCGAACTGCAGCGACTGGTAGCCGCCCATGTTCTTCTCGACCGTCAGCGACGGCAGCGTGTTGGCCTGCTGGATCGTGTGCGTGTACGGCGCCACGACACCCTTCACCGCAGCGCCGCTGGCGTGCCCGTACGTCCAGTTCGAGTCCACCGTGCCGCTGGAGCCCACCAGAGTCAGGATCTTGCGGCACTCGGAGGTAGTGGTCGGCCCGGTGCCGTTCACGTCCACCTGGATGACCTGGCCGACGCTGAACCCGGTCGGCGAGGCCAGTGTGAACGTGTTGGTCGCCGCCGTGATCAGCGCACCCAGCGTCGTCGAGCCGGTGCCCGTTGTGCCGGTCACCCCGGCGCCTGCCAAGCCGTCAGCGCCGATGCTCGCCACCATGAGTGCCATCGCGTTGCTCGGGAAGACCGGGCCGGTCAGGGATCCGGCGTACTTGGCCTCACCCTGCAGGTTGTAGACCTGCCTGTCCCGCAGGTTCTGCATGAGCGTCGGCGAGAACCAACCGGGGTCTTCCTCCGTGGTGTTGTCAGTCATCGGCAGGAACGTCGTGGCGGCCACGGGGACGCCGAACGTCGCCTCCTTGGCGAGGCCGGTGGCGCTAAGAGAGCCAGGACGCTCAATGATCGTCGGGTATGCCATGGCCAGGCCCTCCTACAGGGACGCGGTCGGGTCCGGCGTCGGGCCGGCGGAAGTGGCGCTGTCTCCAACGGAGTCAGCGGCAGTGGCGGTGACTGGCTGGTCCTTTGCCGGACGGCGATTACGGGACGCGGGTTCGACTGCCACGGTTTCGATGTCGGCGCGGACCGTGAACGCCGCCGCGGTCTCGTCGGGTACCTCGAACTCGTCGCCCGGGTAGGCCTCCAGGCCGATGGACGTGAACGTGACCGGCGTCGGACCGGTGTAGCGGAGTAGCACGACTAGCCCCTCATGGTGGTGGAGACGATCTGCGTGAACCGCTGCTGGATGAGCGGCATCAGTGGTCGGATGGCGCGCTCGGGGAATGGATTCGCTCGCGTGCCCGGGTGGTTGACCACGCGGGCGAAACGCGTCTGGCCGCTCTGCTCGAACCGCAGCGTTCGGGCGTGGCGCGGCCGGATCTGATGCGGGCGGGTGCCGTCCAGCACGAATCGGGCGTACGGAGCGTCCGTGCTGTACTCCAGTTGGACGGACCCGTCACCCGAACGCTGCTGGTACCGGATCGAGTTGCGCAGGCGGCCACCGCCGGCGGGGGCGATCGGTGCGGAGCGCTTGAGCGCTTCCTGAACGACCGGGCCGACAGAGGCGGACCATGTCCGCGATACCTCAGCCCAGTCGAAACTCTGGAAGGGGCGCCTGGTTGCGCCGCTGACGGTCACGCGGATGCTCATCCCTGCACCGCCTCGTACACGTCCAGGCCCAGGCGGCAGGTGTAGTAGAGCATCCGATTTGTGGCCGGATGGCGCTCCGGCGGGTACTCCAGCTCGAAGTCCTCGCCGATGCTGATGATCTGGGTGGCGCCGAGCGCGTCATTCGGTGCCCGGTTGCCCGCCGGGTCGATGAACAGCGGCATCTCGACCTGCCAGGTCGCCGCCATGATCGCGTCCACGATCCGCGGGAACTGTTGATCTACCTGCGCGGCGTCCGGCGTGGTCAGATACGACACGTAGACGTCGATAATCCAGTCCAGGCGCTTGAATGCCGGCCCGCGGGGTGCCGTCTGCCGCCTGCCGCGTAGCCGGCCGCCCCATACGTACGCCCGTGGACCGTCCAGCTTGTCGAAGTTCGGGGGCGTCACGAACGCTCTCAGCGGCTTCGAGTCGCCCGGCACGACCAGGCCGTCCAGGATGCTCTGCACGTAGAGTTGCACGTTTGTCAACGGCACGGCGGCCCCTCCTCACTGCTTCGACGGGAGGGGTCGGCCAACGAGAAGAGGGGGCTACCAGGCGGTCGGGGCGTTCACCACGCGGATCCGGGTACTGCCACGGCGGCCGACATGCCGGTCCTTCACGGCGGCCTTCTTGCGCGCGGCAGCGGCACGCTTCGCCGCCCCAGTCGTCGTCGCCTTACGTTTCGCCGCCATCAGAATCTCCTCACGAACGGTTCCAGCAGCCACTCGTACGCGGTCTGTACGTCCGCAACACCGTGGCCACCCGAATCGATGGCCCCCGGCAGGTTCTGCACGGAGATCGTCGTGAACCCCGCCTCAAGCGCTTGCGCCGCCGCCGCCAGGGCCGCGGCCCAGATGACGTTCGCCGGTAGTGCCGACACCATCACGCCGACCCCGTGCGGGTTTGCCAGCGGAGACGACAGGGTGACCGTGCCTGGGCCGGTCTGTGCCGTCCCGACGCCGTTCGGCAGCGCCAGCGGGGTCGTCGCGGCCACCGACAAAACCGACACCGTCTCGGTCTCCGCGCCGTCGTACGCGAACGCCGACACCCCAGTGAAGCCGGTCACGTCGTCCACGTGCAGGACTGTCGAGCCCGCCGCGGCTGCCTGCGTCAGAGATGTGTGCGGCCAGCCGTTGGTGTAGCTGACCAGCACGCGCGTGCTGTTCCTGCCACACGACAGGCGCGGAATGTAGCCGCGCGCCACCACGATCGACGCCCCACCATCTGGGCCCGTCGCCGAGGCCGCGTCTGTGTACAGGTTGATCAGCGGATGCTCGACCTCGTAGTCGCCGGCTGGCACCGGCGTCCAGGAACGCGGCCATGACCGGTTGTTGGACGTCTGGATCGCCAGCACCTGGGTGACCGGCCACCGCCGCATGACCAGCAGACCGTTGTCGGTGCCCGGCTGATGGCCTACCCGTGGCGCTCCCGGGCCGGTCAACTGCTCGTTGTCCACGGTGGACCGCAGCACCTGGTTGCAGTACGTGTCCACGATCGACGTGGCACGCCAGGCGATGTTCGTGAGCTCTGCGAGCTGTTCCAGGCTGTCGGCCCCCACGTCGGGGATGATCTCCCAGCTCACACCAGTCGGGGCGTTCACCAGCATCGCCGGCGTGACGTACGGAGTACCAATCGCCACAGCAACCACCTCCGCACGTCACTGTCCGGTAACTGCCCGAGCCGGCTTGGGGAACGGGCCCTACGATGCGACACACGGCAAACCGAGGGGACGCCATGCACGCAGCAAACAACCGCACCGCCGGCATCACATTCGACGGCCGTGTTGTGACCATCACCCGCCACCGCAGCGCCTTCGGGGTGGACGCAGGTACCCGCACCATCCCGGTCGCGCAGATCTCCGCGATCCAATGGAAAGCCGCAGGACGCTGGTTCGGCGCGGGCCACCTGCGGCTGCTCATTGCAGGCAGTCCCGAACGCCGCTACCGGCAGGGTCAGGTCGTCAAGACCGACATCCTCAAGGACCCCAACGCGATCCCCTTCGGGTACGGCCAGCAGGTGGAGTTCGAGCAGGTGAAGAACGCCATCGAACAGGCCCTCACTCAAGGACCCACGGCTGTGGGCACGAACGTGTTCCAGGAGATCGGCCGGCTCGCCGACCTGCACCAGCAAGGCGCCCTCACTGACGAGGAGTTCACTGCTGCGAAGGCCCGACTGCTCGGCTCGTAGGCAGACGGCTCAGGCGACTCGCTCGGTCCAACCGCCCAGCAGCTGAATCGAGTTACCCGATGCTCCCGGCGTCACGTCCAGCACCCACGCCTTCGTCGAGGCCAGCGACACGGTCACCGCCGACGCGGACGCCGCGAGGTACGCGGATCCGGCTCCGGCCACAGCGGAGTTGATCACCAGCTCCGTCATGCACACCACCGACGTTGGTGACAGGAAGTTCAGCAGCGTCTCGTGCCGCCACTGCGCGGCCGTCAGCGACGTACCCAGCACGATGTTCGCCGTAGCCGCCAGCGACGTACCCGCCACCCCGCCCAGACGCGACGTGAAGACCGTATTCCCCGGCGACCCGGTCGAGGAGAAGACGCCCCAGCCGACCATCTTGTACACGGCGCCGGCGATCGCGTCGTTCGCCGGAAGGCTCATCGACTGCAGCATCGTCTCCGCGGTGGTGCCGGTGATCGCGGATCCGACGGCGGTCTGGCCGCCTTGCGATCCGACGATCGTGTTCACCAGCCCCTGCGGGTTGATGTAGGTCAGGACGCCGCCGGTCGAGTAGGCCACGGCACCTGCCGCCGAGGCCGCCGGGGAAGTGCTCTGGTTGGTGAGCGTCAGCGGACCCTGCAATGCGTATCCGGCCGTCTCGGCAGCGAGCGGGCCGTTGTTACCGCCGGTCACGAGCGTGGTGGGCATGGGGTACCTCCGAGGAACTGGCGCGGCGCGCCGCGCGGTTCGGATCAGCGATGGCGGTGGGTCAGTCGGCCTTGGCCGCTGCGCGCCTCCGGGGCTGCGCCGCCGGCGGCGTATCGGCCGGCGGTGGAGCCGAGACCGTCTGGGTGGCCTTGGCCGCGGTCAGGATCTGCTGCACGGCGTCGAGGAGCGTCGCCGGGTCCTTGCGACGCTCCAGCTCCTCACTGATGAGCCGCTGCTGACGCTCGATGTCGGTCTCCCACATCGGCCGGCCACGGACGGCGAATCGGTGCTGCTGGTCGGACAGGTCGTCGGGGAAGTCGAAGCCGCCTTCGGCATCGGCCTCGTAGTGGATGCCGGTTGCGGGGTCGGTGAGCGCGGTCGCGCCCGTGCGCGTGTACAGGCGCATGCCTGGCTCCTCTGAGGGGTGAGGGTGGTTGGTGCCCAGCGCGGCCCCTATGGGGGATTCACTCCCCGTAGGGACCGCGACAGGGGCGCGATTAACTAGGGGACCTGACGAGAAGGCCGCAGGTCAGATCAGGCGCAGTTGGCCAGAACTGCCATGGCCACGGGTGCACGGTTCACCAGGGCGGAGACCGTCCTGATTTCGAACTCCTTGCGGGGGCCGCCACCGGCGGTGCCCGCGACGCGGGCGGCGGAGTAGTCGAACTGGGCGGTGTCGCGCAGGGTGCGGCACTCCAGCACGCTGGAGATGTTGGCCTGCGGGAACGGAACCCTGTCCGTTCGCGCCACGATCGTGCCGGGCGGCAGGGAGACGTGTACCTCGATAGGCACCGTGATGCCGCCGGCCGGCGCGTTGACGATCTCGCCGACCCGGCCACCGGCGGTGGTCGAGATACGGCCGGATGCGTCGGTCTGCAGGTAGGTCGTCGCGGAGGAACTGCCGAGGACGAGGTTCGCGATCTCCTGGGCCTGCTGCGCGTTCATCATCAGCGCGGTCGGGCTGCACTTCACCTGATTCCACAGGGGGAGGAAGATGTCGTTCTCGATCTCGTTGACGGTGCCGCCGGTCAGGGTCAGCGCCGCACCGTCGAGGCTGTTGAAGATCGACGGGTTGGCGGTGCCGGTGCCGGGGGTTCCCCACTGACCGGAGCCGTTGTAGTCGCCCGCGAGGGACGCGAGGAACCCGTCGTAGTCGTTCGCGTTGGCGCTGCCGTTGTCCGCCGAGGTGTTGATGGTCGGGACCGCGTTCGCGGTGCCCTTCCACGTCGTGGACAGGTCCGGGACGGCGTTGCCCGTCGGCAGCGCCTGGTTGGAGCTGATGGTCTTGGTGACCGTGACGGTGTTGGTGGTCGTGGTCGTGTAGTAGTACCAGGTGGATCCGTTCGCCGAGTAGAACCAGTCGTACGCGACAGCGCCGCGCACAGCGGTCACCGTCGCGGTGACGGAGTTCGCCGACCCGGATCCGAACGTGGAGACGAGGCTGCTGGTTCCCTGGCTGTTGCCGGAGCCGTAGTAGTAGCCGGAGCCCGTGCGGGCAGCGACGCCGATGTACAGGGAGACGGCGCCGATGGTGCCGCCGCTGGCGTGCTGGGTGACGACCGGCGCGGCCGGGGCAGCGAGCGCGAAGCTCTGTGCGCCCATCAGCTTGCGGTCCTCGCCGATCAGCAGCTGGTTGAGGGTCTGGAACGTGGCGATGGCATACGGGTCGCCGTAGCCCTTGGCGAGGTCGTAGGCGTCCTGCGTGACGAGGCCGGCGTAACCGAGCGGCTTGTACCTGGCCTGGAAGTCCTGCTCCAGGAACTGGACCTCGTTCGCCGCGTAGTCGAAGCCCATGGACGGGTCCGGCTGCGAGTTGGTGAGGTTCATGATCGCGCGCCACACCGCGTAGGGATTGCCGTCTGGGCTCTGCTTGCGGGCGACGATGTCACGGAACGGCGTGACGACGGGAATCAGGCTGACGAGCTCGGAGAGGTCGTAGCTGTAGATCCCGGTGGATTCGAGGATGCCACTCGTCTGCGCCTTCACGATGGCGCCGAGAGTCTCCTCGGTCATGTCCTGCATGGGGCTCAAGGGGTGCCTCCTGGGCATGCGAAAGCCCCCGGGCGCTTGGCGTCTCCGAGGGCTGGAAGTTGTCTGTCGGGGGTGGGCGCTATGCGCGCCGCTGCTGGTGGATCGCCGCGAGCACATCGATGGCGCTGGCCTGCATGTCCTTGGCGATGCGGTTCTGCTCGGTCGCGTCGGCCGCCCTGTAGAGACGGTCCTTCTGCTCCCGGGCCTTGGCCACATCGACGTGGGCGGCTGCGCCTCGGTCCATGCCGCGCAGGTCGCGCGGGGGCTGGGCTCCGTTGGTGAACACCTTCGGTTCGGCGGGCTGCTCCTCCAGCGCCCCGATGCGGCCCTTCAGCGTCTCGATGAGCCCCGCCAGTTCCAGTACGGCCTCGCCCTGCTTGGCGAGGACAGTGTTCTGGTTGGCGCTGTGCTCGGTGAAGGCGCCCTCGACCGCAGCCAGGAGGCTGCTCTTGAACATGTCCGAGAGGGTGTCGTTGTCGGTCTGCTTGGTGACGTCGGCGTCGTTGGGGGCGGCGTCGGCGGGGGTGCCGACCTCTGCGGCGGGTGCCGGGGTGAGGTCGGAAGTGTCGGGGGTGGCGTCGCCGGCGGCACTGTCGCCAGCGTCGGCGGTGTCGAACATGTCGTCGGCGTCCGCCTCGGCGTTGGCAACAGGAGTCACGTCGCCAGGGTCAACGATGCCGATCAGGCGGCCCTTCTGGTCGTAGACGACGACCATGGGGGTCTTCTCGCCGTCGGCCTTCGCCATGTCGGTCACGGGCAGGCCGGCGACGGGCTTTGGGTCGGCAGGCTTGGTGCCCATGGCGGGCTCCTGGCCGGAGTCGGCGGTCTCGTCGGCGGACGGCGTGGGCTGCGGCATGTCGGGCTCCTCGTTGGCGGTCTTGGCGACCGGCCGGCCGCTCTCCTCTGCGGTGGGTGCGGCGGGCAGCGATGCGAGGACCTTCTGCAGGGACTCGACGGCGCCACGGATCGCAGCCTCGTTGGACGTGCTGAGGACGCGTCCGGCCTTGGTGATGTGGCCGAGGGCCTCGATGGTGTCCAGGGGCTCGGGGTCGAAGGCGGCGAGTGCCTTGCCGACCATCTGCATGTCGTCGCAGCAGTCGGCTTCGGCCTGCTCGGCGACGGCGAACGGCGCCAGTACGGAGATGGCGTAGTCGATGGCGCAGCAGGCGTCCTGCAGGTCGAAGGCGTTGTCCATGTCGCCGTCGTCGCCGGCCGCGGCTTCCATGAGTTCCCGCTCGGCGAGCATGTCGATCGCGGCCTTGGCTCGGGCGAGGATCGACGTCCACTTGCGGGCGGTGGCCGCGTCGATGGCCTCCCATGCCGGGGAGCCGGGGTCGGTCGGCATGCCGGGCATGTCGCCGTCGGCCTCTGCGAGGGCCGTCATCGGGTCGAGGTCGTCGTCGTCCATGTCCATCTCCTTCGCGACGTCGCCCTTCAGGGACCCGTCGGCGTTCCAGTTGTCCGGGATCTCGGACTTGGCGCCGAGGGCCTTCGCGCGGGTCATCACGTGCCGCCTGATCGCGTCGTGATCGGCCCCACCGCGGCCGACGGCGCGGATCGCATGGTCGAGGTCGGCTCGGTCGGCGATGGGGTAGCTCTCGTCCGTCATGGCTTCGCCGTTGGCGGCCATGCGCTTGAGGTCGTCGGCGTCGTACTTCGCCTTCGCGACCGGGTCGGCGGCTTGCCGGACTGCGGCCTGGTGGATGAGTTTCGCGATCGCGGCGGGGCTGCCGGTCATCGTCACCTTGTCGTCGGCCGGCGCGGTGGTCTTCCCGATCAGGTCGCGAATCGCATCGGGTGGCATCAGCCCGGCCTGCGCGTCCTGCTTCATCAGCAGGAACCCCGCCGAACCGTTGGCGGGCCGGCCGACGAGGTCAACCCTCGGCACGTTGGCGTCCACGAGCTCCGAAAACTCGGTGTCATCGCCGAGTACGTCCGTCATGTCTCACTCCTCGGTCGAATGCGCCGCGCCATGCCCTGCGGACTGAACCCGGTGACCTTCCCGGACTTGACCAACTGCCAGGCGATGTCGTCGCAGATCCCACCCAGGAGCCAATCCCCGGCCTTGATCACGGTCCCGTCGGGCTGCTCCCATGCCGGGCCGCGATAGATGTACGACTCGGTGACCTGCATGTGGCCGAGAGTGCCATCGGCGTGGAACAGCCCGACCTCGGCGCCGCCTGGCAAGAACGACCAGCAGGCCTTCTCCAGCTCCTCCGGGGTGAAGAAGTCGCGTCCACCATCGGCGCCCTTGGCGATCCGCGGGTCCGGGCCCGCCTGATACGCCAAGCCCAGAACGAACCTGGCTTCCTCGGGCATCGGTACCTCCTATGCGGGGACGGGGGCGCAGCGGCACCTTGGGTGGGCTGGTGGGTGGGTGTCGCCGCTTGGGAACGGGGCGCCGAGCGGCACCGGGCCGGCGGCGGCGTTTCCTGCGCAGGTGGGGCAGACCTTGCTGCTCGGGTCGATGGCCCAGCGGGTTTCGGTGATGAGCCGCAGTTGGTAGCCGAAGAGGGCCGCGGCGCTGGAGCTGTGGGTGACTTCGGTGATGGCGATCGCCGTGGCGAGTCGCAGGTCGCCGAGCTTGCCGCGCATGGCGGCGGCGATGACGGTTGCTGTGGCGCCGCCCAGGGCGCCGTTGACGAGTTCGCGGGCGAGGTCGTGCCGGCGAGTGACGGCGATCTGCTGGGCGGACTTGTCAGCGGTGGCTGTGAGTTCGTCCATTCGTTCGCTGCCGCCGAGGTCGCCGATGGTTTGCAGGGCGGCGTCGGTGTCGCCGGGCTTCCAGTCGCCGAGTCGGGGGCGGCTGCCGTCGGTGGCGGCGTTCGCGGACGTGAGCCCGATCAGATAGCCGTCGGTCCACATCCCGGCCAGGAGCGGAACAAGGGGTGCTGCCAGGTCCGGAACGCGGCTGGCCAGCCACGCAGTGGCTGCCTCGGTCAACGGCTTCTTGTCCTGGTTCCCGCCGACCGGCAGCGGGTTCTCGGCAAGGTAGGCCGCGGCCAGTTGCTCGGCCGCAGAAACGGTGAGCACGTCGCCGAGCGTCGCGGCAATCAGCGCCGCCCAGTGCTCGGCGGTGCGCTCGTCGAGGCGCCAGCCGGGCCACTCGTCGGATGCCCCCTGGCTGGGGGCATCACCTTTTCCCGTACTCGCCTTCTCGACCGTGTCGCAGCCGAGCGCGGCAAGGACCTGATCGAGATCGGCGAGAAGTTCCGGGCGCACGGCAGGGTTCCCGGCGAGCTGCTCGGGGCTCCACCAGGCGATCGCCTCGACCCAGTCGCCGTCGGGGTCATCCGGGTTGGTGACCTGGTCACGGTCGGCAAGCGGCACGCAGGACTCGGACGGGACCTGCCACACGACGCCCTGGTAGACACCGTTCGGACTGACCCACGTGCCGGTCTGCTGGCCGGGCGGGGGGATGAGGTGGACTTCCTCGGCCCACTCGCGCCATGCGCCCTGCAGTGGCGACTCTTCGCGCTCCAAGTGGCCGCCCGGGAACTCCCAGCAGCCTGCGGCGGGGTCCTCGGGGTCGAGGGCGCGCTGCAGCATCAGGATGCGGCCGGTATCTACGGCTTGGACTGCGAGCCCGGCGACGGATACTTCCCCCGCGGCCTTGCGGACAGCGAGGCGGCCGGCCTGGTTCAGGCGCCGGCCGCGCACGGGGTCGATGGTGCGGAACTCGAAGTCCCTCCAGCGGCCTTGGCGCTGGCGGGCCTTCCGGAATGAGCGGAACGCGGTGAGCTCGGCCTTGACGAGCTGCTCCCGATCCTCCTCGTCTTCCTCGTCGTCGCGGCGGCCGATGAGGTCGTAGGAGGTGACGCCCGTGCCTGCGGTGATTCCCGCAGTTGGGGCCCCGTCCTTGGTCACCTCGGCTGGCGCCTGGGTGACGGGCTGTGGTGGCGGTGCCAGGGGCATCGCGTCGAGGCCGTAGAGCTGCTCGGCGAGCGGCTCGCCCTTGATCGGCGGCGAGGGAGTGACTCCCTCTGCACCGCTGAACACGCTGTGCGGCAGTGGTGCGCCGGGCTCGGGCGCCGCCGTGGCGGGGTCGATTGTTCCGGCGACCGAGTACAGCGACGACAGCGGCACTGGGCCGGCGTGCGTGGTGAACACGAAACGGGGGACGGGCTGGCCGTCCGGCTCGGGGAGGCCGTAGCGCATCTCGCGGATGTCACTGGCCCCGATGACGCCCAGCTCTAGGTAGATCTTGTCCGCTTGGGCTTGTTCCAGGCGGTCGGCCTGCTCCTCGCCGAGGTCGAACGCGAAGTCCAACGGCAGCCCCAGGTCGTCCTGCAGGAAAGCCGACAGGACGTTCTGGATGTGGCGCAGGAGCGGCAGGTCGCCGATGCGGTGCTGGACGTCGGCCTGCGACTCCCCTGAGCTGCGGTTGACGGACTCAGTGAAGCCCATGTCCGACGGCACGACATGGAAAGCGGCGCAGGTCTTCCTCATGAGGAACAACGAGAAGTGGTCCTGGAAGTCCTTCTCGTTGGACCACTCGATCTTGCCGCCACCGGGCATCCACTTGATCTGGGCTTTGGCGGCCTGGTCGCCGAGCATCCAGGCGTCCCAGTACGTCTGGAATGCCTCGATCTGGTCCGGGGTCCATGTCTCCGGGGCGCTGGCGAACGCCTGCGGAATGTTGCCCTCAGTGAACCTCTGCAGGAAGTAGGCCTGAAACCGGAGGTCGGTGTTGGCGTTGAGGAGGATCGTCTCCAGTGGCGCCAGCCCATACGGGCTGTTCGCACGCTTCCGGAACGGCTGGTAGATCAGGTCGTTGCGGGTGAGCTGATCCCACGGCAGACCGTTCACGTACTGCACATAGGCCGGCGCGGGCGGCTCCGGAGGGTTTCCCCAGTAGTCCAACAGCGGGGCGATGGTGGTGCCATCCACCACGCGCAGGCCAATCGCGCGGCCGCCGCGGTTGCGCAGCCGATACAGGGCGCCAGCGTCGTAGGCGAGGATGTCGTACAGCCACGCGGCCAGCCACGCGCCGAACGGCTGCTGACGGTCCGGCTTGGCGAGCGCCTTCATGGCGACGGGGATCGCGTCGGTAATGTCGCCGCCGTACCCCGAGCGCGCGACTAGCGACCAGTCGAGGGAGCGAATCGAGTCGATGCGATGCCAGATCGCCATCTGGGCCACGTCGTAGGACTCGACCAGGCCGCGGATCGTATCGAAGCTGATCCGCTCGTACGTGCGGGGGCGGGTCGCGACGTTGTAGTTGGTGACGAAGTTCTCAGTACGCGGGGTACGTGAGAAGCCGTCGTAGGGGCCGAGCGGTGTGCCAGGGCTGAACGGCGACGCCGGCGTCATCTGGGCAGCGGCCTCGGCGGCGCGCATTGCCGCGGGCACGTTCGTTCCGTAGGTCTTGACCAAGCGGCGGGGATCGGGCACCAGGACCCCCTTATGCGGCTATCTGTACTGGGAGCGGTGGGCGGCGTTCCGGGCAGCCTGGCGGGCGGCGACCGGGTCTTCGGGGCCCTGACCGGCCAGGGCGAGTTCACCGGGGCCGGGGGCGGGCGGTGTCTCCGGCGTGGCGTCAGCCGTGGCGGCTTCGGCCTTGCGGCGCGCGTATTCGATCCACGCCTGGGCCTGATAGGCGTCTGTCAGCTCGGTCACTGCCCACACCAGCGCGTCAAGACGGTCCGGGCTCGTTCCGTCCAACGGTGTCCATGTCGTCATCTGGTCTTCGAGCTTCGGCAGCGCCCCGACGTGATGCACCCGCCCCTGCTCGTACAGTGCGGCGATCGGCTCGGCACGCTGCGCCTTGCCCCTCGACGCGGAGATCACCTTCACCGGGACATTCGGATCAACCTGACGGACCGTCGATTCGACCATGTCACCGCCGTAGTTCTTCTCCACGACGATGCGGTCCGCAGAGTACTCGCGGTACGCGGCCACGGCCCGGGACGCCCAGCCGTGCGGGGACAGCGAGCACGATCGGTCGGCGAGGACGTAAATGCCGCCATCGACACCGATGCCAGCGACGACGATGCCCTGCTCGTCGTGGTTGGGGCCTGAGCCGCCGGACGGGTCGATCGCGACCACGATACGGCGCATGTCCGGTGGGGCGTCCACCCGGGATTCGTCGAGAAGTGTGATGTTCCACAGGGCACCTTCGACATCGTCGAGGAGTTCGCCGAGGAGCTCCTGGCGGCCGATGCGGGTGCCCTCGTAGGTGGCGAGCACCTCGGCGCGGAAAGACGGGGCGAGGTTGCCGAGATTGTCGTAGGTGGAGCCGCGGGTGACGACGCTGGACGCTCGACCGAGGATGGTCCGGGTCAGCGCATTGGGCTTGGGGGTGGTGGTGACGACACATCGGGGCGAACTGCCAAGACGCAGCCCGAGCATGAGGTTGTTCCACGCGGTGTCCAGCGCGTCGCCCTTGGGAGCGTCGGTCCATGCCGCGGCCTCGTCCGCCCACGCGTAGTGGTGCTGGGGTCCACGGAGCTGGGCGGGTACCTCGGCTGAGTAGGCGTGGGCCGTGGAGCCGTTGGCCCATGTGAGGCGCCGTTTGGTGGACTGGTAGATGGGCGCGTCGTCGCGAGCGACGGCGATGATCCCGGACTCGCCTTCGATCATGACGTCTCGTACGTCTGCTGGCGTGCGGCCGACGAGGGCGATCCGAACGCCGGGGTTCTGCATAGCCTTCTCGTGGACCCATTCGGACGCCGAGCGGGTTTTTCCGGCGCCGCGGCCCGCGACATAGGCCCAGGTGAGCCATTCCCCTTCGGGGGCGAGCTGTTCGGGGCGGGCGATCATCCGCCAGGCGGGGGGCCTGACGATCTCGAAGTCCCGGGCGGCGTACTCAACCCAACCTGGGGGGGCGGTCATGGGCCGCCTCCTCGGGTCAGCGAGTCAGGGACCGCAGGTGCCGGGGGACGATCTCGGGGATGCGGGCCTGCTGCTCGGCATTGAGCTGCAGGTCGTTGAGGATGGAGCGGATGACCTGTGCGACGAGCGAACCCTGCTCTTCGGCGAGCTTGACGCGGCGTTCCTCGATGCCGGCGCGGATCGCTTCGGAGCACACGCGGACGAGGTGGGCACGCTCCTGCTGGTACAGCTTGATCCAGACGTTGGGGACGGCTTCTTCTGTCTCGCCCCAGTCTTCGCCGCCGGTCTTACGCCGGACGGTGCCCCACACGATCGGGTTGGTGTGGGTGCCGTTGGTGGCGTCTTCTTCGAGCTCCTGGACACGTTCACGGAGCCACGCGACGTGGCCGGCGGTCCACTGGACCTCGTCGAGGAGTGCCTCCGTTGCTGTCGTCTCGATCTTGCGGCCGTACGTTTCGACTAGCTTGCGGGCACGCACCTCGATGGCCCTCCGTTCGGCGGCCTTGAGGTTTTGCGGGGCCTTGCCGCCGTGGCTGATGCACAGCGTCTGGCCCTTCATCACGATCTGCCGGCATCGTTCGCCCGGATACTTCGGATGGTTCTTCGAGTACGGGTGAACGCAGCGCCGGTGGTCGGGGGGAACGCCGTCGGGGCCGTGGCTGTAGCAGTAGTCCTCGCCGTTGACGACGCGCTTGGTGCAGCGGGTGCCGGCCTTGGTTGGGTGGTCCTCGCTGAGGATGCCGTGGCATTGGCGGTCCGGTGGGACAGGGTGGGCGAGGGTCATGGCATCCTCCCGTCGCGTCAGCCGCTGCGTGGCACTGAGGTGATGAACCGGCTCGGGGTGGCGGTGAGCCAACTGCGGAAGACGGTGGCGGAGTTCGGCAGGGCTTCGAGTAGGTAGTTGTGCCCGGGGCCGGAGGATCCGGTGTTGTCGAACTCGAAGTACACGGCGGCTCTCGCGATCGGGTTGGCGTCCATCCAGCCAGTGAGGTTGGACATCCAGGTTGGCGAGTCTCCGGTCGCGCCGTCACTGAGGGCCCACTCGCAGAGCATCAACGGCTTGTTGTGTGAAGTGGCGAAGCTGGACCAGTAGTTCATGCCGTAGCTGCCGGTCTGCATGTACGTCCAGTCGGCGGCGCCGCCGTAGGCGTCCATGCCGATCCAGTCCACGTAGGCGTCGCCCGGGTAGAAGTCGGTAGGGAGGTACGGGCTGGTGCCGGCGGGGTTGCCCTGGATCCACAGGTGGGGGCACCAGACGAACGAGGTGTTCGGGGCGAGGCTGGCGAAGATGCTGCGGTAGCGCCGCCATGCGTTGATGTAGTCAGACGGGGTGCATCCAGCCCTGGGGTTGTTGTTGCTGTTGTACGGAGACCAGTTGTACCACCAGCCGTTCATCTCCCATGGCGGCCTGACGAAGATCGGCCAGCCCCAGTTGTACGCGTCCTGCGCGCACTGGGTGATGTAGACGTCATCAGCCCCGGCCGCGATGGACGCCTGCGTGCCCTGAGAGCCGGGGAGATTCCAGGTCACCATCGCCAGGCCGGCCTGGGCGCCGATCTGCAGGAGCGTCGTCCACCACGAGCCCATGGGGTTGGTGAACTGGTTGTAGACGCCGACGCTGCTCAACCCGGCTACGGTGAGCCAGTTCCCCAGCCCTACCACGGGATCCAACGCCTGCGCGCCGACATACAGCTGGCCGGCAGGCGGCACCCGCGGCGGGACCCGCGCGATGGCATGCGAAACTGCAGGCTGAGGCAATGGGTATGCGGTCACGCGGGAGAGAACTGGACGGCGGGAACGATGTTGTTCTCGAACCCTGTGGGTGTTCCCAGGCTTGCGGGGAGCGCGCCCGTGATGCCCGTGTACTGATAGCCGGCAACACTCGGGAACTGGTTGTAGCTCGTCCAGCCGACGGAGGGAAGTGGTTTCGCGTATCCCTGCACTACGGGGCCGCCGGTTGTGGTGGTGCCCTGCCAGACGGCGCCGATCCACAGCCGGTCGGGGCCCGCAGCCTGACTGACCGTGATCGTTTTGACGCCGGTGGTCGCGGCAGCCACGGTGCCCGCGTCGATGATGAGGTTCCCGATGGCACCCGCGCCGTCGGAGCCGTACACGCCCATGCGAATGACGGCGTCAGCCGCCCCCGCAGTCTTGACGTTGATGGCCAGCTTGGCGAGCGTGATCGCGCGCTGGCAGTCGAACGGCCAGATCCACATCATCTGGTAGGTCATGGTGAGTGACCCGCCGCCGCCGTCCTGCGGGTAGTACCAGCCGGACTTGAGCGGGAGCCCGATGTTCTGCCAGGTGGCGGACGTACTGCTTGTGGCGGTTAGAACCTGACCTGTGCTCGGTGAAGACGGGACCGACGTGCCGTTCACCTTGGCAACAGTGACCGAGCCAGGCAGCGTGCCGGCTAGGTCTGTGCCGGTGGCAGCGCCTGACTGGATGGCCCCGGTGATGCGACTGTCATTCCCCTGTGCCGCAGTGCCGGCCGTTGTGCCGTAGGAGACGGTGAGCGTGCGGTCGGCGGTGAGATCCCCACCGCCGGTGAGACCTGTGCCGGAGAGGATCTGCCGGCTGGACGGCGGGACGGCGAGATTGGTCCGCGCGGTGGCGGCTGAGCTGACGTCGGACAGGTTGTTCGAGGCTTGCAGCGCCCCGGTGATCCGGGCGTCGTTGCCGGCTGAGACCGTCCCCGCGCTGGTGCCGATCGCAAGAATCGGTGTCCACACGGCAGCGCCAGTGCTCGCGTTGGCGCACACATACTCGACGTTGCTGGTGGTGTTGATCCAGACAGAGCCGACACTGTAGCCCTGGGTGCCGTCGCTGCCGACCGTGGGACTGGTGGTGGCGGTCAGGTTGGTCTTGGCGGTGACCAACGACGAGAGGCCTAGGTTGGTCCGCGAGGTGGCGGCGGAGGCCACATCTGCGAGGTTGTTGCCGGCCTGTAGGGCGCCCGTGATGCGGCTGTCATTCCCAGCGGCGACGGTGCCCGTAGCGGTCCCAACGTTCAGCGTCGCTGCGCCACCCAGCCCGAGGTTGGTGCGGGCGGTGGCCGTGTTGGCGAGGTCGGACAGGTTGTTGATGGCGAGGAGGACACCGCTGACGCTTTGCAGCGTGATGCCGCTGCCCGGCCACGCACCTGCGGCCCGGGGGCCGTAGAGGACGGCGAAGGACGGGTAGCTCGCGATGTTGATGTAGTAGTCGCCGTCGATGCCGACGTTCGAGGCGGGTGCGCCGCTACCGGTCAGAACCGCGTTGCCGCGCGGCCCGGACGTGCCGGAAGAGGACACGATGACAGTGACCACGACGACCTCCTCCTCAGGCTGCGGCGACGAGGCTGCTGTAGAAGGTGCCGGACACGAGGTCGGTGGCGTCCGACAGGCCGGGGTCCATCCACAGGCTGTACGGGTAGGCGTTGTTCCCGAGGAGCGCGGTCGCGGTGGGGGACAGCACGACCTGCACGGTTGAGGTTGAGGTCGTAACCGTGATGTAGCCCTGCGCGGTGGCGGCGGTGGAACTGACGGCGATGAGTGCCGGCTCGGTCACGTCGGTGGTGGTGGGCCGCACCACGAACTCGAAGCCCTTACCGACGATGTTCATCAAGGTGCCGTCGTCGTTCTGCAGCACGTACGTCTGCACCCACTGCGAGCCAGCCGCCGAGGTGGTGTTGAGCTGGTTGGGCAGCGTTGGCATGACTGCCCTCCCCGGGCTCGGCGGGTCAGACGGCGGGAGCGGCCGGCGGCTCGACCAGCTCGACCGGGACGGCCGGTTCGGCGACGTCCTTGACGTCCGTGACGGCCTCGGTGGCGAGCTGCGCGGCATCCGACTCGACCTCAGCCACGACGGGTGCCGCGTCCGTCTCGACCTGGTGAACGTCGGCCTTGGCCTCCGTCGCGAGCTGCTGCTCGTCACCGACGAGCCTGTGCCACGCCGCGGTCAGTTCGGATCCGACCCGCAGGCCAGCGGCCTCGGCCTTGGCGACGAAGGCGTGGAACTCGGCGGTGAGATCAGTGAAGGCGGACATGCGGAACTCCTTGAGGGTGGGGGCGGTCAGCTCTTGTCGCCGGCGCAGCGCTTGCAGGGGAGCTTGCGGTGGTGCGTCTCGCAGGTCGGGTTGGCGGCCGGTTCGTGGCGCGGTGCGGGCCCGTTGTAGAAGGCGTACTCGCGGGCCAGCTTTCGGGAGCCAGCGCGGCGTTGTGATCGGGTGGGAAGGACGAGCATGAAGGCACTCCCGGGGTGAGGGTCAGTCGGGCTGGAAGTCGGCGGTCGGGCCACGCGAGGGGCAGGTTGGTCCGTCGTGCCACCAGCGGCGCTCACCCAGCCACGCGTCCTGGCCGCAGCGGGAGCACCGGCCGGGGATCGGATCCCACTCGTCGGGCACGGTGAACGGGGCGTCGAGGGCACGGTGTGGGTCGTCGTACAGGGTCAAGTGCCGGTCCCCTGCTTGCCAAGGGCGCCGATGCTGAAGGTTCCATCGGCCGCGAACAGGGCCTTAACATCGGCAAACGGTAGATCGGCCAGCATTACCCAGCACGAGCAGAGCTTGGCTGCCGACGACATCTGCCCGCAGTCCTCGCAGCGCCATGGCGGGCACTCGCCGCAGTGCTCGGCCGGGTAGAAGTCGGTTGGGTCACCGGTCGGCTCTGGCTTGGTGGCGCCACAGTTCAGGCAGGTCAGGATCACAGTCATTGACTGGGCTCCTCGCGTGCGTGGAGGAGTGCACACCGGGTGGAGCAGTACTCGCCGTCCATGTCGTCGGGCAGGCGTCGCCCGCACCACAGGCAGTCAGCCATTGCCGCTCCTCCCGGGACGAGGGTTGTGGGGCCCCGCTGTTGGCGTCGGCGCCCTCGGGCCGGACAACTGCGGGACCCCCAGGCCGTCGCGCCACCCTCGGGACGCGCGGCCGTCCCACCAGACGCCCGCGGGGGGTGCAGGCCGGCGGGAGTATCAGGCAGCGAGGCGACCGCGGGGAATGGCCAGCCGCTCGGGCGCCGCGCCAGAATGGCGAACGCCATCGGCGTCCTCCCACTCCGAGTGGAGCTCCAGAAGGTCGTAGCGGACCTTGCCGCGACCGCTGCCGTAGCGGGTGAGAAGACCCCGGACCGCCCAAGTGCGGATCGTGGCCGCCGGGTGGCCGCTGTACTTCGCGGCGACCTCAACGTCTACCAGGATGGCCATCGTGCACCCCCTGAGCATGCAAAAAGGGCCACCCGGATGGGGTGACCCTCAGACAAAGATCGCGACCATGATGAACGATAGGTTGCAGCAGGTCAGGACGTCAAGTCGCGCCGCAGTCAGCTGCTGGGCTGCACTAGCTTGACGAGCGCCACCCCGGACCGGGCGAACAGCATCCGGTAGTGCGAGCCAGGGTGCCGGGACTCCTCGGACCCGGCCAGCCCGGCCGTTTTGCCGTCGGCCGGCACGATGAGCGCGTATTGCGGTGGTCGTGGATCCCCGCCGATCCAATACACGGTGTCCCGCGCGGCCAGAGCGGCAAGCCCGGGGTGCCATGATTCGACTGTCACGCCGGACGGCACCATCCCCACCGCCGCTTTGATCGCCCGCCCTTCCGGCCCGGGATCCCAGGCGGCGCGGGTGAAGGCGGTAGCGCTTGGAAGCGGCCACGCGAAGAGTACGGTGGCGCCGATGCTGGCGATGACTGCCGGGCCTTGGATCGCGAAGCTGCGCATCCTGGGGTGGGTCGAGCGCCTCCACTGGGCGAGTGCGTCTGCGGCGGCCAGGAACATGATGGGCATCAGGACGGCGCTGTAGTGCCAGTAGGCCGTCCAGTATTGGTCGTCGGCGCCGAGCATGCGCCAGGCGAGGGTCGGCGCGGCGGCAAGGGCCAGCGGGGACCGTAAAGCGGTGAACGCGACGATGCCGAACGTCCAGCCCACGGTCTGCCACTTCACTAACTGGGTTACCTCCCAGCCGACAGTCCACCAGAAGCCGTGGCCGTGCGGGGCGAAGTGCCAGTAGTCGTAGCGGTAGCGCGGGTTGAATGCCGGAATGAGGACCGCGACTTCAAGGACGGTGCCGGTGATGCCGGCCGCTGCGGTGATCGCACCGAGTAGCCTGCGGCGGCCCCGCCACCAGATCAACACGCCCACTATGGCCACAGTCAGCCCGAGGTCCTCCTTGACGAGGAGCAGCGGCAGCGCCCACCAGGTGGCCCGCGCCCACTGGCGGAGCAGGAGTTGCCGGCAGGCCATAGCGATGAGGGGGACGGCGAACGCGATCTCGTGGAACTCCGCGCTGACTGCCCACTGCAGGCCGAAGCTGACGGTGTAGGCGGCGCCGAGGAGGAGCCCGTTACTGTGGCTCAGGATCCGGGCCGCCGTGTCGGAGACGATGCCGGCTGACCAGCCGAACAGGGCGCACTGCGCGGTAAGGAGCATCAGCGGGGACGGCCACAACCACCAGGCGGGCGTCAGGATCGCTAGGATCGGCGACCAGTGATCGCCGAGCAGGTTGAAGCTCGGGCCCTTGATGTCAACGGTCGGGGTCCCATGTGTGGCCCAGCCTTTGACGGCTTCGGTGAAGATCCCGAGGTCCCAGGATGCGGCGTCGGCCCGATGCCAGCGTGCTACGGCGGCGAGGAGATAGAGGGCGCCGGCGGCGAGGGCAAGAAGGACGTGGGGTTGCCAGGTGGCTTGGCGTCTTCGGGGGAGGCCCCAGGTGGGGCGCGCAGGTATGGCGGCGGCCATGCCAACTCCATTGGCTGGGCGGAGGGTTGAGTAACACTACCGCCCAGCAGGGACCGGTGGTGGTCAGTCGCCGGGTGCCCATTCGCTGCGGTAGTCGGGGTGGGCCTGGTGGGCGGCAGCCAGCTTCAGTAGGATGGGCCTGAGCGCGTATTCAACCGCGGTGGCGCCGGGCATCTCGGGAGCGAGCTTGGCAGCCTGGGTGTAGGTATCCAGGAGAAGCCGCTCCGCCTCGACCTCGGCCAACACCCGTTGAGGACTGTAAGTCTCGATCAGGGTGACTGCCGCATCCCCGTTGGGCACGTACGTGGCCCATTGCGCGTACCTTGCTCGGACACCTGGCAGGGGCCAGAAGGGTCGTCCCAGGTCTTCGGATTCTTCGTTACGGACGACGTGAGTGCTGGCGACGCGCTGCGCCAGGTCGGCTTCTTCGTCGAGCCGGGCCCGCAGGAACTCCACCAGATCGGCCGACATCAGTACTCCTGCGGGTAGTCGAAGGGCCGCAGGGCCTCAGCGAGCGACTCACTGAGACTGGGCGTAGGCATCGTCACAAGAACCTCGGGCGCCAGGTCCTTGACGATCGCATCGGCGAGAACCCGCAGCGTCTCGGCCTTCATGGCGTCCCGGTACTGCGTGCTGTCGTTCCAGTGATGCACGCTGGCGGTCGTAGTGGCCTGGAGCCTGCGCCCGTTGATCTCCACGGTTGAGTGCAGGACGACTTGGTCAGGGCCGAAGGAGGGCTGCTCGTTCATGCTGCTCATCCTTTCGTGGAAGCCCCGCGCTGGTCTCCGTCTTCCGGGGCGTCCAAGGCTATCTTGAGCAGCGCGTCCTGAATGCCCTTCAGGCCCTGTGCTGCTTCGCCGACCTGGGTCACGAGTTTGTCCATCGCACACTTGAAGCTGTCGGCGGTGTGCAGCCCGGTGGCCAGCTCGCGGGCCCTGCTGAAGTCTTGACCGGTCGGGGTGCTTCCGGCCCACGATCCCTGCGCCTGCTCGATGATCTCGTCCGCGCGCTCGCGGGACATGCCGAGCGCTTCGGTGAAGGCGTAGTAGTCCTCGGCTTCCGCCAGTCCCCGAGATGCCCAAGGGAGAAGGATCTTCTCAGGTCCCACCAGGTCCGCGGCCTCCTCCAGCGCGCCGCGGTACTGCCCCGTGGTGAGCGGCTCGACCGCGACCTCAGCGCCATGGGTTCTCTCGGCGTTCAGGAGCCACAGGTACAGGTCCGTCGCGTCGATGCTGTCCGGTGGCGTCAGGACAGCGAGCGCCGGGTGCTGCTGCAGGAGCCCGGATGCGCAGGCGTCCGTAGCTCGCGGCAGTTGGTGGGTTGCCAGGTTGTCGCCGGTCATGTGGTTGAGCAGCTGGTAGACGCCGGTCATGTGGTCGTGGGACAGCAGCTTGCCGGTGGTGATGCTCAGCACGTCGGCCAGCGGAAAGAACTGGGTGCTCATGGGCTCATCCTCTCGTAGAAGTGCCGCCGTGGCGCATCCCTTACGTCGGGCCTGTGCGGCTGGTCCAGCCGCCGAGCACATTGTCGTGGTGGTCGGTCCCTTCGTGGGGCGCCCAGTTGCAGATGACGACGGTGGGTTGCCCGTCGAGGGTGATGGTGCCGGTGGCGGTGCAGTCGGTCATGCGGTGCATCATCTCGCGGCTGCTGACCCCGGCGTTGGCCAACGTGCGGAGCCCGAGGAAGGCGTTGGCCGTGGAGCCCGGCTCGACTGGGATGCCGTAGAGATCGTGTTCGAGAACCTTGATCGCCGCCTGGCTGGCGCGGGGCTTTGGGGCCGAACGGCGGCGGTGCCACCAGCGGAGCCTCACCCCAGGGCCCGAAGGGCGAGATCGATGGCGATCGGGTTCATGTCGTGGATTCTCTCAGTTCCAGGGCGCTGGTCCGCCGCTTGCCCAGTTGGCGAGGGCGTGTTGGTCGTAGGTGCGGATGCCGACTCGTGTGGCGAGGTCGAGCGCGGGTTGGGTGAACCGGGACGTGGTGACGATCGCGGCGACCTGTGCGTGGTGGACGTCGCGGTAGGTGCCGTTGACCTTTTGGACATCGCCGCTGCCGACGGTGCTGCTCGGCCCGAACCGCTTCGCCTGGATGACGATCCGTCGCCCGTCGGGGGTGGTGGCTATGACATCGGCGGCGAGGTCGCCTGCGCCGCCGACGACTTGAACGTTGCGGCAGCCGTCGCGGCGGCACAGGTCGGCGAGGGCGTGCTCGAACTGCCCGGGGGTCATTGTCTGGTAGGCGGCGATGCTCGCGGGTCGGCGGCCGCCGAGGCGGTGCTGCTTGGTGCTGGGGCGGGTGAGCGACAGGCCGGCGACGATCAGCAGGAGGACGGGTATGCCGTAGGTGGGGGATCCGATCGCGAAGAGCAGTGCGACGCCGATGATGGCGGGCTTCCCGGAGGAGGTGCTTCTCCTCTTCGCCGGCCTGCGCCGGACGGTGCGTCGGCGTGCCAGGCGGTAGTACGTGCGACGGCGGCGCGGTGCCACAGATGTCCCCCTCAGGTCAGGGCCCATTCTCGTTCACCGCGCCGGCGCTCGGCGGCCGTTCAGTTGATCGTGCTGCTGGTCGTGTGGCTGCTGCTGGTGTTGATCGACCCGTTGGCGCGGCCGAACCAGCCGGTGGCGGTGTTGGTGACGTGCTGGTGGTATTCCTCGCGGCTGCTGATGTGGTTGGTGATCCTCTTCGGGGCTTTCAGCTTGGCGACGACGGCGAGCGCGGCTACGGCCAGGATCGTGCCTGTGCCGGCCCCGGCAATCGCTCCGACGACCTCACTCATTCCGAACCCGGCGCCGGCCGCGAACGCGCCACCACCAAGCATCTGGACGCCCTGGCCGATCCGGTCCACAGCGCGGGCCAGGGCCTGCGGGTCCGCGAGGAGTTGGGGCTGGGCGTAGATGATCGGCGCGTGCCCGTAGTAGGGGACGCCGTCTTCGGCGACGACGACACCGGGCTGCCCGTTGCGGCCGGGAATCACGGTCGGCTGCGGGGGCGGCACGTAGGGGGCGAGCTGGGCGGGGATCGTCGTGTTCGGCTGGATCAGCGCGGTGATCGCGGCGGTGTCGGTGTTCATGAGGGTGGTCTCCTGGTTAGTCATCGGAATCGGTGGTGGTGTTGGGGAGGTAGAACTGCTCGGCGCGGCCGGCCTTGCGAACGAGTACGCCGCGGGTCAGCCACATGTCCACGGCCCGGCGGACGGTGTCCCGCGAGTCGTAGGGGCCGTGCTCGACAAGGTCGTCCTTGGTGGCGTGGCCCTGCTCGGCGCACAGCTGGCAGAACACCCGGTACAGGTCGAGCCAGTCAGACCTGCCGACCTCACTGCCGTCCGGGAACAGCACCTTCGGCGCCGGCGCGGCCTTCGGGGGCTCCGACTTCACCAGCCGGATCGGCGGCACCGCCAGCAGTGGCTTCGCCGGAGCGGCCATGTAGTAGCTGGCCACGTCCTCCGCAATGTCCTCGTCCCGCACGAACTCGGCCCGGTGCCGCGGCGGGTTCTCCTGCGGCTGCTCTGCCGCCGCCAGATAGAACTCGCCCGGCCGGGTCAGCCTCTCAGGCGTGAACCCGTGCCCCTTGGCGCCCTCACCGAACACGAGCCGACCGTGCCCGGCCTCCCCCGCTCGGGTCGAGAGACGGTTTCCGTAATTCCCGCGGGCATCCGTGTTGCCGCCGAAGATCCGACTGCTGGGCTGCTGAGTGGCGGAAACGAACTGGAGACCAAGGAAGCGCCACATTGCCAGGGCTGACTCATAGCGGATCGGCAGCGGAACCTCGATCGGTGGGCCGAACTCGGGGTCGGCCTTGCGCATCTCGGCTTCCTGCTTGCGGAGCGCATCGTCCTGGCGGACCAGCTCGCCGAGCTCGTCGGTGATGATGAACGTGGTCGGTCCGTGGCCCCAGTCGGGGCTGCCGGCCGGCGCGGTCGGATCGCCGGGAATCCACTTCCGCAGTGGGGGCTTGCCGGCGGCGAGGGCCAGTTGGCGCTCTCGTTCCAGTTGGGCTCCCTGGCGGGTGGCTTTTGCTTCCAGCTCGTCGAAGAGCTCGCGGGCCTCCTCGGCAGTGCGGGCGAGCCGCTTCAGCTTGGGCTCCCATGATCCGAGTTCGGGGGCTCCGGGCTTGAGGTCGATGCCGTAGATCTCGACGTGCTTCTTCTTGAGGAGCTTCTTGATGATCAGGTTGATGATCCCGGACTTGCCCCAGTCGGAGGCTCCGGCAACGAGGGTGTGCCGGTACAGCATGACCATCTCGGTGCGGTTGCCGAACTCGTCCCAGCCGAGCCGAAGCGGGACGCGAATGTCGTCACTCGGGTCGTCCTCGTAGGGGATCACTTTGTCGTAGAACGGGTTGCGGAGCGAGGTGATGGGGGCGGTGGCGGGCAGGTAGACGCCGTCATCGTCGGGCTCCCCGCTGGGCTGGGCTGTTCCTTCGGCCTGCACGGTCGGCTGCGCGCGGAGGCTGGGAGCAGCTGTGGCGGTGCCGCCTTCGGCCCGCGCCGACGCCTGAGCGTGGGTGGCACCCTTCCGCTGCTCCTTGCGGTGCTTGATGAGCCACGGCACCAGGGCCGCGTAGCCGAGCGCGATGCTGATTGCTGACACCGTCATGGATGCGGGGGTGGCCCCGAAGTCGGTGGCGACGGCCACGTCGATCAGGGCGACGGCCAGTCCCGCCCCGCCGGCGAATAGGTGGTCGTGCTTGTGCTTGAGGCCGTGTGCTGCGGCGGTGCCGGCGAGCGCGGCGAGTGCGGCGGCACCGAGCGCCTCGAAACCGGCGTGGGCGGTGTAGTGCTGGAGCCAGCCGAGGCCGGTGAAGGTGGCCACGGCGGCTGCGGGTGCCGCTTCGAGACTGTAGGTGCGGGCGAGGGTGACGGTCGTGGCGCAGGCGGTCTTGAGGTGGGCTCGCGACGATTCCGACGTGTCACTCTGGGCAGCTTTCGGCGCCCGGTTTGTCACAGTAGGTGACTGAATATCCGGCGTCGTCGTCGGCGCCGTCGCCACGGTCGTCGGAATCGTCACGCGGGGGCCCGGCACGTCGGCGGGCGCCGGTGCGAGGCCGATGTACTGAGCCATCAGGAGTTCTCCTCGGTCGAATCTGGCGGTCAGGAGCCGGTCAGGGGACGGACGTTCTGGGAGCCGAGCGCGGCCAGCGCCGGATGATCCCTCTCGATCTCAAGCCGGCGGGCGTTAGCGAACTGGCGGGAGTGCGGAAGCTTCGCGGCCTTCAGTGCCGCGACCATCTCGGACTCCAGAGGGCGCTTCTGATTGGTTTCGTAGAGCGCCTTGATGGCGTCGCGCGCGGCGTCCCGAAGGTTCCCCTTGGGGCGCTTTGTGGCGACCGGTCGTGGCGCCTTGGAGGCGCTTGTCGTGGCGGGGGCGCCCGGCTGCGGGGGCGCCACGGTGGGCGCTGTGGTGGCGGCTGGCTGGGCGCTTTGGTGGCGCTTCGTCAGGCTCACTGGGGCGCTCTGGGTGGCGCCTTGGGGGCGCTTCACGAGACTGACGGTGGCGCTTTGCGTGGCGCTCTGAAGCCGAGGTTGGGGCGCTACCGTGGCGGTGACTGGGGCGCCCTGGGGGGTTGCCGCGCTGCCGCTCTGGGGCGCTTTGGTGGCGTTCGCTGTGGCGCTCTGGGGGCCCGACTGGGGCGCCCTGGGGGCGTCGGGCGTGGCGTCCGGAAGGTGCTGCGATCCACGGCTGTCGGGCGCCACGTCGTTGTGCTCGGAGAGCAGCGAGTGGACCTGGCGCATCAGGGCACCGAAGGCCAGGAGCGCGGCGGTCGGCGGGACCGCGGCGGTGACGTAGGCCAGTGGGTCGCTGCCGCCAACACCGAAAACGTTGAGGGCGATGGAGCCGCCGGAGCCGACGACGGTCAGGCCGATGGCCCACCAGTCGGTGGCGCGGGCGAGGGACGCACGGAGCATGAGCAGTTCGCCGGCAACGATGAACAGGTCGAGCGTGGCGGGCCATGCCCAGGATCGGGCGGGGGATTGACCGAGGCCGTGTTCGGCGGCGACGGCGTGCAGGTGGGCGTAGGAGAGCCAGAACGCTGCGACTGTGAGGGCGATGATGACGAGCGCTGCGCCGATGGCGAGGCGTTCGCGGTGGGCGGTCACGGCGGTGGGTCTCCTTCGGGTGGCTGGTGGTGGGTTAGGCGGGGATTTGGGGGCCGGTGGCGGGGGCGTGTTTGATGAGCGGCGCGGCGGCCGGGGTCTTGGGTTTGTGGCCGGTGATGAGGCCGGCGACCGAGCGGTGGATGCGGGCGGTGGTGAGGGCTTTGTGGCTGCCGGCGGGGTGGACGCGCAGGAGGAGAATCCCGGCGGCGACAAGGGCGAGCGCGACGATGTGCTGGAACGCGATGTTGAGCGGGGTAGGGCAGAACGTGGCGATGATGGCGAGGGCGGCGACGGCTTTGCGGGCGCCGGGGGAGAGCTGGCGGAAGTGCTTCATCGGGGGGTCTCCTTTCGGGTCGCGGTGGCGGGTCTGAGTGCCTGCGGCTGCCGCACAGGGATCAGGCTGTGCGGCGCCGTACGGCGATCAGGCCGGGCGGGTGTCAGCGGGGGCCACTGGGACCTGCGGCTTCGGTCGGGTGATGGCTTCGGCGGCGGCGAACAGCATGCCGAGCGCGATGGTGTACCAGCCGGCAACGGCGAGTAGAGGCCGGCCGTGCGAGCCCATGTCAGGCCGCCACGAGGTGTTCGACGGAGGCGGGGTACAGGTTCCGCAGCTCGGCCATGGCTTCGGCCGAGAACTTGCGGAACGCCCTCTCGTCCTCGGCGCGGTGGTCGGCGGCGGTCGGCATGCGCTTCGTGGTGAGCGGGCCGTTCTGGAACCAGATCGCCCACGAGTAGCCGCCGTGTTCGGCGACGAGCTGGTCGGCGTAGATGCCGCCGCCCCATCGGGTGAACATGTAGGGGGTGTGGACGGGTCGCTTGGTAAACGGGTCGTAGGTGGTGAACGGCTTGAGCGTGTAGTAGGTGGTGCCGAACTTGGCTTCTCGTACCCACTGGTCGTGTTCGCGTCGGATCTGCGTCTCGTGCTTCTGGATGGCCCGCGTGTCGATGGCGCGGCCGATGAGGCGGTGGGTGGTGTTGAGGAACGACATACTGGTGCTCTCCGATGCTCGTGATGGGTGCTCGGGGGTCCGGGGCGGCCGGCGGATCCGGCCAGAGAAGACGGCCGCCCTGGGCGCTCAGCCCTCGGAGGTGCGGCCCGGGAAGCGGAAGGCGGCATCGACGAGGAGGGGCCGGAGCGGCGGCTGGTCGGGGTGGGCCCGATCGTGCTCGGCCGCGTCCCGGAGGATCTCGGTGACCGTGGCGGTATCGCCCTCCATGCGGGCCCAGGTGTAGCGGTCGACAATCTGGTCGTAGCTGTCCATCGGGATCTCCTACGTATCGGTGGCGGTGCACGTTTTGGCGTGGACGAGTGCGGCGCTGTTGGTGTCGTACTGGCTGGCCACGATCTCGTCGGCGACGTGCGCGGGGTCGGTCTCGGTGTAGGTGGTGACCAGCTCGGTGGTGCCGCAGCCGGTGCAGGCGATCAGGCCTTCGATGACGACCCGCACGTGGCTTGTGGTGCGGCCGCCCGCCCGGGTGGGGTGACCGTCGAACGCGGGCGGCGGCGGGGTCTGGGGCACCTAGCGTCAGCTGTGGTCGTGGTCGGTGCCGCAGGTGCAGTCGCCGCCAGCGAGGCCGCGGATCGGGCTGATCACCGTGTTGACGATCGCATCAGCGACCCGGCCACCGGTCTTACCGGCGATGTTGGTGCCGGCCTCGTGGATGTCACGGGCGGCTGTGTCGAGGGCTTGGGCGGTCTTCTTGCCGAACATGGGTATCTCCTCTGCTGCTGAATGGTGGATCGGGCGTCAACGGCCGCGCAGGTACCAGGGAAGGTCGGGGTCCTTCGCGGCCGCGTCGGCGGCGGTATTCAACTCGCGGTAGGTGTCGGTCTCGTAGTCGATGCTGGCGTCCTGCTCGGCCCGCTGGTTGGCGTGGAGTGCGGCGTGTGTCTCCCGGTAGCGGGCGACGGCGGCGGCGCGGGCGGGGTTGGTCATGAGGGCGTCCTCGATGTGGTGGTGGTGTCGGCGCCGTAGCGGCGCAGGAGTTCCTGCGCGGCGGCGAGCGGGTCGAGATCGTCCTGGCCGACGGCGTCGTACAGGACACGCAGCTCCTTGTCGTGCTCGGCGACGGTGCTCACCGAATGACCTCGACCCCCTGGCCGTGACCGGTCTTCATGTTGAGGAACGCCTGGCCGGCGGCGATGAGGGCGTGATGGACGGTCGTCAGGGCCCCCCAGGCCGGGCACACTGGGATCGCCTTCTGCATGGCGTCGATCTCGTCGATCAGCCGGTACACGTCGGCGACGTGCGCGTCGATCTCGCTGATCGTGATGCTGGTCTTCTGCGCGGGCATGACGTCCCCTTTCAGGCAAGTCGGGCGAGGATGCGGTCGGCGCGGGCGCCGATGGCACGGTCGGTGGCGGTGACGCTCAACTCGGACTCCCGGAACGGTTCCTGGTCGCCGTCGTCGAGGCCAACGAGGAGCTGCTCGTCGCAGTAGGCGACGGTGCCGGTGAGACCGGCGAACTGGGCGTTGTGGGTCAGGGGATGGGCGATGGTGACGCGAACGCCGGGGCGGATGGTCACTTCGACTCCTGCGGGCTGGGCAGGGCGCGGCACGTCTCGGCGTGGGACTGAGCCCACTGCCGCACCGAGAATGGGTAGTTGGGGTTCTTCCAATCGCGGCCGCAGCCACGGCAGATGGCCGTACCGCCATCGTCGATGAGGTCAACGGCGATGGAGGGGTCGGCGAGGGCGACTCCGGCGACGGTCAGGTAGCGGGCGATCACGCCCTCGGGCCAGGTGCTGCTGCTCACCGTCCACCCCCGAGGCGAGTCGTCATCGTGGCCTCGAACAGCTCGGCGGCCTCCGACCCGTCAGTGGTACGGGTGTCGAACCGGGCCATGACCTCCGCGACGATCCGGCTCGCGGCGTCAGCGTCACCGGCCTCCTTCACCTCGATGTACTGGCGGACTGACTCATGCTGGGCGGTCACTGCTGCTCCTCTGTGGGTTCGCCGAACGCCCGCCAGGCGGCCGGCCGGGTGTCAGGGTCGAGCCAGAAGGTCTCGTCGTCGTCGGGCGTCTCGGCGAGCTGCTGGGCGATGTCACGTGAGGTGAGGCCCATCGTGCGGGCCCGATCCACGCTCACCGCAGGGCCCGCTCGATACGGGCAACCTCGGCGGTCGCGGCCTGAACGTCGTAGGCGAGATCGGCGCGCTGATCGGCGGTCAGGGATCCGTCGGTACGCAAACGCTCCGCGAGAGACGTCGCGCGGGACTGGGCATCCGTGAGGGTGATGCTGGGGTCGTCTTGGGGCCCCTGGACTGTGCTACGGGACCTGGCAGCACTACGATCGGTCATTGGATCGGCCTTCCTGTTGACGCAGGGTGTGCTGATCTAGGCCCCGGCTGGTGCGCTACCACCTGCCGGGGCTGTTCTGTTCGTGCAGTACGACACTAGCACCACCTAGCAATGGTGGACTAGTCTAGGAGAAACTTTCTTGGACACCCTGAAGGAGGGTCGATGACTGGGGATACATCCCGCCGTATCGCGGACGCCCTTCGCGCCGAGATCGAGACCGGCGAGCTCTCTCCTGGTCACGACCTGCCGAAGACGAAAGACCTGATGGAGCGCTTCGGTGTCGCGCGCGACACGGTCTACAAGGCGCTCCGCCTGCTAGCAGCAGAGGGGTACGTGCTCGTGGCACATCGTCAGAACGCGAAGGTGCGTGAACGGCCACGCAGTCGAATCGTCGTCCGGGACCGCACCGTCTACCGTGACGAGATCGGCTACTTCTTCGACCAGAACGCCAAGGACTGGGCGGCAGTTGAGACCCCAGCGCGCGGCGTCGCTATCCCACCGGATCACGTCGCCGACCTGCTCGGCATCCCCCGCGGACAGGACGTCCTCGTGCGGGACCGCCGGATGGGCCCCCGCGAACCGAAGCAGATACTGCAACTCGCCAGCAGCTACATCTCGATGTCACTCGTAGGAGAGATCCCATCCGTGGGCTCCGCCGATCCTGGGCCAGGCGGGATCTACGACCGCATCGAGGAGCACTTCCAGGCCCCGATCGAGTGGGATGAGACCGCCTGGACGCGGTCGCCAACGGAGGTGGAGCAGGCTCTCCTGAAGATCTCGAAGGCGATCCCGGTGCTCGTCGTAACCCGCACCAGCAGGATCCGGCGCGAGGACGAGATCATCACTGTCGAGGTCAACGAGACCCGCATGTCCGGCGAACGGTTCGCCCTCGCCTATCAGGTGCAGCGGGACTCCAGCGCTACGTGGCCCCGCGCGTAGCCATCCAAGTACGAAGGCGCCCACCGCGAGCTGCGGTGGGCGCCTTCTGCTGTGCCTACTTCGCCAGCGGGAGGAACCAGCAGAGCCGCGGGTCCTCGCCGTTCTCCTTGGCCTCCTGCTGCGCTTCCCGGTACTTCTCGACCAGGTCGGCGTGCTCCGGGTTGATCCACTCCTCGATCATTAGCTCGCCCTCACCCGGTTCTCGGGACTGTCCAGCCACGGGTGCTGTCCATCGCCATCGATGGTGAGACCGAACCGACCAAACTCGGGCCGGCCCGCATCCGTCCACCACTGGTAGGCGGCCTCGACCTCGTCCCACAGCCGGCGCGGACCGGACTGGCGGACGTCGAACTCCGTGTCACCAGGAACAGAGTCAACCGTCGCCCACGAGGTGACGCCGGTGTCGAACAGCCACCACGTCCAGCCGTCCCCATTCGGTGCCCGCCGGTAGTACACGTCGGGCAGCTGAAGGCCGATCGCGAACTGAGCCAGCCAGCTGATCGTCTCCGGATCCAGCGTGGTGCCGGACTGGTCGGCGTCGCCAGGCCATTCCCCAGGCAGGTAGTCATCCACGGGCGGCGCCAGGTAACGCTGCTGACGGAGCCGCATGAAAGACGCGGCACCCGTGAACGACCCGCTGGCAGCGCTGCCCTCGCCGACAGTGAGCCGGGCAACCGCGCCACCGCCGAACAGTGTGGCCATCGGGGTCACGATCACACCGCCCGGGCGGGTCTGCTCAATCCATGCCGGCGGAATCCGGGTCACGGAGCACGTGGCGATGACCGCGTCGAACGGGGCGTCCGAGGGGCTTCCGTTCGCGCCGTCACCCACGATGACCCGCGGCTTCAGCCCTGCCTCGGCGAGGTTCTCGCCAGCCGCGGCCGCCACGTCCGCATCGACCTCGACCGTCACCACGTTGTCGCCGCCCAGGCGGCGCGCCAGGAGCGCCGCGTTGAACCCCGGGCCGGTGCCGATCTCCAGGACACGCTGCCCGTCGCGGATGTCGAGGTGGCCGAGCATGAGGGCGACCATGGTCGGCATCGACAGGGACGAGGTGTAGTCGGCGTGCCCGGCGGTTTCGTCGCCGTCGTCCCACTGGGTCACCGCAGGGATGTCCTCGTAGGCCGACGCCAGCCACCGCTCCGGGTCGGCATCGCGGTCGCGCACCTGGGTCTCGCCGTTGACGAACGCCCAGTACACGGGCGGCAGGAAGAGATGACGCGGTACTTCTTCGAACGCCGGCCGCCACTCGGGCGGCAGGACGCCGGAGGCGGTCAGCGTGTCGGCGAGCGCCTTGCGTGCGACGGCCGTACCGTCGGCGCTGGTCACTTGTGCTTCGGGTCGGGGGTCGGTCCCTGCCCGTCGGGGCTGGGTTTCTCCCCGATGGACGGGCCGCCGGGCTTGGCGTGTCCGCCGCCCTTGCCATCGTTGGCGCCGCCCTTGTTCTGGTCGCCCATGACTGTCCTCCGCTGTGAGCGTCCGGTTACTGCCTGTCCGGGCCAGCCTTTCGCGACCGACAGCCAAGCGGTAGGGCGCGCAGGGAGCACATAGGGGCGTGCCGTCAGCCCAGGTGCGTGATCTGCAGGACGTGGACGTGCCGGGTGGCGTGATTGAGGAGCACGACAGCCATCACGGAGGTGAGTGCGAGGGTGCGCATCACGCCGTCGTCCTCCCCGTACGCGGTGGTGGTGCCGAGCGGATCCTCGCAGACGGCGATCATCGCGTGGGTGAACTCGGCGCTGGCCGAGTCGGGGAGCGCATCCCACGCGAGCTGCATCACGGCGTCGAGGCGCAGGATGTACGGCATGCGGCGAGCCTAGGGGTGCCGCGGCCGGCCTGTTCGCGGAACAGGTGAAACAGGACCGATCAGGCGGCGTTCGTCCGAAGGCGATCGGCACGGGCGCGCAGGTCATCAACGGTGAGCTCGATCCACTCGCCTGGCAGCTCGCCGTCGGGGCCGGCCAAGGCGGCGTCTGCACGGGCGCGGGCGACTGCTTCGAGGATTCGCTCCGCGATACCTTGCCACTTCGCGAAGACGGCCATCAGCCGGTAGGCGGGCGCCTTGTTGATCTCGCTAATACAGCGCTGCGACAAGGTCGGGTTCCCGAGGGCGGTGCAGATCCGTTCGATCGTCCACTCAGTCTCGCTCATCAGTTCTCCCGGGTCCGCACTGAGGGGCAGCATGCTCGTGCCGCCAGGCCGCCGGCCCGGCATACCGCCACGATATCGCGGACCACCCCTAGGCAGGTCTCGAATCCGATACGTGCCCGGGGCGGCCTCGGGGCGCGGTGAAGCATGTCAGGAAGTTGCAGGGCCGTGGCGAGTCCGGTCGCGGTGACGTGTCAGGCGCATCGGTGCGATGCGAGTTCGGTAGCGTCGCCTGCATGGGCCACTCCCGCTACAACGACGATGACCTCGACCGCCACATCACCGGGAACTGGGGCGAAGACAGTGCCCCGGACGACGGTGATTCCGAGGAGGAGGGCAACGACGAGCCTTAGCGGCGCAGGATGTTGACGAGCTTGTCTGGATCGAGGATCGGCGCGCCCTCCGGGCCCTTGACGTGGTCGTCGATCCAGATCGGCCGCCTGTCGTTCCGCGACGGATAGAACTGGTTGCGCCAGTGACCACGAACGACCCACCGGTGTTGGTACCGGGGGCCGGTGCCGTCGCTGGCGCCCCGATCCTGGGGTGCGGGGCTGCGATGGCGCAGCTGCACGTAGCGGACTGCGGTAAGGAGGCTGGCGTCCAGGCGGGCGATCCGCCTCGCGGACGCCTTGCTGGCGAAGTGCGTTTCGGTGGTGGCGAGCGTCTGGCCCATGAGTAGCCATGTGACGACCAGTGCGCGCTCGGCCTGTTCCAGCTGACCGAAGGCCTGTTCGTGGGACGCGAGCTCGATCAGCGTCATTCCGCTGGTGTCCTCGGGAACGCCCCGCAGCCAGCCGGGGATCTTGCCGAACGGCAGATAGGAGGCGTGCAGGCTGACAATCGGCTGCGGGTGATGTCGGCGGAGGGCCTTGATCTCTGTCGCGGTGAGCTCGCGAAGGCCGGCCCGCGCGTCACCGGCGCCCATGAACCGCAGCCAGTTCTCGCGGGTGGCCCAGGTTCGGATCTGAACACCATTGCCGGCCACGGCCCAGGTCGCTGCAGTGATCGGGGCGCCCGTGAACTCGCCGCCTTCGTAGGCTTCGGCGACCGATTCTTCCCAGGCGACGAGGCCGTTTCGGGCTGGCAGGTCTTCGGGGTGCAGCCCGTAGGAGGGGAGGGCCGCCCCGGCGCTGACGGCGAGGCGTGCCATGTCCGCGTTGGCGTAGTAGAGATCGGCGACGCGCAGGGACCGGGCCCAGTCGGCGGCGGCGATGCGTTCGCGGGCGGCCTCGGCCGGATCGAAGTGGTCGGACCAGACTACGGGGCCACCAATCGGACCCGGGTCGGTAAGCCACACCGCGAGCTCGGCGCGGATCTCTGGCAGGTCCCGGGCGGTGATGGCTGTGGGCAGTCGGGTGGCCATGGCGCTGCTCCTGCTGGTGTGGTCGGGCGGGAATAGCGTGTCAGGGCATGGCGGGGCGTGTCATGGCATTACGGACCCGTGATGCGATCGGTCGCTGGTGAACGTGTCAGTGACGGCGTCGATGAGATCGGCCCAGTGATCGAGTCGATCGGCCGGTACGCCACGTCGCAACCCGTAGGCGCGAACGTCGAGCTCCGACGCGGGCACTACCGGCTCGTCGAGGTCCGCCTGATCGATCGTCCCGGACCGTACGAGCATGACTGCCATGGGGATCTCAAGGGCGTGGGCGATGGCCCGAAGCGTGCCGATGTCGGGCTTCGCGGTCCCGCTGAGTGCGCGCTGCACCTGGGAGAGGGCGATTCCCGCGTCGTTGGCGAGCTTGCTCTTCCCGCCGGAGCGCTGGCTGCTCAGGTCGTAGCCGGCGGCGACGACCTGGCCGTGGAGCCAGTCTGCGAATGTCTTCATGTCGGCCATGGCTGTCCTCCGTCGTTATCGACCGCGCGAGCAAGTTACCGCCAGGTTAGACGAAAAGCGCACCATCTTGAGCATGCTCGGGCGGGTCGATTCCGCCTCTAACTTGCTTGCGCGGTCGTTAAGGAGTAGTTTTGACCTGCCGCGCAAGAACCGACCGGTGCACCAAACCCCGCCACAGCCACGCCCAAGAGGTGCCCATGCCCAACTTCCGACTCTCCCGCGACGTCGTCGAAAAGCACGCCCGACGCAGAGGAGACACCAACAACCGGCTCATCGCCGCCCGCACCGGAATCCACGAGGCGACCCTGTCGCACCTGTTCAACGGCCGACGCAGCCCGTCCCTCGAAGCGGTAATGCTCATCTCCGCCGCCTACGGAACCACGGTCAACGAGCTCCTGCAGACCGCAGCCTGACCCCAAAACGAAGAGAGGCCCAGCGCGCTAACGCCGAGCCCCTCGAACACTCGACGCACCCACCAAGGCCTAGACAACCCAGGGTGCAGATCGGAGATGTCCCAATCATGGCACGCGTTGCATGCACGGAACAGCCCACCCCGCCGCAGCTGGCCGCGCTCGCCCCGGCCCTGCCCGCCGACGCCTACGTCCCGATCCGGTTCCTGCGGACCGCCGAGGGTATCGTCGCCGCCTACAGCCCGGCCCAGCTCGACCGGCCGTCCGCTTGGCAGATCCTCGCCGAACTCTTCGGCGACCTCCGCGACGTCACCCCCGACTGGGTGGTGAGTGCCGCATGAACACGACCGCCCCGCGCCCGACCGAGAACGCCGCGATCGGCAGTATCAAGCCCCGCCCTCTCGGGCCGATCGACCGGCTGCGCGCCCTCCTCGCCCACGCTGTCCGCTGCCACGACCGCAACGGCGCGAACCTCCTGCGCCACGCGATGGCCCGCGCGCTCGCTGGCGGACAGGTCGGTGCGCTGTGACGCTGTTCCGTATCGCCGCCAGCAACACCAACGCGGCAGGACGAACCGTCGAGAAGGCCCAGCAGGCCCGCGAGTTGGGCTACACCGACGTCCGGACCGGCTTTGAGCCCGCCCACGACGGGCACGCCGCCGCGCACATCGTCACCGGCACCGCGCCGCGCATCCCCGACGCACCCGGCCACTGAGGCCCCAGCCGCCCGACACTCCAGCCGGGCGGCACCCACCCCTGCACCCACCCCGCGGCAGCGCCGCGCACAAGCTGGAGACCAGCAACCCGTGATCGAGAACATGCGTGGGCGGAGCACCGAGACGAAGTACGGCCGGATCCCCCTGTGGCTCTACGAAGCCGGCGTCTCCCTCCAAGCCATCGCCACCTATGGCTGGCTCCATGGCAAGTACGGCCACTTCGAGCGCGTCGTGCCCAGCTACGCCACCCTGGCGAAGGAGTTGAAGGTCAGCCGCGGCAGCGTCATCGCGTACGTGAAGGAGCTGACTGCGGTCGGCGCCGTCCGGATCGTCACCTCGGGTGCGGCTGGCCAGACGACGAACCTGTACGAGATCGCGTTCAACGAGCCCTTCCCTGTCCAGAGTGTCCGTCTTTGTGGTGGTCAGAATGCTGACCAGGTGGTCAGCGGGCTGTACTCGGCTGGTCAGAATACTGACCAGGGTGGTCAGCCCACTGTCCAGGAAGAAGACGTTTCTAAGAAGACGAAGAAGACCACCTCCTCCCGGATGCCGAAGCCGCGAGCCGTGCCCGACCCGGCGCCCGAAACGACGGAGGCGGGGGAGGACTTCACTCCCAGCCAGACCGACAAGGCAGCGGCGTTCCTGCAAGCCCTGCCCGGCCGCTGGGCAGCCGGACGCCGAACCGCACAGGATCTCGCGCCGCTGCTCCTTGAAGCCGCCCACAGCCAGGGCTGGCAGCTGGACGACGAGCTGGCCGCGAAGCTCACCGAAGACCTCGGACCCGTCCGCAGCCGCACCGGCGCCCTGAAGTACCGCATCGAGGACCTCCCGCCGAAGCCGGCTGCCGCCACGCCCCGACCGGCCAAGACGGCCTGGGCCGACCCCACGTTCTGCGGCGAGAACGGCTGCGACTACGGCCAGATCGAACAGGCCGACGGCTCCTATGCCCCCTGCCCCTGCACCCGAAAGGCCACCGCCGCATGACCGCCGACACCGAGACCATCCCCGGCGGCTACGCCCCGACCCCGGCCGTCCTCATGGCCGAACGGGCCCTCGCCGGCGCCGCGATCAGCCGCCGCGACCTCGGCGAGGTCGCGTCCGAGACCGTCAAGCCCGAACACTTCCACCAGCTGGACTGTGCCGCCGCCTACCAGGCCGCGATCCGCCTCGCCGAGGCTGGCGCGTGGATCGACCCGCCGTCCGTGGCCCGCCAGTTGGAGCAGAGCGGCCAGATGCGCCTGTTCGGGCACGACATCGGCCGGATCGCCGACCTTGCCAGCCACGGCGTCATCGGTGGCCCCGAAGGCGTTCGCTGGCACGCACACCAGGTCACCGGCGATGCCGCGCGCCGCAAGCTGCACCAGGCCGCAGTGCGGATCCTGCAGCAGGCGTCCAGCCCGGAGTTCGACGCGGATCGGGACATGGACGCGGCGATGGCCGAGGTGCAGGCCGCGGCGGCGAACGTGGAGGAGCAGGAACTCGGCTGGGTCGCGGATGACTTCGACGAGTGGGCGGATCAGGCAGGGACTCGGCCGGAGGCGTCGGTGTTGCTGCCGTGGCGGGACCTGAACAGCGAGATCACGTTGCGGGGCGGCCAGATGATCGTGGTGGGGGCGCGGCCGGGCAACGGGAAGTCCCTGATCGGGATCGGTGCGGCGCAGGACATTGCGATCGGCCAAGGCAAGCCGGCGGCGATCTTCTCGCTGGAGATGGGTCGCGCCGAGATCTACGAGCGGATCGCCGCCTATCGGGCGAAGGTGCTGCTGGAGCGGTTCACGAAGCCGAACCCCAACGGACTGACAGCAGAGGAACGGGCCCGGCTGGACAAGGTGCGGCCCGAGGTCCGCAACGCCCCGCTTCTGATCGACGACAGTCCGGCGATCACCCCGCAGCGGATCCGTGCCCGGCTGCGGTGGATGGCCGGGCAGGGACGCCCCGCGAAGATCGCCGTCGTTGACTACCTGCAGCTGATGGAGGCCTCGGAGCGGTTCGAAAACCGACAGCAGGAAGTCGCCCACCTGTCCCGGCAGATGAAGCTGATCGCCAAGCAGTTCGACATCCCGGTGATCGCACTCTCCCAGCTGAATCGCGGCCCGGAGAATCGCGCGGAACCGCGCCCGAAAGCATCCGATCTGCGCGAAAGTGGCGGATTGGAGCAAGACGCCGATGTGATCTTGCTCCTGCATCGCGAGCGGGACGAAGAAGGCGGCTACTCAGGCGCCGGCGCAGGCGAGTTGGAGGTCCACATCGCGAAGAACCGCGGCGGATCCTCCGGCCTCATGCGCCCCCTCGCCTGGCGTGCCCACTACGGAACCCTCTCCGACATGGCCCGCGAGTGATCACCCACACCAATCCGGAAGGAACAAGCCCATGACCGAGCCCCTGCCCACCCCGTGGCCCGACCTGAACGCCCACATCGCCCTGCACCCCGGCGAACTCGTCCTCCTTGCCGGCCCCGTCAGCTCCGGCACGTCCATGACCGCGCTGAACATGGCCATCCACGTCGGCTTCGACCTCAACCACCGCACCCTGCTGTACTCCACCGAGATCAACCACCACCAGACGATGACCCGCATCATCTCCGAACGCCTCGGCATCGACAGCGCCAAGATGCACAACCACACCCTCAGCGACGACGAACTCGCCCGCATCAAGGCCTTCGGACCCGAGATCGCGGACACGCTCGTCGAGATCTGGGAGGACTCGCCAGCCAACATCCCGGCCATGCGCAAGAACCTGGCGACGCGCGCGGCCGGCACCAAGCCGACCCGCCTGGTGATGGCCGACGGCTTGGAGCTCGTCGCCTTGACCTCAAACTGGCGGTCCGAGGACGGCACCGGGCGCGGGCGGCAGCAAATCCAGGCCCTGCGTGACCTGGCGCAGGAGTTCGGGGTGACGATCGTCGCGACCGCTCACCTAGCGCGCCGGGTCGAGGGGGAACCGCAGCCGACGGATCTGGTCGGCGGTCTGATGGAGGCGGCGGACACGGTACTGCTGGCGCATTCGCCGGCCGAGGACGAGGTGGTGCTGACGGTGGCAAAGAACCGTCGCGGTGGGACTGGCGGCCGGGTCCGCTTGTCGTGGCAGCCCGAGCTCACCCGCCTGCTCCCGTACGCGAAGTCCTGACGTCGTGATGGGGCCGACCGAGCCGGTCGGCCCCATCCCAGAGAGGAGCATCATGCCCACCACGATCATCGCGACCGGCTTGTGTCCGGTGTGCGAGGAGACGATCCGGATTCGCAACAACGGCACCCTGTACAAGCACCAGCAGCCGTACGACCCCGATGGGCCGATCGTCGGGACTGTCACCGCCGACGGGTTCGTCTGGCATACGCGCTGCGTCGGTTCGGGCCGCAAGCCGGCCGTGGTGTTGCCGATGACGTTCGCCCGCTGGCTGCATGGGCATGTCGCCTGGCGTGACGCCCGCGAGAACCCGGTGACGTACCTCGCGCAGCGCATGTTCCACGGATGCAGCCGCTCGCCGGTCCGCGGCCCAAGCGACGTCGGCTGGACCACCGTAGACGAGCTGCACGAGGAGCTGCACCTCGAAGGCTCCGGCCGGGACGGCGGCTGTGACTGGCTGTGCGGGTACGTGGCTCAGGCCGGCGACGCTTTCACGGCGTTGACCCGCGGCGAGCCGAACTAGCGGATCCTGGAACGACTTCACCCCGACGGGAGAGCAACCATGACGAACGCCAACGACGCCAACGACGAGTTCGAGTACCGGGAGACCAGCATGTGGGTGGACGGCGAGCTCGTACCCATCGTGGCCCGACTCCAGAAGCCCCGACCGACCCGACCGCTCCCCCCGCTCCCGAAGTTCGAGAGCTGCAGCCGCGGATGCCCGGACGACGAGTGCTACTGCGCCGAGCCCATGACGTCCGACTTCCTGTTCCCCGACGGGGACGAGAACGGTTGGGAAGGCGACTACGAGTAGCGCGCCAACTACTGACGCGCCCACACCGCCGGCACATCCCGCCGGCGGCCCCACCGCCTGCTCCTCGTCCGCGAGTTGAGCGCAAACCGACAGGTCACAGGGGTACCCGTGTGCCCCGAGGCACGAGACAACAACCACAAACCACCGCGAAAGGAACGCCACCATGGGCGTCACGATCAAGGCTGAACTGTCCTACGGCTACCGGCTCCAAGGCAGCGACGGCCGCTGGCTCGTCCGCGAGGTCCACCCCGACGACTCCGACGAGTGGGGCCTGAACCTCGACTGGCTCGACGATGAGGAGTCCTTTGACGAGGCGGCGAAGAAGCGACTCCTGGCCTCCGTCGGCTTCTTCGAGGGCGACTACACCGTGGATGGCTACTTCGACCGGCTCCGCGCCGCCGAGGCACGGCTGGGCGTGCAGTTGGAGCGCACCGGCCACGAAGCCGAGGATCTGCTGCTCGTCACGAAGCAGTACGGCGCGTACCTCGGCGAGTCGGAAGAGATCGACCCGGCCATGCTGGTATTGGAGGCTGGTGGCGGCGCGGACAGCCGGCTCCGAAAGGCGCTCAAGGTGTTGGGCCTGACGCCGCTGCAGGAGCAGCCTGCGTGGCTCCTGACCGCCTACCGGGGCTGAGGGGCTGACTCATGACCGAGCCGGAGGAGTTCATCGAGTGGGGCTATCTCATCGAGTACCCGGACGGGGCTCGCGACATGGTCTCGCCGCTGGCATCGGCGCCCTGGCCGTCGAAGCGGGCGGAGTACGAGCAGGAGTCGGCCCTCGGTATGTTCCGCGCCATCCAGCACGGCGAGCCCGAGACGCGGTACGTGTTCGCGTCCCGCCGCGTGACCTACACCCCATGGACCGATGAGGAGCAGTCGTGATGTTCAACAGTGGTGACAAGGTGCTGGTGGTGGCCTGCAAGGACGATCCGCGGGCCGTGGGCCGGGTGGGGTACATCGTGGATGAGAAGGAGCCGGGCGGGAAGACGCAGGGCCGGTGGACGGTGCGCGCGTTGGGGTTCTTCATCGGGTCGGCGCTGTGTGAGGCGTCGGAACTGCGGAAGGTGGGCGACGGTACCTGAGCGCGCCGGGTGGATCGCGTAGCGGCCCGTTCTCGCCCCGGATGCCCCCGGGGCTGCCTGCGGGCCGCGTTCGGCCGCCAGAGGGGCCGCCACGGGCCGGGACGGGGCATGCGGGCCCCGGCTGTCACTGGCCGATGGCAGACTGGCCGCATGACAACCCCTGAGGACCGGCTCGCCGCCGATCTCATCCGCACCTTCGACGAGTTCGACGCAGGCATCCGACGGGAACGGCAGGCAGCAGCCGCCCCACGCCCCGCCCGGCAAGGCCTTCCCGTCCCGCACATGGCCACCCTCGGACTCCGCAACGCCGAGTGGTGGCTGCGCATCGACGGGCCCAGCGGCCAGGTCGGCGACATCCTGACCCTCGACGTGAAGCCGGTCTACGAGATGGCCGACCCCGACGGGCCCGGCCGCTACCTGATCGCGCCCGCGGACGAGCCGACCGCAGTCCCGCCGATCACCGATGCCATCGTGGTGTTGGGCGAGGCCGGCTTCGTCATCGACTCCTGTGCCGCAGCAGACCCGAAGACCTGGGCCGGCTGGACCCAGATCACCTACCAGCACTGGACCACACCCTGCCAGCCTGCGGATCCGGCCCCGGACGACAGCCCCCGCCGCTAGCCTGAGACCATGACCGAGACCCAGCCGCCCGTGATCGGCTACATCCGTGTCGGATCCCCGAACCCCGGCTTCGCTGGCGAGAAGCAGAAGCAGCTGATCGAAGCATGGGCGGCCACGACCGGCCACGCGATCACGGAGTGGGTCGAGGAGTACGGCGTGAGCTGCGCCGGCCCTGTGTTCGACCGGGCCGTCGCAGGCTGCCGGGGCAAGCTGATCATCGCCGTCGCGCCCAGCAGAATCTCCGGGGACCCGATCGAGGCGCAGGCGTGGAACGCGCAGGTGACCGCTGCGGGTGGCTGGCTCGGATTCGTCGAGACGTGGCCCACGTCGGAGTCGAACTCGCCGGATGAGGTGACGGTCCGGTGGACTATCGGGATGGCCGCCGCCGCGGCCGACAGTCCGCGCATTGCCACGTACCGCGGGCGCCCCAGGCGATTGATTGGGACCAGGAACTCCCAGCAACAGGCCGCCGCCGTATGGGACGCGGCGGACAAGGCCGGCTACGAGATCGTGTCGATCGACGGCGCCGAGCCCGGCCGTGACCCGCGCGAGCCACTCGGGGACTGAGGCACCCAAAACCACCCCAACGGGTGGCGTTCGTGCGGCCCCATGGGGCAAGCGGTCCTCATGACATCCGACAGCGCCCTCGTCGTCGCGGACTCCCTGCCGTGTTTCGTGTGCCGGGAGCCGGCAGCCCGGGCGACCGAGACGAGCGTCGCCGAAGGCGGGGTACGGGTCGTGTTCGAGCCGTGCGGGCATCGACTGCGGGCGACCGGGCCGTTCCTTCAGGGCTGGAAGCTTCTCTATGCGGTTGCGTTGCCGTTGAGCGCGGAGCAGCGGGCCGCGTTTGAGCGGCCAGGCTGACCCATCTTCGACGTACCGTCCGTCTCGGCCTGACCCGGACATGCGAAAGCCCCCGCCACGGCGGGGGCTTCGTCGTGTCAGGCGCCCGACTCCCGGTCCCTCCGCGCTGCCTCCTCCCACGTCAGCGTGAACTGCTGGTAGGGCCGGTCAACACCCTCGTCCAGGACGCGCTTCAGCTCGACCTTGGTGCGCTCGCGTGCCTGCTCGGCGGCCTGCTCGGCGCGCCACTCGACGATCTCCTCCGGGGTGGCGTCCACGACGATGAACGAGTCGCTGATGCTGGAGAAGACGGCCAGTCGGCCGTCTGGCTGCCTGATGATCTGCTGTCCCATGTGGTGATCCTGTCGTGTGCTCGGGCGGGGCGGGTCAGGGGCCGTCGGGCTCGGCTGGGCCGGGCGAGGATTCGGCTTTCTGCCTGAGCCGGCGTAGGTACTCGCGGGTCCAGCCAGTCTTGTGGACGACTTCGACCTGCTTGACGCCAGCTTGGAGCGCCCTGACGGCCTCGGCCTGGAGTGCGCGGCGGGCAGCATCCCGCTCTGCTAACGCTTGGGCATAGAGGTGCGCCGACCTGTCCAGCTCCGCACTGTTCCAAGGTCGAGCCGGACGGCTCGGGATGCGCTCAACCCTGCTCGGTCCTGGACAGTGGCCCGTGTTGTGCACCTCGTTGTACAGAGGCCCCTCCGACTTGATCGCAGCGGCTTCGGCGAGGGTGGCGAGGCCTCGCGTTGCGATCCATTCGACTTCCCGGCGGGCGACCTGCCCCCACCACTCTGCGCTGCTCGCGTGCTGATACCAGCGAATCTGTGGGTCGAAGGCGATTCCGATGTACAGCAGCCGATCGGCTTGGTCATAGAGCCGGTAGAGGGCTGTTCGGCGGTTGAGATCGGTGCTCAATGTGTCCCACTCAGGTGCTCCTTGAGGATGCCTGCCGCCTTGTCTGGGCCGCCGGCGCGTTCGACCAGTTCGCCCAGCTCGGCCGGTACGACGGCGGCCTGTCGCTTGCCGCGGCTGGTGAGGAAGTAGGAGCGGCGCAGCATCCGAACGGTGGTGATGAGTTCGGAGAGGTTGGCGCGTGCGGTGGCAATGGGCTGGTCGGCGGCGTTGGTGTCCATGGAGTCGATATTAGCATCGCGGCTTGACGTACATAAGGGCGTGATGTACATTTGAAGAGTAGGAAGCTGCCCCTCGGGAAGGACTCCAATGCCTGACCTCGGCACCACCCCGCCCCATCGGCCCAGCCACGACGCGGCCGCCCACTACGAAGAGGCGACCGGCCGCATCCCGGACAGCTTCAACAGCCTCACCGGCGGCAGCATCCGCGAAATCTCCAACGAGATCGACCGCACCACGCGCGGCACCTACCCGCTCGCCGAAGCCAAGAAGATCATTCGCGGCCACCTCGACATGCTGTCCACCTGGCATGGCGCCCTCGACAAGCTCGACAGTGAGATCCGCGCCAACGCGCCCGCCGACGGGATCCCCGCCTGGGTACAGCAGTACCTGAAGACCGAGGCTCACGCCCTGTTCGCCGCCCAGCAGACCCTCCTCCGCGCGATCGCCGAGTACCACCACGGATCCGCCGGCCCGCTCCTCGACCCCGAGTACGGGTACGCCTACCGGATGTCGAACAGCGCCATCAGCCCGTTCTGACCTGGTGGCCGTGCCCGGCGGCCACCCCAACCCGAGGAGCCCCACGTGTCAGAGCGTCACACCGCGTGCTGCATCAAGCAGCAGTACTACGCCCTCCCGACATCGCCCTGCACCTGCCCGCCCGGCGCCGGCCTCGACCCGGACGGCGAATACGTCATCGACTGGACCGATGGTGTTCCGCGGATCGTCGAGGCCCGCGAGAGTGACCCTGACGAGGCGGTCATGTGCCTGTCCGACGCCGTGTTCGAGGTGCAGGAGTGGCGGGATGCCCAGTGGAAGACCGCCACCACACAGCCCACCAACTGACCGCCCCCGCCCGGCGGCCCCGGCGGCCGGGCCCACCCAACCGAAGGAGCGCGCCATGCCTGATCTGCCCTACACCGACGCCAACCTCCACCGTGAGGCCGCCCGCCAGTTCGACATCAACGCCGAGGACCCGGACTACATGGGCGTCGGCGAGATGATGGAGGGCGACGACCTCTGGGACAGCCTCGGCGGGGGAGACTTCGACGCCGCCCAGCTCAAAATCCACGACCTCCGGCGGAAAGCCGCGCCCCTCGGCCACTGGGCCGTCCAACTCGGCGCCGACGGACTGCAGCCCGACACCGACGCCGAACTCACCCTCGACGCCAACGGCAAGCCGATCGCCAGAATCCTGTTCGCGTTCGCCCCGGACATGGATGACGACATGCGCGCCTCCCTCGTGGCGGGCATCGGCGAGGCCATCGAACAACACCTCTAACCGTCCTGGCCGCCCGGTCAACGCACCGGGCGGTCCACCCGAAAGGACCCGACATGGGCTACGACTCCCATCACACCGGCCGAATCGCCATCACCCCGCCACTCACGTGGACGCAGATTCAGGGCTGTACGACACGAGGCCCACGAGGAGGCCAAAGGCTCCTCGGTCAGGACCTCCGACTCGCCACTATCGAGACCGTTCAGGGCACCGCGACCGGGCGCGTCACCGTCATTACCGCCGACGCCATCGTGCCGCTCACCGCCAGCCCGTACTCCGGCTACGAGATCCAGGCCGAACTGCAGTCCATCATCGACGCGTTCCCCGCCAACGACTTCGCCGGCAGCATCGAAGCCCGGCCCGAGGACCCATCCGGGATGCCGTGGAGGTTCGTCATCCGCATCCTCGACCGCACCGTGGTCCGGCAGGAAGCCCGCTACGAGTGGCACGACGCCAACTAACCGCCCCGGGCTGTGCGTTCACCGGCAGCCCACCCACACCAAGGAGCAGCACCGTGTTCAAGGACTACACCGCCAGGCAGATGGCCAGCGAGCTCGATCGGGTCAAGCACTTCGACCCGCAGTACACCGGCCCGCTGTCCATGCTCGACGAAGCCACCCTGTACTGGGCTCGACGCTATCCCCAGCTGGCCCCCGCCCAGTCGGCCTTCGCGCAGGCCCGGAGCCGTCACAATTTGGCGGCTGCCCGCAACAACTGGCCGAACATCCTGACGGCAGCACAGGAACTCGCCGACGCCCTCCGCCCACTTGGGGATGCCGTGCTGACCTTCTGTACTGAGCAGTCGGTCCACGGCTGGGGTTGCACCGGCGTCCTCAACGAGAACGGTCAGTGCCCGTACGCCAGCGACCACGCCAACTGAGGAGCAGCATCATGTCCACCGCCACGCACGCCCCGAATCGTCCCGACACTCTGCCCGAGTGGGCGCGACGCCAACTCGCCGACCAGGGCATCCCGTTGGGGTCCGTCACCCATTGGATCGGCAGCCGCGACGGGCGCACCATCGGCGCCGCGGTCAACGGCCAGCCCGTCTACCTGAAGCGCGCGTGAGGAGCAGCAGTGACCAGCACCCGGCCCGAGGATGCCGCCTACAACGCGAACTATCAGGCCCACGTTCAGGCCTGCAAGGAGTTCACGGCATCGAACCCCAACTACGACCCGTGGGACACCACCTCGGACCAGCACGCCGCCTACGACACGTACGCCAACGCCCGGGTCGCCGAGATCACCAGCCACACCAACCCGTAGGAGCAGCACGATGACCGACACCACCCCGCCGAGCGACGAGCAGGGCACCCACTTCTGGTTCATGACCATCCAGGCCCCGAATGCGTACGGCGCCCGCCTCGGGAGCTACCAGGGCACCCGCAATCCGGGGCCCGGCCAGACCCGCCTCGACCTCTTCAACTCGATCCGCGACGAGATCCGCGAGCTGTACCCGGAAACCCGTGGGGGCGCCGTCACCGCCTTCGACATCCAGCCCAACAAGCTCTGAGGGCCCGCCATGACCGACACCCAGATCCCCGCCGTCGAACTGGCACACCCACAACACGACCGCGCCCGGCTCGATGCCGACCTGCCGGCCTGACCACGGCGACGACGACACCGAGGAGGAGCCCAAGTGACCGACCCCGACCGCGAGTACGGCATCCAACTCCCCAACGGCGAAATTGCCGACCTCGCCCCAACCCTGGACCAGGCCGAGAACCGCCTCAAGCCATTCCGTGCCGCGTATCCCGGCACCATCATCGTCGAGCGCACCATCACCTACGGGCCCTGGGTGCCCACCGAGGAGCAGCAGTGAACCGTCCCACCACATGGAACATCGACAAGCCCCACCGATGCCCCGTGTGTCACACCATCGCCGTCGCCATCAATGGCGAGCAGCCCCGCCCGTGGCGTATCTACACCTGCTGCCGCTGCGCCGCCCGTTTCACCCGATGGCCGCGCCTCGCCCGACTCCTGCCCGAAGCGGGTGTGTGCTGCGGCATCCCCGACCACAATCCCAACCGCGACACCATCCGCAACGAAAACTGAGGAGGCCGCAATGGCCACCCGCAAGTCGAAGCCGATCCGCACCGAACACACCAGCGAGGCCAAGGCGTACGAGAAGGTGCGCTACGAGGCCGATCTCGTCAAACAGGGCGTCTCCCGCGTCACCCGGATCCACGTCAAGCAGTGGGAACCCGCCGGCAACCGGTGGGTCCTGTTCGAGGCCATCAACCCCAAGGAGTGGTAATGACCACCAAGCCGACCGAGCAGGCCGCCGCCGACGCCCGCGCCCAGCTGGAGAAGTCGTTCCGGTTCATGCCCATCGATGCCGCCGCCAAGGCCCGGCGGCGGCTCGCCACCCTCGCAGCCGCGATCGAGGCCCACGTGCGCGAGCAAGTCGCCCAAGAGATCGAGAGTGACTTCACCGCGTCGCCGTGGCACCTGCCGCCGAAACCCCGAATCGGCGCCGGCGATCAGTGGATCGACTCGCGTGACTGCACGAAGGCCGCCGCCATCGCCCGAGGCGGGGCCGCTGAGTGAACCCCGATCGCCGTTCCTGGCTCGACGGCCAGCCCGAGCACGTCTGGGTCGGCACCATCCGCGACGACGACGTGTACGTCACCGACGACCCCGACTGCGGCGAATGCTTCGGCATCCACAACGGACCCGAGGGACCCGTCAACTGCGACGGACAACCCATCTGACAAGGAGCAGCACATGCCCATCCAGCCCGGCCAGATCTACCGATCCTGCGACCCGCGTGGCGGACCGCTCGTCCGAATCGTCGAAGTCCACGCCGATAGTGCGCAGGTCGTTGACGCCCAGGACGGCAAGCGGCCCCGCCGGATCCTCGCCAAGTTCCTCCACGACTCCCCGACCACCAAGACCGGCAAGCCCCGCCGCACCGGATACGCACTGGAGACGAAGTGACCATCACGCCCCGCCAGCTCGACCAGAAGCTCGCCCTCCGCGATCGCCTCCTCAACGTCCTCACCGCCGCCCAGGCCGAACGCTCGGCCCGCGAGGACATCGTTGACGGCGAGCCCGAATGGGTCTTCCACGAACGCGCCGTCATGCACCAGGCCGGCGCCGAGGACGGCAGGAAGCCCCTCCCGATCGCCGCCATCGAGCGCGTCGAACAGCAGGCTGTCGGCCACTCCGACTACAGCAGCAAGTACGCCCTGTACTGCGCCGAACTCGTCCACCAGGAGCAGAAGTGACCATCCCCGCCCCGATCGTTCTCCCCGCCGACGACACCGACCCCGACGAATGGTCGATCGTCACCAACCGGCGGCAGGTCCAGGCTGCCGTGCGTGCCTGGCTCGCCGACGCCAACCCCGACTGGCTGCACGACCTGGAGAACAGCACCACCGACATCCCCGGCAACCGGCACAACTGCCTCCCCAACGCCGTTGACGAGATCCTCGACCACCTCAAGGACCAGCCGTGACCGAGTCCCTGAGCGGCGAGCAGCTCCGCACGCTCCGCGAACACGGCAACCGGCCATCCCAGTACACGGCCGCCACCATCCGCCGCGACTACGCCGACATGCTCGGCGAGATCCTCCGGCTGCGCGGCGAACTCGGTCAGGCCGAGGACGTGCTGGAGTACAGCCGCAAGGAGAACACCGAACTGCGCGACCACATCGGCAAGCTGATCAAGAGGATCGGAGAAGCGAAGTGACCAACGAGCCGTCCCGCTTCCACGCCACCCCCGCCGACATCAACACGTTCCTCCGCCACCACTTAGCCGAGGACACCCTCCTCCGCTACCAGCAGGCCATCGGCGGACGAGCCGTCACCGAAGCCGCGAAGGACATCCGCGTCGAGTCCAACAGCCCGATGACCGTCCAGCAGTTCCAGGACGGCATGCAGTTCGCCGCCAACCACATCGACCCGCTCAAGGGCGGCGGCCACTGGCCGTCCAGCCTGATCGTCTTCGCCCCCGAGGAGCAGCAGCCGTGAGCAGCCACTACGCGACCGCCGACATGTGGATCGGCAACCTCGACAGCGACAGCGAGGACGAGGCCGAGCACATCACGGACCTGCTCAACGCCGCACTCGCGGGTGCCGGCTACCACGCCACCGTGGACGTCACCGTCAACGCCTACCCGGAGAAGCAGTGACCGACAACCCCACGCCCCGCTACCAGGTCGGCGACATCATCGGCGAGACCACCGAGGAAGGCGGCAGGCTCGACCTGGCCCTCGCCGTCGGCAAAGAGTCCTACTTCATACGGCACCTCGGCGGCCTCGGCGCGTTCGAGGACTTGCCCGACGCGGAGCCGCGGGAAGCCGCCTGGGGGATTGAAGGCTGCGAGGCTTTCACCTACCTGCACGAACGGCCCGCGACGCGGCCAACCACTGAGCCGTGCCCGGTGTGTGACGGAGCCGGCGACCACCAGATCGGATGCCAGCCGTGACCAACCGCAGCCTCTGGCGCCAGTTCGCCGACGCCATCACTCACACCGGCCCCAGCCACCAGCCCGAACCGCTGCCCCGCCGCGGAGACCAGGTCGAGCAGTGGCTGAAGGCGCACCGCGACCGCTTCGACCGCCACGGGGAGAGTGAAGAGTTCTGGCACGAGTTCGACAGCATCCTCGACGACTACCGGCTCCACGCCGACACCGGTACCCCACTCAACCAGCACTGCTGCGAGAACGGAACTGTTGACGACTGCTACGGCTGCTACCAGGAGAGCCAGAGATGACCGGGAAGGGCGACTCGGGCTGGCTGTGGGAGTTCCACGCCGAGGACTTCGTCCACGCCCGCCTCCGCGAAGACCTCACCGAAGCCCAGGCATTGCCGGCCGGACCCGAACGCGACAACGCCACCGTCCGCATCGAGTCCCTGCGCCTCGCCGTCGTCCAACACTCCCCATACATGGACCACAGTGGCCGAAGCTGGGCCCGCTGCGTCACCTGCGACCCCGCCCACGGATTCCCCTGCTCCACCATGCGGTACTTCACCCGCATGTGGCGCCACCATCCCGACTATCAGCCTGGCTGGAGCGACACCCTCGACGGGCCCGACGGACCAAGTCAGTGGCAAGCCGGCCAGGTGCGCATCGCCGAACTCGGCGGCTACCGGCACGAATACCTCGCCAACAACCCGGAGGAGCAGCCATGACCTTTCCCGAAGAGGTTGACGGCTACAGCATCTACGGCCCGGCCGACACCGGCGGCGGCTGGACCATCTCCTGCGACGGGCTGTGGCTCCCCGTCATCTGCACCGACAGGGACGCCTGCCAGGCCGTCATGGATCTCGAAGCCCACCCCGACTGGTGGGAAATCATGGGCGAACTGGAACAGCTCATGAAGACCACCAGCCGCCTCAGCGCCGACGACATCCGGCAGCACCTTGAGAAGCACGACAGCAGACAGGAGCAGCCGTGATGCACAAGGCCGGAGACTGGCTGACCGTCCTCGACGGCCCCGACAAGGGCCGTACCTTGCAAGTGACCCGCGTCCGCATGTACGCCACCGATAACGGCTACTACCTGCACGACGGCTGCGGTCTCTACAGCCCACGCATGGTGACGCTGGCTTGTGAACGCACCGACGGGAACCCGTGCGGCAAGCCATGCGACGAGCCCCGCCACGAGCTCATCGGCACCTGCGATCACTGCCGCGGCGTGTGCTACGACGAGGCAGGCCAGCCGTGACCGTCACGTCCCGCGTGAGGCACCTCATCGAGCTCGACACCGACCGCGGCCGACTCGTCTTCGAGGTCGAGTCCCGCGACATCGGCCACACCCAAGGCACCACCATCCGGCACGGCAAGGACGTCCTCGTCCGCTACCAGCCCCGGACCCGTCATTGGGATACGGCCCTTGAGATCGCCGAACAGGCCCTGGTCAAGGCTGCCCAACGTACCCTCGACAGCAGCCGGCCGTGGCGCCTCGTGCACCTCGCCAGCGAACTGGAGACCGTACTCGCCGAGGACGGCTGCACCCCGTGGGACGGGAAAGACCCCAACGAAGACGAGGAGTGGTAGCAATGCCCATCACCCGCACGTTCACCATCGACGAACTCCGTGCCCTCGAACTGCCACCCGAGGGCCCGAACGAGCCCGAGTACTTCCCCGATCACATCCTCGCCGACGAACCCGTCAGCATCCTCAAGTACACCCAACTGCGGCGCTGTGTCTTCGAAGACGCAAACGGCGACACGTGGGCCATCGAGTACGAGACCCGCATCGACATGGGCGACTACGAGGTCGATGAGTACAGCCCTGACGACCACGGCTGGTACGGCGACACCGTCGAGGCGACCATGGTTGAGGAACAGCTGGTGACCGTCATCAAGTGGCTGCCCGTCGAGGAGGAGTCGTGACCGACCGGCCCATGGACCAGACAAGCATCATCAACCGGCTCCGCTGCGCCGTCGCCTCCGACCTGCACTTCGAAAACCGGGGCGGCGAGATCAGCGACGCCCCCGACCCGCTTCCGTTCCTCAATGAACTGATTGAGGCGTACCGCGCCGAACTCGCAGACCTGCGGGAGGAGCACGCCGAAGACGTCGGTGTGATCAAGGCGCTGCGCCGGCAGCGGGGCGAGGCCGAGTCCTCCGTGCAGCGCGTACGGGAGTGGCTCGACGACTGGGGGCCGCGACTTCCTGACGGTGCCTGCTCGGCACTCGACCGGGCAATCGGCGGACTGGACGAAGCGGCCTGACCTGCGCGTATTCCCGTGTTGCCTCACGGGCAACATGTTCGCCTCGCTGGCCGGCGGGTGTTAGATAGGACAGATTGCCCTACCGGCCAGTAGTGAAAGGTTCAAGCGTATGCCCACCACATGCCCCCGCTTCGAAAAGGTCCTCATCCACTCCGCGATCATGCCGCAGGTCGGCGAATTCCTCCGCCAACACGGCCTCCACCTTCACCCCGCCGACGACATCCGCGACGGCCCCGTCCACATCCTGGCCGTCACCCCGCGCGGTGCCCAGACACTCCGAGGCCAGTAAGGCGGCAGGCGCTACACGCCGGATCGGTCAGCCGCCCCAGTGGGTGTCTGTCACACGTTCCAGCCCGAGTCGGCCACGATGCCACCCCACGACGAGTCCATCGTGAAACCGCCCCAGATCGTGTCAGCACACATCAGCGCCTCCCAGCGTCAAGATCGTGACGCCACCATAGGCGCCCCCACCAGCAGAAACCAGCCCCCGGACAACGCCGGGGGCCACGGGCTACCTACGCTCCCCGCCGTGATGCGAACACGTCCCCCGGCCACGCGAATGCGACACCCAGCCATCCACACACACAATCCCGGGCGCCGCCGAGAACGTCGGCAGTACCCACGTGTCGCTCGACATCGGCACCGGGGTCGCCGGGGGACGAACCAGTGTGGGGCCAAACACCGAGAAAGCCAGCAAACCCACGAAGCCGAGCACAGCGGCCCAGAAGACTCCCACCGCGACAATCGCCAGCGCCGGCGGCCGTTGCGGGCGCGTAGGTGAGTAGGTCTCCGGCACGCCGAGCTGCTGGTAGACCGACTGGGCAGGCTTCGAAGGACGTCCATGAGGCACGGGCCGGCACCCTACCGCACCCCGCGCTGCCGGCCCCGTCTCCGCCGCGCCCACGCCGGCAGACCCATCCGGCGCTCACGCCGGAACGACACGCCCAACCCGACCATGCAGGCGACGAACGCCGGGACACCAAGCAGCCACCAGATCACCCCTGCTCACCGTCCCCGATCCCACCGCTGAACAGCCATGCAAACGGCGCCCCGAACACGGCACACAGCAGCCAGAACACCACCACGAACGAACCCGGCATCGACGGGCCCGCACCGCCAGCGATGACGCCCACCGCGGCCGTGGCAATCAACCCGCACGACACGACCGCGCCGGCAACAGCGAACAGCTGCACGGTCTTCCAGAGGCGATAGGTCGTCGTCACCGCTGCGCCTTCCGGCCGAGAAGTTCGTACAGGTCAGCCGGTGTGCAGTAGCCCGGCCAACGCCCGTCCCGGAAGAGATGCACCCCGGCGTCGGCGTAGATCTGGTCGACTAGCTGGGAGCAGATCTCGTGCCCCGTGGACCCCACGTACCGGCACAGCCACGGCACAGGCAGCCGGAAGCGGTGCGCAGCGATCGCCGCGTAATCGAGGAAGCTGTACTTCGTCCCGACGTACTTGGCGGCCGCGGCGCAGATCGCCGCCCGCTGCACGTCCGTCAACCCTGTCGGCGCCACGTACACGACGCGCCGGCCCGCGTAGTCCGACAGCGGCCGGATGACCGCGCCGCCCGGCTGCGCCTCGATCAGCCGGCCGCCATCGAGCACCAGGAACGCGTGCTCGAAGGTCGAGAAGCCCGAGCCGTTGAGCCACTGACCGACGCGGATCCCCAGGCCCACCGGGCCATCCACGTCCGTCAGACCGATATCACCCGGCCGCGGTTCCTTCCCGATCACGACGCCTCCTTGTGGCAGTTACATGGGCACGGGCCGTCCAGGCAGTCCCCGGCGGTTCCACAGGCGCCGACACACCCCAGTTCAGCGCCGCACGGGTTGAAGACCTTGCCGTCGAGGCACCACGGCGGGATCGGAGTCTCATCGTCGCCACGCTCGGGGAAACACTCGTGCTCTACGACGGGCGTGTGACATTCGCACCGGCACCCAGCCGGACAGAACTTGCAGGTACGCCGACAGTCAGCGTGAAGCTGATGCTGGCAGGCGGTAGAAACATACTCGTGCGATCCGTTCACAGTTCACCGCCGGGGATCCAGTCCGCCGGCACCGTCAACTGCCCGGCCTGCGCCTGGGCCTGCGCGATCGCCCGGTATCCGTCCACGTGCGCCTGAGCGTTGTGCTTCGCGACCTCGACCCGCGCCACCACGGTCTGCTCGAGGCCCGTCACCGATGCCACGCTCCCGTCGCGATCAGCACCAGGCCCGTGACGATCGCCGCGTTGATCAGCACGGTGACGGCCGCGACCCCGCCGGTAGTTGGCTGCTTCGGCTGGCCAACCTTCGCGACCGACAGAAGCGCCCCCCAGGTCATAACGCCTGCGACGATCCAACAGAAGATGGTCATGCTGCTGCTCCGAACTGGTTGGCCTCGCGGGCCACCCGCATGTAGGTCTCGCGGTCCCAAGGTGTCCCGCACTCCGGGCACCACCGCGGCTCGATGGACACGCCGACCCGCACCTGCCCTGCACACTCAAACCCGGCCACGTACGGTGCCAGGCAGCGTGAGGGCACCAGGCGAGCGGGTGCCTCACCTTCCGCGGCCTTCTTCAGCGCGCCGACGATCGGACCGAGCGCTTCACTCAGCGCCTGCACGTCGGGAAGCAGCTCGGATCCGTCTTCGAGGAGTGGCGGGTTCTTGTGCGCGCTGCACGCCCACGGCAGGTGCCGGCGAAGGAACTTGAGGACGAGTGGCATGGCCACCGTCGGCCGGCCGTACTGCTCCCGCAGTCGGTAACCGGCCGCGCGCCGCCAGTCGTCCTCGACGGCAATGAGCTTACCGAGTGGGGTGTCGTCGCCGCCTGCGGTCAGGTTGATGACCTGGGCATTGCCGGGGATGCCGGGGTGCACGCTCATGCTGCGGCCGGGCTGGCGCTCACCGACAGGCCGGAGCGCAGAATCCGGGAGCTTGGCCCAGTACTTCCCGACCTCGTTGAGGCGCTCGTACATGCGCTCTTCGCACTTCTCGCAGGCGAGCCGGCCGTAGTCGGCGCCGTACAGTTCGCGCGGGCAGCAGGAGCAGTGGGGTATGTCGATGGGGGCGTCGGCGGTGTCGAACATGCGCAACTCCAAAGGTCGGAGTACCGTCGGGTTCAACAGCCGTGGCGAGCTGCAGGTTGGCGGGTCGGCGGGGCGCTCTCGCGAGGAGCGTCCCGCTCTGCTGTGTCAGGACGCGAGGAGCTCGCGGACGAAGACGAGCACGTAGTCCGGGAGTTCGCGCAACTGGGCGGGCGTCAGCTCCAACACCTCAGCGAGCAGGTCATCGTCGATCGGGGTGGCGACGGGCATTCAGTTCTCCGGAGGGCAGAGGAGTACCATCGGTCCCGGCGAACAATTTCATCAACACGAACTCCCCAGCTGGCCGGCGGGGAGTTTCGTGCGTTACGGGCCATTGTACACGAACCCAGCGTCAAGTGGACGTTAGTACTCCGCCGGGTCGATGAACGGCGGCAGATGCACGTCAACGAACGGACGATGCACCGGCTCCTGTGCGCACGAGCAGCTACACAACTCCGACACCGCCCACTCCTCACCCGCCGACAACTGCCCGTCATCCCAATACGGATGAGCCTGCGGCTGCTCCATATGCCGATCGATCAGGCACAACGGACAGACCCGGGCCGACGTCATGCCGCACCATCGGCCGGCTGCTCGGCAGGACCGTCGAGAGCGCCCGTCAACTGGGGCAGGACGGGAATGACCCCGCCCAACCAACCGCCAGGCTCGGCCGTGAAGTGTGGCGCACCGACGGTCTCCCACCAGGAACGGACCGCCGTGGTCTGCACGGTCTCACCAGTGCGCCGATCGACGTACTCGACATCCCGGCCGCCAGTCTGCCGGACCGTCACCCGGCCGCGCTTGAAGCCGTCGTCGTAGTGGTTCCAGTTGATGCCGTGCTCGGACCACAGCATGTCCTGCATCTGTCCCGTGTTGACACCGTGGAGCCGCCGGTGGGAGAAGCGGGCCTGTGCGGCCATGCTGATGCTGTTGCGGACGGCGTCGCGCTGGCGCCACAGGAAGTAGTTCGCGACCTCGACCGGGTTAGCCAGGGTGAAGACCCGGGCGTCGAACAGGGCACGCCGGCCGGGCCGCAGAGCGTTGAGCTCGGCCGTGGCCAGCGCGGCGGCTATCGACACCTGCTTGGCGACGACGCCGCCGAACCACGGCTGCGTGCTGACGCTGCCGAAGTCGGTGGAGAGCACGGAGATCTCGTCGGACTGGGTGTAAGCGAACACCGCCCCGGTGATCTCCTTGCAGAGGGCTTCGGCGACGTGGTTCATGTCGTCGGCGAACTGCGTGTCGAACGGCTTCTCGGCGCCGCGCAGGTAGGCGTGGAAGGAGCGGCCGTCTACGCGCAGCACCGTGTAGGTGCGGCGCGGCAGGACGGCCCGGTAGGCGGCCTCGTGCTGCTTCATGCGGTCGCCGAGGGCGGTCGAGTCGGTCATGCTGCTACTCCCGGAGTCGAGGGGTCATCGAGGGCGGCGATCACCCGGTCAACACAGAACCGGTAGCCGCGCTCCCACTCGGTGGTGTCATCCCCGTCCGCGATGTGCGCCGCGGCCCGAACGGCGGCGATCCGGGCCTCGGACGCGGAGAGTGCCCGCTCCGTGGTGCCGTGAGCCCCGACCTCCCCGGTGTACGCCTCCTCCCAATGGCTGGTGGCCTTCTGCCCCGCAATGAGAAGCGCCTCCAGGCCGCTCACCTTCGCCTCGTGCCGTTCGTCGCAGCAGATCAGCGGCACGCCAGCGGCAAAGCTGTCCCGCTCGGCGAGGGCGGCGCGCAGCTGCGAGTACGCCTTATCCAACTCCTCGTTACCCCGCTCGATGTGCTGCTCCGCAATGACCAGATCGGCCTCGGCCTTTTCGGCGCGGGCGAGCGCTGCCTGACGGTCCTGGTCGTACTCAGCTATCCGCGCCTCGTGGAACATGCAGGCCATCGCTCGGGCCACGGCGGTCAGCAGCCGCTCGGCGCGTTCCAGTCGCTGCTGTGGGGTGTCGCGGTTCCACAGCCAGATCAGCTGTGCTGCAGTGGGCACGAGCCGCTCGTCCTCGTACGGCTCCTCGCCCTCGTGCAGCTGGGCCAGTTCGGCCTGTGCTTCGGCGAGTTGGTGACGGACCTGCTCATGATAGTGCTCGGTCATCTGCTCTCCCCTTCGGGGCTCGGACGGGTGTAGCTGGCTTCAAGACGGGCAGCGATCCGCCGCGCATCATCCGGGCCGGCGCCCGGCTTCGGCGGCGGTGGCAGGACCCGCAGTCGGGACGATCTGAGGAGCCCACGCTCATGCGCCAGATGGACGACATGGGCGTCATTGCGGGCGCCGAGCTTGGCCCGGACCTGCTGGCTCAGCGAACCGACCCCGCTGATTGTGATGCCGAGAGCAGTGCCGATCCGACGCCAGGACTCCCCGGCTGCCGTGCGGCGCACATACTCCAACTGCCGCTCGGTGAGACGCGCGCCGACGCTCGGGGTCCAGACGCGACGGCGTTGGCGGGGCGTCATGACGGGTTCTCCTTGCTGTTCATGGCGGCCACGATGTCGGCGAACTGGGCGTCCACCCGGGCCTGCTCGATGCTCACGGCGTCGGTGTTTTCCTGCCGCTCCCGCTCCTCGACCGCGCTCCGCTGGGCGGCGCACAACACCGCGGTAAGCAGGACCACCGCCAGTGCAAACGCCGGCACATAGCCGAACAGGGCGCTCACGACGCACCGCCCGACGCGAACCGGGCCAGCGCCTTTTCCACAGTCCAGCCGTTGACGGTTACCTTCGGCGCTGCCTCCGCCGCCAAGCGCAGCGCGGTGTCCAGGTCGAATCGGTGTGCGGCGAGCCAGTCGTCGCCTCGGTCGTACGGCTTGATGCCCTCCGCCCAGATGCCGTCTACCCCGAGGCAGTTGCCGTGCCGGGTGACGGCCCACAGGCCTTCACCGCGGTACTCGACGGTGATCTCGAAGACGTGGGCGTCCGGGCTGGCGCCCTCCGGGATGCAGTTCACGATGTAGCGGGTGGGCTGAACGATGGGCTTTACGGCGGTCAGGGTCTGGGTGGGGGTCTGGTCGGGCACGGTGGCTCCTCGGGTGGGGGCCTGCCGCGCGGGACGGCAGGCCGGGGCGGTCAGCAGGGGATGGGGGTGGGCTCGTCCGGGGCTGGCGGCTCGGAGGTCACGAGACGTGCCAGCCGGCCTGGACGTGGTTGTCGATGGCGCCCTGAACCTCGTCGGCCATCGCCTCGTCCTGCTGCGCCTCGGTCATCTGGTCCCAGCCGTCAGGGGCGTCGATCTCGTAGCTCTGGTCCGGGCCCGACATGCCGACGTAGATCGTGATGCGCGTCATGGGCAGTGTGCTCCTTGGGTGGGTGGCCGCCGCACCCCGCGGCGGCCGGCGGCGTTGTCTACGGGGCGGTGCGTGCGGCTCGGTCGAGTTCGGTGGCCGCCGGGCAGTGGCAGGACATGAACGCCGTCTCGCCGTTGGCATGCTGCGGGCAGTGAGCACGGAGCATCGCGGAAGCCTCGGCGAGAACCTCGTCGCGGTAGGCATCCAGCAGACGCCGTCCCTCATCGGTCGGACAGGCGGCGTCGAGCGCGGCATCAAGCGCGTCGCGGGCGGCGCGCGGCGTGTTCGCGGCGTTTCGCGCCACGACGGACCAGTGCTGCACCACATGGTCGTTGACCATCTGCGGACCGGCGTCCAGCACTCGCAGCGCCTCGGCCATCCCGGCGCGGGCCTGATCGCGTTCGGCGCGCAGCCGGTCGGTGATCGGCGTCAGCGCGTCGGTGTACATCTCGCGGACGCGCACACAGTCCGAGCAGCCAATCTCGCCTGGCTCGAAACCGCAGTCGCCGCAGAACGCGCCAGCAGTGGACAGGGCGGCCAGGATCTCGTCGCGGACGGCGAGTTGCTGGTCGGTCATCGGGGGCGGGGTGTCGGTCATCGGTTCAGCTCCTTCATGCAGGCCCGGCAGGTCACCGGGGCGCCCCCGGGCTCTTGGTCGCCCCCAAGGGGGACCAGGTCGTCGCAGGCGGTGACGAGGTTGTTCGCGAAGTCGGTGCTCGGCCGGGCAGCATGGACGGCCCGGCCGCCGTAGAAGCGGACCCGATGCGGGTAGTCAGTGGCGGTCATCTCAGCCCTCCTGAACGGTGGTGGTTTGCGTGGCGCGCCGGCGGACGACGATCTCGGTGTCCAGCACTGTGCCGCCGTCGAGGCGGCTGAGGGACAGCCACTGGTCCCAGTCGCCGCCGGCCATCACAGGATCCGGCGTCCACTCCAACCCGGCAGCGCCTTCGCAGTGCGTACGCAGCCACGCCTCCGCAGCGCCCCGGGCGGTCACCTCGTCCTGGCAGTAGGCGAGCAACCGCGGCGTGAACGTCGCGGAGTCGTACACGGCCTCCCACGGCGGGAGAGCAGCGGCGGCCTCGGCGAGGGTTTGGGCTCGGTACTCTTCGAAGATCTCCCGGGTGTGCTGCTGGAGCCGGGTGTAGGCGGTGGTGGTGTCGGACATGGCAGCCTCCTCAGGCAGTCTCGGTGGCGGCGAACGTGGATTCCATGTGCGCGGTCAATGCCTCCGGATCGATCCCGGCAATCAGCGCCGCCTCCCACGCCGCGTCCGGCGCCTCGCCCATCTCCAGCTCGTCGCTGATGTCCGCGAGAGTCGCGAACAGGGAGTCTGGCGCCGCCTCAGCCAAGGCCAGGAGCAGGCGGTACGCCCACCAGGCGTTCACGGAGGCGTCGGCGTGCGCGGCGAACTCGGTGCCGGTAGTGCGAACGATGCCCACGTTGTGAGCGATCGTCTGGCGGAGGAAAATCTCGCGGCGGGTACGAACGGGGTCGGCCGCGGTGTGCTGGTCGTTCATAGTCACTCCTTCATGGATGGTGGGTGCGCGGCTTCAGGCCGCCGCGCGGGCCTTCTGCATGGCACGCTGCTCGGTTTGATAGGCCCGGTACGCGCGGGCACACGGCCCGCAAGCGGCCTCCTTGCGGCGCTGATGAGCGCGGGCGCCCTTCGGTGTGCCGTGCTCGATCGGCTGCTTCTGGCGAGGCTTCGACAGCCACCCGGGCTGCGCCTCGTCGAACGCGGCCTGACACGGGACACAGGGTGTTTCCTTGCGGCGCAGGTGCCCCATGTAGGCCGCCACCGTCCCGCACGGCGGCGGGACTTTCAGGCCGCACGCAGCAAGGAGCCGGTCCAGATCGTCGTCACTCGGGTCAGGGGCCAGGTTCACGGCCGGCTCCAATCGGGTCAGCAGGGAATGGGAGGCTCGTCCGGCGCCGGGGGCTCGGCGTCGAGGTAGGTGGTGTTGCGGGTCGGGTGCGCGTTGTAGATCTGCGGGTCGCCGTCGTACCTGACCCGCAGCCAGCCGTTGCGGAAACCGACGATCACGCCCTCACGGCGCAGGCCAGTGCTGTCGGTATGCGCGATCCGGCAGCCACGCCTCGCAGGCACGTGGTGGGCGGCACGGACCCCCTCGGCCGACGTCGTCACGACCCGGCCTGTTGCTCGCGGCTGAGCTGGTTCAGCCTCTGAGAGCAGTTTCGGCACGTGACGACCGCATCGTCGGCCTTCAACTCGTCACGCGGACCGTTGGAATAGCCGCACACCGTGTGCAGCGCGGTGTGGCCCGTGGGGTTGCGGACGGCGCGAGCAGCGTGGGTATTTCGGCCGCCATGCAGACGGAGACGGTGCGGGAACTCAGCGTCGGTCATGGTTCCTCTTCTCGGGTGGGGTGGCCGCCGCAACAGCGGCCACCGAACAGTCAGTTGGCGTGGGCCCGTGCAACGACCTGGCAGTGCTTGCGCCATTCCTCGACGGTGGCGCGGATCCTGGCGGTCGCCTCGCGCTTGCCGTCGTCGTCCTCGTCGTGCTGGCCGTACACCTCGGCGTCGATAACGTCACACTCGGCGAGGATCATGTTCCGAAGGTTGTCCCGCTGCGTCAGGAACACATCCCGCGCGATCTCGACGTCACGGACGCTCTCGTCACGGAACGCGTCGAGCAGGCTCTCGGTCTTGTCGCCGTACAGGTCGCCGTACGGGTCTTCGTTTACGCGGCGAGCCCAGCGCCAAAGGTCGTCACGGGCGTTCATCGGGTCTCCTTGGTGGTCGGGTTGGTGCGGGCGGCACGGCGGCCCGTCATGCGGGCCAGGACCTGCTCCGGGGAAGGCGGCTCCCACTGATGCCAGCCGGCCTGCTCGGTCCACTGGCGGGCGTGACCACGCTCGGGAAGACCGCAGTGGCCGCAGCCATTCGGATCGGCAGCCATCAGACGGTCGGCGCCAGGTCGAGGCGAATCAGGTCAGCGGCCGACTCGTGCAGCACACAGTCGCCGCGCCGGAACACGACGGTGTGCATGACCTGCTGCGGGCCGAGTTCCTGGCAGAGGACAGTGACGCGGCGGCCGATCTCAGGGACGGTCACGCCAAGCTCGACGGCGAGAGCGGCAACGGCGATGGTCATTCGGGACTCCTTGAGAGGGAAGGCCCGACGGGACGCCGGGCTGAGGAAGAGATTCAGACGGTCACAAGTCGGCCGTCAGGGCTGTGCTTCAGATAAGGGCGCATGATCTCGGGGATCGGGTCCGTGTCGGGCACGCCCCGCAGCGCCGAACCCCAGCCCTTGAGGAACTCCCGGCCGATGTACTCGGTGAACGCCGGCGGGATCGCTTCGGTCAGTTCCTCGTGTACATCGGTCCACGTGATGTCCATCGCGGCCTGCATCTCGGACACGCTGCCCTTGCCGCCACCCTTGCCGTACGCGGCGATGTACGGACCATCACGCCATACGCCGTGGCGCCAACCGCGCACCGGGCCGCGGTGCTTGGGATGCGGAATCCGCGCAGGCTCGCCACCCCACCACTCGATCTCGAAGTGCCGGTGCCGGATGACGCCGAGTCCGAACATCTCGCCGCACAGGGTCAGGTCCTTGCGGAGGGTGGAGCCGCTCACGTTCTCCATCACCCACGGAACGCCGTACCAACGGCACAGCTCCCGCATCTGTGGGATGAGGTCGATGTACTCGCGGCCGAAGTTGGTCCCCTTGGTCAGCGCAGTGTGTGCCTGGCAGGGCGGGGACCCGTGGACGAGGTCGGAGTCCTGGCACAGTTCGCGCATCGCGTCGAGAGCGTCACCCCGAATGAAGCGGAAGGGGTACCGTGGCCGGTCGGCGATATCGACACCGACGACGTCAAAGCCGGCGCGGTGGTAGCCCATGCCCGCGCCGCCAGCGCAGCAGAACAGGTCGAGGACGCGGGGGCGGCGAGCAGGCACGAGGCTTCCTTTCGGGTGTGAGGCAGGGCGCCTGTACGAGACGGGCACCCGGGCGGCCATCAGACGGCGGCGCACGCCGCGGCCCAGTGCCACAGCAGGTGGTTGGGCGGGTGCTGCCCGGGCGCCCGTGCGGAACGGGTGCCTGGGCAGCCATCAGACGGTCTTGCCGTCACGCATCGCCGACAGCAGCGCCGGAGCAGCCTGAAGACCCGCGCGATCCGGGTGCTCGACGTCGAGGGAGAACTGAAGGTCCACGACGGCGCTGACAGCCTCCTGAAGAGCAGCGCGGCGGGTCTCGTCCTCGGTCAGCGGGAAACCCTTAGCGAGGTACTCGCGGATCTCGCGGGCGTCCCGCTCGTCCAGCTCGGCCTTGAGCAACGTCGTGGATGAGCCGTTGAACTTCGGGCCGGCGAGCCGGTAGCCGTCGCTGTCGTTGCCGATCGACAGTTGCAGGCCCTTGGTCCAGCCGTCCTTGCACACCTCGATGCTGATCGTCTTGGGCATATCGTGATCTCCGTTTCAGTGAGCGTTGGTCAGGCAGCGGGGTCGGTGGTTGTCACGCCGTCGCGGGTTCGGGACAGGATGCGGTCGTATTCGCGCTTCGGATCGTCGAAGCCGCCGCCAGGGCCCTCCAACGTGAGGGTCTTCGCGTTGGCACGCTTCACCCGGTATGTGTCGGTGCACAACTGGTGCGAGCGGACCGTGACGATGTCACCCGGCTGGAAATCGGCACGGCACCACGGGCGGGAACGGGCGCCCTTGACTGCGGCAAGGTCGGCAACGATCCGCGCAGCGTTGGCCTTGACCTGGGCACGCTTGGCCTCCTCGCTGGCTTCGACGGCCCGGCGGGTGGCGTTGTCCGCCCGCTCGCGGTCACGGACCGCGGACCGATGGGAATGGTGACCGACGAGAAGCGGCTGGCCGCCGGCGAACCGGCCATACAATTCGGAGGAGGTCTCGGCCATGCGATCGGCCCTGGCGGCGAGTTCGGTGGCGTTCTTCTGCGCCGCCTCTGCTGCGTGAGCGGCTTGGCTAGCGTCCATGGCGGTCTCCTTGCGGGCAATCGGGGTCGTGGCGAAGTTGGTTCAGCCGACCTCCGGCACGAGGTGCGCGGTCTTCGGGTATTCGGCGACGATCCCGGCGATCAGCGGCAGCTCGGCGGGGGCATAGCCGGGGGTGGTGGTGAGCCAGCCGGCCCGGCACTTCTTCGGCTTCAGCAGGGTGAAGAGGGCGCGGCGAACACGGCCCGCGGCCGAGTACGCCTGCTTGATGCGGCGGCCGAGAACGGACTTCGCGGAGCGGATGAGCTGGTCGTCGGCACCGAGGGTGCGGAGGTAGCCGGTGATGGTGACCAGTCGGGGGTCGTTGAGCTGGGTCCAGGTGACGGTGCGGGCGGCGGCGATGGTGCGGCGGGCGATGCGGAACATTGGTGACCCCACGGCTACTTGGTCCGGCCCCATGCCGTTCCTTGTGGGTACAACGCTACGCATCTTGTGGGTGCAAGGCAAGCGGTCCGTCAAAGAATCTTGTGGGTGCATAGCGGTGACCGTGCCGTTGCCCTTGTGGGTACAGGCCGATACCCTGCGAACATGGCCAAGACAAGCGACGACTACGAGAAGTCCAAGAACATCCGCGTCCCGAACGCCACAGAATGGGCCCCATTCCTCGACGCCACCAAAGCAATGCACCCCGAAGGCCGCAGCCCCCGCGCAGCCGTCCTCCGCGAGTTCATCCGCTGGTACATGCGACGCCCCGGAGCCAAGCTCCCCGAGCGCCCGCCGGCCGGCCCCTGGTCCTCCGTCGCCGAACCCGAAGCCATCACCCAGGACTGACCCGTCCCGCCCCCGCCCAGCCGCACGGTCGCCGCCGTGGGGCGTTTCGTGCTGCCCGCGCCCGCTCACCGCAGGCCCCGCAAAGCCGCCTCGCGAAGGGCCCGGTCGGCTTCCGACTGGTTCACCACGTACATCTGGCCAGCAGGCACCAGCGACGACGCCCGCACGGTCACCCACGCTGGAAGATCGGCCGCAGCAACCGCCGCACGAACCTCCTCGACCCGGAACTCCTCGACCAGAAGCGTCAGCCGCGGATACATCAACTCCAGCACGTCGTCCCACGTGCAGGCCGCCGGCGTCTCGTGCTGCCCGCTCACCGCTGCGCCCCCGGATCCCACACCGGAATCCCAGCCGCTGCAGCGCCCGCAACCCGCGCGCGAAACCACCGAACGTCCATGCCGCAGCAGGTCACGACGCCTTCCCGAGTGTCTGTACGTACTGCCACTTCGAGGCCGCGGTGAGCCGGGCAGTGTGTGGCGTAGCGGGCGCGTCGCCGCCGCGTGTCGCCCGGCACTTCACGCCTGCCGCTGCGCCGCAGTACGGGCAGGCGACGACTTGCGCACCGGAGAGGGCGAGTTCGCGGCGCGCGGCGTCCCGCTCGGCGGTGAGGGTGCGGATCGTCTCGCCGGCCCTGGCGAGCTGCGCTTCGAGGTGCGTGATGCCGACGCGCAGCAGATGCGTCTCGGGCGTCGTCAGGGAGCGGTGACCGGCACGGCTCACGAGGGTCAGGAGCTGTTCGCGGGACGGCAATGCGAGGCGATCGGCGCTCACGACGCCACCGCCGAGCTGCGCCGTACGTCGAAGCCGCCTGCGTCGGGTGCGGGCCACGACCACAGCACGCCATACGGCATCGGTCTGGCCACCAGGCCGACATTCGCGGGGTCTACGCATCGTCTGTCGATGCCGTGGGTGCCCTTGCGGTGCGGGCTGGCCGCGGAGTCGCCGCTGAAGGTCCTGCAGCAGCCGCTGCAGTGTGCCCGGTTCGCTCCGGTCCACCAGCCCCCGCAGGCGCCGTGCCGGATGGCGTTCGTCGGGGGCGCAGGCTGGGTGTCACTCATGTGTGCCTCATTTCGTGTTGATGGAAATCCGTGGGCGGCCTCAAAGCCGCCGGGGATAGATCGGGACGTCTGGCGCTCTGAGCGGCCCAGTGAGCCGTTTCCCCGGACTACGCCGTCGGTGGCCCATTCGACGGCCCGTCAACCACCGCCCCCGCCACACGGCCCGTCGGCGCCGACACCTGCCAACCGGCCCGCTTGAGCTCCCGAGCCACCAGCCGACCCAACGCCGACCGGTCTGCCGACGGATGGTCGTCCAAGACGCCCTGGATCAGCGCCGCGACAGCGTCCGGAACCCTCCCCACCTGCGGCGCAGTCACGATGCCTCCCGTAGCTCGGCCTCAGCCACGACCTGCGCTAACGCGGCCCGTATCGGGCTGTCGTTGAGGCGGCCGGTGCAGTCACGTTCGGGTGGCAGGTAGCCGGACCACTGGCTGGGGAACACGAGGCCGAGGATCGCGGCAACCTTCGCGGCGGCCTCGGGGTTGGTGAGCACTCGGGTGCGGCGCTGCTTGCAGTCGGCGACGGCCTTGGCGTGGGCGCCGCGCAGGTAGGCGGGCAGGTCGCCTTGGAGCCGCAGCGCGCTGATGTCCCATTCGGTCGGCTGGTTCATGCCGCGTCTCGGCGTCGGTCGTGGCCCTTGAGGGCGATGCGATCGCACATCTCGAAGAGCCGGCTGTAGACGCGTTCGCCGAGCGTGGCGACGAGCTGCTCGGAGGCGAAGTTCGAGGTGAACAGGGTGGGGAGCTCGTGTTCGTACCGGTGGTTGACGAGCCGGTAGTTGATCTCTTCGGTCCATTCGGTGGCTTTGGCGGCGCCGAGGTCGTCGATGAGGAGGAGCCGGGCGTCGGCGAACTTGCGGAACTCGGTCTCGCTGTCCACGTTGTGGCGGGGCCGCAGGAGGGCGTACAGGTCGGCGGCGGGGGTTGCGCGCCAGGCGGAGCGGATGCCGGCGCAGGCAATGTGCCTCAGGGCGCCGTAGGCCTCGTGGGTTTTGCCGACGCCGGTGACACCGACGAGGAACAGGCTGGGGCCGTGTTGGACGTAGGGCCGCAGTGCGTGGGTGCGTTGCTGGTTGGCGCGAGCCCCGTCGATGAGGCGGTTAGCCCACGCGACGATCGCCGGGTCGGTGGCGACCGCGGTCCGGTAGTGGTGCGGCATGCGGTTCTCGGTGTCGGCGATCGCTTCGAGGGTTTCACCGGCGGGGCCGTACGGGTCGGCGGCGGCGTCGGCGAGCAGCTGCTGCGGGCTGGTGCCGTGGGCGGCGAGAATCTCCGGGAGCCGGTTCGCAGTCAGGTCGGGGGGCTTGTTCACGTCACTTCCACTCGTCGTAGGCGGACTGGTCTACGGGGTTGCGGTAGGGCTCGTAGCCGCCGGAGACGGCTTTGAGGGGTGGGAAGGGGACGGGGTCGGGTTCGTCGTCGTAGCAGCCCTTGTTGAGCCAGGTGGCTGGGTGCTTGGTGTACTTCGGGTCTTGGCCGGCTCGTTCGGTTGCGTAGCTGCGGGCGGCTTCGACGATCCGGGCGGGGTTGGCGCCGTCTCTGATCGCCTTGTCCCAGGCCTTGTTGGCGGCTGCTCGCTCTCGCTTCTTCGGGTAGGCCGCATAGAAGTCGGCGAAGCCTACGGTGGGTGCCGCATCGGCAGCTGGCGCGGCCGGAGTCGGGGGTGCGGCAGAGATATGTATCAGTGAGGGGATTGAGGGGGTTGAGGGGAAGGGGTCCGGGTTTTCCGGACCCTGAGTCCGGGATTCCCGGACCCTGAGTCCGGAATTTCCGGACCCTGAGAATCCGGACCCTGAGGTGTCAGCGTCCAGGTTTCCCGGACCCTGAGGTGTGGTGTCAGCATCCGGGTTCTCCGGACCCTGACCGGCGTCCTCAGCGTCCGCGATTTCCGGACCCTGAGCGGATGCCAGGTCGGCGATCCGGTACACGGCGCGGCTGTGCTTGCGGCCGCTGGAGATGACCAGCAGCGCGCCCTTCGTCTTGAGAGCCTGGAGCACTTCGTAGCGACTGGAGCGGGCCGGCAGCTTCATCCGGCGGGCGATCTTCTCGTCGTTCTCGATGCCTGGGAGGCATTCGCGGGTGCGGTCGCGGGCGCTTTCCGCCAGCACGACGAGGGCGAGCTTCTCGCGGTGCGTGAGGGTCGCCGGGGCGTGGTCGAGCACCTCGACGATCAGGCGGATTCCCACGGGTGGTCTTCTCTCGACGGTTGCGGACTGGGGGCGTGAGGGCGCCGTGAGGGTGCCCGGCCGGCGGAGTAGTCCGGCCGGGCGGTTCGGGTCAGGCCGCGTGTGTGCTGGACTGCCGGACCTGGTCGATGGCTCGGGCGAGGGCGCCGTTGCCGTTGTCGCGGTCGTACAGCCACGGGTCGATGTCGTCGCCGGAAAGATCGACCTTGAGGACGCGTCCGCGCAGGTAGTCGAAGTAGCGGTGCGGGGTGGCGTCGAGGATCTCGGCGGCCTGGGTGACGGTCATGGGTCGGGCACCACTGGGGTCGAGGAGTCCGAGGCCGAGCTGCTGGCTGTTGTTGAACAGGGAGGCGAGGACGGCGGCGCGGTCGAGGCCGGTGATGTTGATGGTCATGTCTGTCTCCTGAGGGTGGGGATGGGTGTAGGGGCCGGGTGATGATCAAAACGGGGGCTGGGATCCGGTGTCCGGCGCGTTCCAGCCGCCGTTGGCCTGCTGCCCGCCGTTGCCCCAGCCGCTGCTGGCGGGCGCCCCGGACTGCTGCCCCCACGAGTCCTGCTGGCCGCCGCGGTTCTGCTGCGGCTGCTGGGCGCCGGACTGGCCGCGCTGAGCCTTCGTCACGATTGCCGTGGCCCGGCGCAGGGAGACTGCGACGTCGTCCGCCTCGATTTCGAAGGCCTGCCGCTTCTGCCCGTCCTTCTCGTACTCGCGCATCTTGAGCCGGCCTTGAACGACGAGGGCGGTTCCTTTGGCGACCGAGGCCGCGATGTTCTCTGCCATGTCGCGCCAGGCGTTGACCCGCAGGAAGAGCGTTGTCCCGTCTTCCCAGGCGTTGGTCTGCTTGTTGTAGGTGCGCGGCGTGGATGCGATGCGGAAGGAGGCCACAGCGGCTCCCGACCCGGTGTATCGCAAATCTGCGTCTTCAACCGCGTTCCCGCAGATCGTGATCGTCGTGTCTCCGGCCATGTCAGTCCTTGGAGTTGAGGGCGGCCTCGGCGCATGTCTTGTGTGCCGGGTGCCGCTGGTTGTCGCGTAGGTGGGTGGGGCCGCCGCAGTGGATGCACGGCCCCGGTTTGGTCACCCAGTGCTTGCGGTCGCGCCAGTCGAGGAGCCGGGGTTCAGGCGGCTGCACTCGTTCGCGCCGGGACCGGCATGTCCATACGCTGGTCCGGTGTGGTGCCGGCGTAGATGCCGGACCTGTGTGTCACGGGTCTGCCTGCCTCCGCGACCAGGACGTCACGCAGGCAGGTCTTCTGCATGGAGCAGGTGGCGCAGACAGATCTGGCGACGGCGATTTGGACTAGGTCGTCGCGGCTGCTGTAGCTGGTCGGGAAGAACAGCTCCGGGTCTTCTCGCCGGCATGCGGCGTCGGGCCAGTCGCCAGTCATCGGGCCGCCGCCATCTCCACCCAGCGCACCTTGTCCAGCCGCTCGCGCTGTGCCTGCGGAAGCGCGAACAGCGGCTGCTCGTAGTGGTCGTGGCCCGCGGCGCGCAGCCACCAGGCGTCGCACTGGTTGTCGTCGGCGAACTCGATCCCGGCCCGCTTGTAGGCGGCCATCGCCATTGGCGTCTTGTCGCCGGAGCCCTTGCCGGTGGCGAATGCCTTGAGGGTGGCGGGCACGATGAGGACGTACGGGATGCCGGCCTGCATGAGTACGGTGCGGGCGACGCCGTGGACCATGCCGGTGATGCCGGCGGCCATGGCGTGCTTGGGGAGGTCTTCGATGACGGCGATGTCGGCGCCTTCGGCGGTGGCGCCGTGCAGGGTTTCCTGGATTTGGATGAGGCGCTGGTCGCCGTCGGCGGAGCGTGTCTTGACGGTGTAGGTGCTTCCGTCAGGGAGGCAGATGCCGGTGGCGGTGAGGGAGAGGTCGAGCCCGAGGATGCGCAGGGTGGTGGTGTTCGACGCGGCGTCGGGTTCGGCGAGGAGGGTCATCGGGGGCTCCATGCGGTGAGTGCGAGGGTGGCGAGTGCGGCCCCGACGCCGCCGAGGAGGAGCGCGGCGTCGAGGGTGGGGTGGTGAAGCAGGAGCTGGGTCACGCGGCGGCCTTGCACATCTGCGGGACATCGCCGGGGCCGTAGCCGCCGGGACGTGTCCAGGCGGGGATGACGCGGACGAGGCGCGGCCGTACGGGCTGCTCGGGTTCGTGCCGGCGGTCGGGAGTGGGGCTCATTGGGGGTCTCCCGGGTTGGTGAGGGTGCCGCAGGTGGGGGAGTGGATGAGGTGCGCGGTGACGGACCCGCACTGGCTGCAGGCGCGGAACGCCTGATCGAAGGCGCGGGGCGCGCCGGCTGGCTTCAGCTGGAACTTGCCGAGGAGACCGGCGGCCGCGAGAACCACCCCGCCCCAGTACGCGCCAAGGACGAGCGCCGACCTCATGACGCTGCCTGCAACGGTCTGCGCTGCCAGTCGGCGGCCTCGTTCGCGGTCTGCAGGATCTCCAACTGGGCGGTCAGGGAACGCAGCTGCTCATCCCGGGCGGCGATCTGCTTGCGTGCTTCGGCGAGCTGCGACTGTGCGTCGTTGCCGATGCGCGGCGCTGACTTGACGGCCCGGTCGCCGCCTTCCCACTTGTCGAGGCGCTCGCGCAGTTCGACGATCGTCTTGTCCTGCTGGGTGATCGTTGCGCGGTGCTTGGCTGCGGCCCGGGTGAGGCGCACGATGCGCCGGCGGTCGGCGTCGGCGAGTGCCGTAGTGCCGTCGATGATGTCGTTGAGGCGGCCGATCTCGTGCTGGCTGGCATCTTCGGCCCGCGAGATGAGCCGGCCGTTGAGGCGGACAGCGGCATCGCGTTCCTCGATGGCCTCGTCGCGCTGCTCGACGAGCCTGACGACGCGGTCCTGCAGGGTGCACATCTGCTTGTGCTTGCGATTGAACATGGGCTCTACTCCTGGCTGGTGGCGACATTGGCCGGCAGGATGCCGAGGCCGATGGCGAGCGTGACCGCGTGCGTCGGGTTGGCGGCGCCGAGGGTCTGCATGGCGTCCCGGAGGCTGCGCCGGGCCGCATCGACGGTGATGCCGAGCCCCTTCGAGAGCTGCGGAAAATCCAGGCCGCGGGCGAGCAGGCAGAGCACCTGCACCTGCTCGCCCGACAGCTCGGGGATCACGGCGGGAGGACGACTCCGCTCGACGTCACCGCCAGACGGAAAGGATGCAGAGGCCACGTCCGCTCGATCCGCACCGTGTCATCCGACTTCCGCAGGTAAGCCTCAAGACCAGCAGCCTGCTCGGCAGCCCAACCGACCTGACGCTCATGCAGCTCGGCCAGCGACAGGCCAGCCACCTCGTCGAACCGGGTCGTGCGCTCCGCCTGCACCCGGTCCGGCCATCCCTCGAAGGGCCGGTGAGCGATCTCGCCGATCCACCAGGCGACCCGCGCGGACTGCAGCGCGTCGTACTCACACCCGTGCGCGGCCGTCTCGTCCCATTTCAGGCCGTACGCCTGCGCCACGGTGATGAGCTGCCTGGCACCCTGCTCCTTCGACGGCCGCTTGCGGTACGGCAACACCTGCTGATCGAGCACGCGGGTGTCGATGACCGGTCCGACCGGGCGACCGATCAGATCCTCAAGGCCGCCGAGCCGGTGACGGCGGCACTCCCGGTCCAGCAGGGTCAGGTCGTACGGCAGGTTGTGGCCGACCAGCGGGATCCCGGCGCAGACCGCTTCGGCGATCGCGGTTGCGATCTCCTCGACACCCTTCGCCGCATTCATGCCCTCGGCGCGGGCCTGCTCGGTGCTGATCCCGTGGACCTTCGTGGCGCCTTCGGGGATCTCGATCCCGGGGTCGATGAGCCATGTCCGACCGTCGCTCTCCCGACCGTGGAGCCGAAGAACGGCGGCGGTCACGATCCGGTCTTCCTCAACATCGACGCCCGTCGTCTCAAGGTCGAACGGGCACAGCGCCCCCAGGTGCCAGCTCATCGGGCACCCGCCTTCAACGACGTGAGGAACGCCCACAGCTGCGACGTCTCCGCCGAGCCCGGCATCGTGCCGCCAGCAAACTCGGCGAACCGCTCCTCGATCTGATCGGTTGACCAGCCACGGGCGCCGGCCGCCGCAACGATCTGGAACCACACCTCGGTTGGATCCTCGTCGTTCACGATCTCCGGCTCGATCACCTCCTCCTGCGCGCCGTGGAACAGCGCAGATGCATGGGCGGCCTCGTCTTCGGGGCTCGTCTCGCCGTAGTCGCCCGGGTTCAACAGACGCTCAGCCAGGCCACCGTCATCGCGCACCTTTCCAGCGCCGATCTGCTCCAGCGTGGCCAAGTACGCAGCGGGGGCTCCTGCGGACTGGGCTTCCCGGTAGAGCGCCCGAACATCCTCGACAGTCTTTGCAGCCTGGGCGAGGGCATGGAAGTCTTTCGGTGGCCCCGCCGGAGCAGCAGCTCGCGGTGCCGACTCGATCGCCGGCCGATCCGGAACGGCAGCCTTGCCGCCCTCGATCGCGATCTGCGGCACCTGCCCCGCAAGCGCCTGGCGCGCCGTCATACCCCGCACCTCGACCACGATCACCGGGAACTTCTTCGTCTCCCCGTTCGCCACCCGCTGCCGGGGCTCGATCCGCAACGACACTGGTACCAGCGCCTTCCCGCCCGTCGCGGAAAGCAGCATGTCGATCTGCCCCGCGATCTCGTTCGCCGCGTAGTAGCCGTGCGTCTCCATCCGCCACACCCCGAGGTCCGGCAGGTCCGGCAGCATGACGTTCAGTCGGGTGGTGGGCGAGCAGACCGTGCCCTTCTTCCGCTCGAACCATCCCTCGCCATGCTGAGCCAGGCACAGGCACGGCCGGTCCGACAACTGCTCGGTGACGCCATCGCAACGCCTCGCGCAGCCGCCCTTGGACCACATCTCGTTGGCCTGCGACAGCGGGTCGCCGGGCGGCAGGATCGCGTCGATCGACTTGGCGTTGGTGACGACCCGCCACTGCTGTGATCCGGATCCGAGCGGCTGCCACTTCTCGACCGTCCCGCCCCACAGGCTTGCGGCGGCCTCCAGGTAGTGGGGAGCGTGGGAGGTGACGATCCATGTCTCTGACGTGGTCGGGAACTTGCCGTTGTATTCGCCGGATCGCAGTCGGCCGAGCTCGCGGGCCTGGCGCTGCATGGTGAGGATGCGTCCAGCCATCGGTCAGTCCCCCTTGGCGGCCCGGCGCTGCAGGGCCTTGATGAGTGGCTTGGTGTTGAGCCAGGCGACCGGATCGGCGCCCATGCGTTCGAACTCGTCGTTGATCCCGGCGGTGACGGACTCGTAGGCCGCCGTGTCGGTGCTGGGCAGGTGCACTGTGGTGAGGGCCAGCCCGACGACATCCGCGATCTCGTCGGCGCGACGTCGCAGGAACGCGATGACGTTTCGGCAGTACCGGGGCTCCATGTCGGCGATCCGATGATCGACGCCGTGGGCGTCGGTCCATGTCTCGGACTGGTCGAGGACGCTGAGGTTGATGTCGCTCACGCGGCCGCCCGCCCAACCGGAAGGCTCAGCGCTTGGCCGACGACCGTCTTCGACAGGCCCGTAGCCCACTCAGCGGCCTGCTTGATGACCAGGAACGCCGCGAACACGTCATCGCCACACAGGACCGGCACAACCCGGTATCCCTCCGGGCGCAGGTGTAGGACGATCCCGGTCGAGTGCACGGCCGGCATCGGGATCTGGGTACCGTCGCGCAGCCAGCAGACCTTCGCCCGCCGGTACGCGGACATCTGCAAACCGGCCTCGGCGTACACGCCCTTGACGTCCAGCTCGCCGCCGGTCTTCGTGTCGCCCTCAAGGAGAGTGTCGGCGGGAAGACCGAGCAGCGCCGCGATGATCGGGCTGCGATACAGGTAGTCCAGCGTCCCCGCGTAGCCGTCCTCGTAGTTCCCGACAACCATCTCGGACGCCTCGAACTCGATCTCCCAGTCCCGAACGAACGCCAGGAAGTTCTCCAAGTACGGGACCATCCCAGGATCGTTCAGCAGGTCGGCGGGGATCGGCGTGCCGAGGATCTGGGACTCGATCACCTGGTGAACGGCCTTTCCGACGTCGGCCCGCTCGTCCTTCCGGCGGGTGTGGGCCTTGCGGAGCCAGTCGTAGGTGTCCTCCCGCTGCGTGCTGGTGCGGGAGTTCGCGACCAGGTGCGGCAGGTTGTCTATGGCGGTCTGTGCGGTGAAGTTCGCGGACCAGAACACGAGCGGCTCTTTGGAGCAGCCCTGGCTGAGGATGGTTGTGACACGGCGGAGCTTGGTGCCGGTGATCGGGTCGCGATACCAGCCCTGCGAGGGCTTGGGGATCCGCTGCTCGCCGATGGGGGCGGTCTTCGGGGTCTTGCGGCGGCCGGCTGGGGCCTTCGCCCCGGCCTCGGTCGTGACGGTCACGCGACCCTCCGGTTCTGCTGGCCGGGGATCTGGCCTGCCGTACGGAACCGGTCCTCGGCAGCCTGCGCGGCCGCTGTCAGCTTCGCCGCATCCACCCGGCACCCGGTGGTCGTGATGTGCACCGTTACCCGGGCCGTCCGATCCAGCAGATTCACGATCGCGTCACGCAGGCCGTCAACCGCAGCCGCCGCCCACTCCATGCGCTGCTCCGACACCTCACGGCCCGCGGCCTCATCCGCCCGTAGACGCCGCAGATCACGACGGGCCTGCGCCAGCTGCAGCAGGATCTCCGCCACTTTCTCAGGGTCGTCGTCGAACGCGTCCGCCACCAGCTCGACCATGTGGTGCGCGTCATCGGTCACATCGACCGTCGCGCCCAACGCTGTTGCTGTGATGTCCATCAGGCGGCGCTCCTCATCTCGACATGCTGGTCCGGGGTTCGCCCGCAACCACACGGGCACAGCGACTGGAGAGCGATCGCCTCCTGTGAGGTCGAGCACTGGCCGCCGCAGCAGGTCCGCTTGGCGTGCAAGGCTCGGCGGAGGCGCGCGTAGGCGATCAACTGGCGGGCAGTCACTTGGTACCGCCCTTGCCAGTGCACTTGCGGCACTTCGCGATGCGCTTGCGGAACAGGCGGCGCGTCTGCGTGGACCACGCCAGCGGGTTCCGGCCGCAGCGGTCACAGATCGCGTCGAACAGGGACTGCTCCGGGTCCTTCTTCTCCGATACCGGCGCGGTTGCGGTACTCACGCCGCCACCTCGACCCCGGTGTTCGCCACGGAGTGGCAGGTGGCCGGGCGCATGGCGCGTACCACCGGCAGATCCGGCAGCACCTCGTCCTCGCCGGTCGTGATCTCGTACACCGCCGTGTTGGTGATCAGCTGCCATCGCAGGCCGCCGAGGCCGACCAATTGCCCGTCGCGGCGCTCGTACCGGCCGCCAACCGCCAGACCGCGATAGCCGGACAGGAAGTGCTTGTTGAGCTCGTGGAGGGTGCCGACGGTGACCGTCGGGCGAAGATCTGTAGGCTGGCTCATGGCCGCGCCTCGCTTTCGTCAGAGTCAGTGGGGTGGAGTTGGCCGAGGGTCGTCCGGGTCGCAACCGGGCGGCCCGCTTTTGGTTTCAGGCGCTGCGGCGCCGGCCACGGGGCGCCCGTCCAGGGCGCAGTTCCAGCAGTGCGGGTGGCACGTTCGGTGCGGCTGCCGGGGCACCGGGCCGGACTTCGTGCATCTCGGCGATCTCCACGAGGTGTTGCTCCCGGAACTTCACGTGCTGCCCGAACTTGCAGTGCGGCAACTCGTTGATGTGGCGGCGCAGCCAGGTTTCCGGTAGGTCTGTGATCTCAGCGGCGGCCTCGTAGCCGTACAACTGGGCGTTCATGCCGCGTCCTTGGCTGCCGCGAGCGCTGCGTCGGCGCGCTGGGCTGGCGACCACAGAACCAGTAGATCGACGCCGATACGGGCGGCGACCGCTGCAGCAACGGGCATGTCCGCGGTTTCTTGCTCGCCCGCTATCAACTTGCCAATGAACGACGGGTGTACATCTGCGAGCCGGGCGAGGTCCCTGACGCTTGTGCGGGTTCCGTCTCCGGTGTGCTGCATGAGCGTCCTGAGCAGCGGGGGGTTTCGCAGGCGAAACCGTGGGATTGGGGCATTGGACATCGCGTCCTCCTGCAACGAATCGCTCCCCTGTGGGAGTGACTTCAGCATTCCATGGAGGGGACGCAATGTCTACCCCCATGGGATGGGCAAGATGTTGCACCATGGGAATGGCGCGTTCATGCCGCATTCCCGCGTGCGCCCTGGCGTGCGCCACCCCCAGGAGTGGACAATGCGTCCCCGTGGTGCAATGAGCGGCGGTCCGACCTCACGTCCAGCACTTCACACGAGGCACACCAGTAGACACGTCCACCGGGGAGACGAGAGATGATGGCCATCATGGCGACTGAAACGCGAGATCACCTGTCCAGGCTGGTGAAGAGTCGGCGCGAAGAACTGGGGCTGAGCATGTCCCAGCTCGTCGTAGCCTGCGAGGAGCCAGACCTCAACAGCAGCTGGATCAGCCGCCTCGAAAACGGGCTCTTGAAGGAGATCCCGCGCAAGCCCCGCCTTGAGTCGCTAGCACGGGGGCTTCGGCTGCCGTACCAAGTCGTGGCCAGAGCCGCCGGGGCTCAGTTCATGGGCATCGAGCACGACGATGCCGAGTGGAGCGCGGACGGATCGGTCCGCGCCGTCGTGGCCCGGATGGCCGAATTGTCCGAGGAGGGGCGGCGAGATTTGGCCGATCTCGCGGAGATCTTCGCCCGGAGCCAGCGGGGCGAGCGAGAAGACGGTTGAGGATCTTCCGCTTGTCAGCCGAATGCGGCACTATGGGGCATCCGCCTGGGGGGCGATGTAGGTAACCTGCGCTGTCGCAGGGGTTTGAGCCGTGCGCCCGAACTCTGCCGCCGCTGCAGAAACCCTAGGAGGGCGCTGGATGCCGGACACGCGCGCTGAGCCGCATGTCACAGCACGAGTCACGCTGGTGAAGAAGCTTCCCGACGGCCGGATGGCCGCCAGGGTTGATGGTGAGGGCTTCGTCGGCTTTGCCGTCGTGGAGACCGAGATGAGCGAAGTCGCCGCGGCCGAACTGCAGGATCTGATGCAGGAAGCCATCGACTCACACATGTGGGAGCAGCACTGGGGCGGCCACGGTCAGCCGCCCCAGTGTTCGGAAGCCTGCTAGGCGAGGCGATCAACCAGGCGCAGCCCCGGGCTATCGTCCACGGCCATCGCAGCTTCGATGGCGGCCACGATCTCCCCGTCCAGCCCCCGCACGAGATGCCCGTACCGGTCCACGGTCGTGGTGATGGACTCGTGCCCGAGGCGCGCTTGGATCGCCGGCAGCGGCACGTTCTTGCCGATCAACCACGCCACATGCGTATGGCGTAGATCGTGCAGTCGGGGGCTCTTGGGGAGCCCCTTTCGCTGGGCATTGGCAACAGCAGGCATCCATCGGCGCTGGTAGTAGTTGTCATGCCGCCAGGCATTGCCCCAGGCCGTCAGAAAGATGAAGCCCTCCGGACCCTTGGCCACACTGAGGCGCCGAAGGATCTCCGCGACGTGCGGGGAGAGTGCGATCGTGCGCCGGCTCTTCCTCGTCTTCGGCGGCCCGAGCCTACGAGTGTTGTCCTCCTGTCGCTTCCAGGCCCGCTGAACGCGCAGGGTCGGCATCGGCCCGTTGAGACTCAGGTCCCGGACCTGAAGAGCACTCAGCTCGCCCCATCGCAAGCCCGTTCCAACGAGGACGTCCGCAATGTCTACCCCGTCACCACGATTGATGAGGAGCAGCTCCGCACGGATCCGCTGATACTCCGCATGTTCGAGAAACGTCATCTCGTCCTCGGTGCCGCTGTCCAATCGCGGAAGTTTCGTCTTCGAGCACGGGTTGGACGTCCGAAGGGGCGGTTCGGCCTCCACGGCGGCCTGGAAGATGCTGAAGAGCATGCCGTGTCGGTTGGCAATGGTCTTCGGGGCGGCGGGGCGCCTGAGCCACTTCTCGGGATCGTCGGGGTTCTTCTGCCCGCTTTCCTGGGCGCGGACCCAGTCGGAGATGTCATCGGCGGTCACGTTGGCAACGGTGGCCGGCGTCACTCTTGCGTTGTCTTCGGTGTGGACGAGGACGTTGGCGATGTGGTTGTCGATGTCCCGCTTGTAGTCCTTGCGGGTTCGACCCTCAATGCCAGTGAGGCGGTCCACGACTCGATGGGCCCAGACGGCCAGTGGCATGTCGTTTCCCCGGTTGGCTTCGGGCTCCTGCTGGACGAAGCCCTGGCCGCGGACCCATCCGGGCGGCCACTGCTGGCCGTTGAGATCGACGAGACCGCGGAAGAGTTCGGCCTTCTCCTTGGCTTGCTCGTCGGTATCGGGGAAGTTCTCGGACTCCTGCTTGCCGTTGCGTCCGCCGCCAGCCCGCCAGAGGACGGCGTAGGTGATGCCGCCGTCCTTGCGAGAGCGCTCTCTGATCGTCGCCATGGCATGACGGTAGACCCCCAAATGGGGGTCCGTGATGACGTCGTGCTGACATATCTTGGAAATGGATCAAGGTCTGACCAAACTTGCTGGTCAGACCTTGATCAGATGGGGTGAGTGACGGGACTCGAACCCGCGGCCACCTGGACCACAACCAGGTGCTCTACCAACTGAGCTACACCCACCATCTATCAGCCGCTTTCCCGCTCTCGCGTTCCCGCGCTGACAGAAAGAACTCTACAGGATCCGAGAGGGTGCTCGCGCCAGGGTTTCCCAGGACAGCGGGGGTGAGGGCACCGAAGTGGCGGCCGTCACACCCCCGCCCGCCTGCGGGTGGTTCGGTTCAGTCCGCAGGCAGCTGGTACTTGGCGGCAGCGGCGCGAGCGCTGTCCCCGTCCGGACCGGGCAGCGGCACGAACACGGTCTCGCGGTAGTAGCGCAGTTCCGCGATGCTCTCCCGAATGTCCGCCAGCGCGCGGTGGCTGCCGCCCTTCTGCGGGCTGTTGTAGTACGCCCTCGGGTACCAGCGGCGGGCCAGCTCCTTGATCGAGGAGACGTCCACGATCCGGTAGTGCAGGTGCCCCTCCAGTGCCGGCATGTCCCGGGAGAGGAAGCCGCGGTCGGTGGCCACCGAGTTGCCGCACAGCGGCGTCTTCCCGGCCTCCGGCGCGTACTCACGGATGTAGTCGAGCACCGCCTTCTCGGCCTCGGCCAGCGTCACCCCGCCGGCCAGCTCGTCGAGCAGCCCGGAGGAGGTGTGCATCTCGCGGACCACCTCCGGCATGGTCGCCAACGCGGCGTCCGGTGGCCGGATCACGATGTCCACGCCCTCGCCGAGGATGTTGAGCTCGGAGTCGGTGACCAGCGCGGCCACCTCGATCAGCGCATCCCGATCGAGGTCCAGGCCGGTCATTTCACAGTCGATCCATACCAAACGGTCGTTCACATGACTCACCCTACGGTGCCCCCCGCCATCGCGGGCAGTGGCAGACGCCCAGAAGGACCGCGTCCCAGGCCAACCATCAACCCGGGCCCCGACCCCAGAGTCCGGATCGGCCCCCCACTGGCTCCTAGCCCAGTGCCCTCGCGCGCCTCCGGCCCGGCTCCTCGCCCGATGCCCCCAGACTGCGTTCGGCCGCGGCACCCGTGCCCACGCCCCGCCCGGGCGCATGGCTCCGGGCTCCGGGCGACTCCTGGCCGGTTCCAGCGCTCGGATCCACCCCAGCCCGCGCCGGTCCAGCCCCCTGCTTCGGCCTTGCTGCCGGAACCCGCGCCCACCCTCCGGCCGCCGTCATCGCTGCCACGCTTACTCGGCACCGACCACGCCGCTCGACACCTATAAGCCCGCCAGCTCACCAGCGGTCTGCCTGACGCGCGAGCTGGCGGGGCCTCAGCTGGCCCCGCCACCAGACCCGCACCGCCACCCGTGCCCGGCTCCGCCGGACCACTAACCCGGCCCGGCCCCACCATCCACGCACCAACCCCGGCCCCCGCGATTCCCTGCCCGCAGGCCCAGCCACTGATCCGCTGCTGATCCGCCGCTCGCCGCCGGACCCCGCGCGCTCCTGCCCGCTGGCCGCCGGGGCCACCTGCCGATGGGCCATCCGGCCGTCGGACCCGCACACGGCAGGTCATTCCCCGCCGGGTTCACCCGCCGAACCGCCGCTCGCCGCAGGACCCGCACCCGACGGCGCGTCGGGCTTGCGAACACCGCCCGGGCCGCCCTGCGGAAGCCCACCCTGCGGAAGCCCACCCTGCGGGAGTCCGCCCTGCGGAAGCCCACCCGGTGCCGACCCGGCGCCCCGGGGCACGCCGCCCCGTCCCGCCGCGCCACCAGCCGCCGCGCCCGGCCCGCTCGGCCGGGTGCGGCCGAGAGCCGCCCCCTGCATGCGCTGGCCGCCGGCCGAGCCCGCCGCGCCACCCGGTCCGCCGGTACTGCCCGGACGGACCGGACCGCCCCCGCTGCCCTGGCCCGTCGCCCCACCGTTCCCTACGCCGCCGGTCCCCGGACCGCCGGTACCCATTCCGCCCGACCCGGGACTCCTCCGTGCCTCGCTGGAGGTGGCCGGACCCCGGCCGTCCCGTGAGACGCCGAGACCCATGCCCCGCGCGCTCGGCTGGGAGTGGCCGTCCTCGGCCACCGCGTGCTCGACCGGCCGGGCCGGTCCGCGCCGGGTGGCCGGGCCGGGCTGCGGCGGGACGAGCGGTCGTATCCGGTTCTTCCCCGGCGGCGGCAACGCCCCCGGGGACGACGGACCGCGTCCCTTCCCGCCGGCTCCGCCTCGCCCGGCACCCACACCCGCACCCGCACCGCTCGCTGCCCCCGCCGTACCCGCACCCGCACCGGCGCCCGCGCTCGACTGGCTGCCCGTGCCCGGGCCGGTGAATCCCGGCTGCCCGGCGTACCCGGCCTTGCCCGGCACCCCGTACGCGCCCGCACCGCCCTGACCCGGCGTCACCCCGCCCGCCGAGCCCTGACCCTGACCGCCCGAGAGTCCCTGGTACCCGCCGTGCGTGGCCGTCCCCGGCCCGGCCATGCCGGCCTGACCGGCCGCGCCGGTCTGGCCGCCTGCGCCGACGACGCCCGTCGCCCCGGGGCCGCCGGCCAGACCGGCGGTCCGGTCCCCGGCGCCGCCCTGCGGCGGCACGCCGACCGCCGGGCCGACGCCCGGGCGTCGTGCCCGGTAGCTGGTCCGGTACGCGGCCGGCGACACGCCGAGCTGTCGCCGGAAGTGCCCGCGCAGTGCCACCGGGGAACGGAACCCGCAACGCCGCGCGACGTCGTCCACGGACAGCTCCGAGGTCTCCAGCAACCGCTGCGCCTGGAGCACCCGCTGGGTGATCAGCCACTGCAACGGGGCGCTGCCGGTGAGCGTGCGGAACCGCCGGTCGAAGGTGCGCCGGCTCATGTAGGCACGCGCGGCCAGCACCTCGACGTCGAACTGCTGGTTGAGGTTCTCCAGCGCCCAGGTGACCACCTCGGCCAGCGGATCGTTCCCGATCTCTTCTGGTAATGACTGGTCGATGTACTGGGCCTGACCGCCGCCACTGCGACGGTTCGGCACCACCAGGCGGCGGGCCAGCGCGTTCGCGGCCTCGACGCCGTGGTCGCTGCGCACCACGTGCAGGCACAGGTCGATCCCGGCTGCCGTGCCCGCCGAGGTGAGCACATCGCCGTCGTCGACGAAGAGTTCACGCGGATCCACGTGAACTCGCGGGTACCGCTTGGCCAGCGTCGGTGCGTACATCCAGTGCGTGGTGGCCGGCCGCCCGTCCAGCAGACCCGCTGCCGCGAGGACGAAGGCGCCGGTGCAGAGCCCGATGATCCGCGCGCCCTCGTGATGGGCCTTGCGGAGCGCTGCGATCGCCTCGACCGGTGGCGGCTGGGAGATCGAGCGCCAGGCCGGGACGACGATCGTGCCGGCCCGGGCCAGCGCCTCCAGCCCGAACGGTGCGGTGAGGGTGACGCCGCCGGTCGTGGTGAGCGGGCCTTCCTCGCCGGCGCAGACCAGCAGCCGGTAGCGCGGGACGCCGGCGTCCTGGCGGTCCACGCCGAAGACGGAGAGCGGGATCGAGCTCTCGAAGATCGGTGCGCCGCCGAACAGCAGCACCGCCACCGTCTCCCGGCGCCGCCGCCCGGCGAGCTTGCGCGCCGCATGGCCGGGGGCGGTGCCGCCGGCGCCGCCCGCACTGCCCGGGCCGCCGGCACTGCCGGCACCGCCGGTACTCCCGGTGCCTCCCGTGCTGCCGGCCGCGAAGAAGCTGGCGGGCTCTTCGCTCTCCATCGGCCCGTCCGCCTCGAAGGCATAACCGGATGCCGAGTAGCCTGCCGCGTGCTGAGGGGGCATCTGATCCTGACGGCCCGTCCGACGGCCTGCCTCGATCTCGTCGGGGAAGGCGGCGAACGGAGCGCTCCCATGGCCGGGCGCAGCGGATGCGGCGGGACCGGAGCCGGGTGCGGACGCGCGAGCAGTGACCGGATTGGTGTCGGCGGTTGGGTGGGCGACGGGCTTCGCCGACGTGGTGAGCGGGGCGGAACTTCTGAGAGCGCGGCTAGCGCGGTCGGCCGGGGAGTGACCGCTGTCAGGACCTGTCTCGCTCCTGCTCACCCTGTTCAAGGCGCCCAAGCCCCCTCGGTGGTGTGGTGTGGTGATGCGGCACTGCTCAACAAGATCGAATCTACTGGGTGGATCGTTGCCGTTGTGACAAGTTCACCATCCGACGCTATGTCGACATGGCAATTTGGCGTGATGCATTCGATCACGAAGCGTGGCACCCGTCGACCCCTCTGGGAAGGGGGCGGGTGGGCCGGTGGCTGGTTGCTGTACGGCGGACCCTTGGCGGCGACCGATCGCTGACCTCCTGGGGCTTCGTGGCCTGGAGGTATGTCCAACGTCACCCGGCAGGAATGAAACTGACTGAAAATCGGTGTTGCGGACCAGGGGCGCACGGTGCATGTGCGCGCCTGCGCACGCTGCCGCGAGCTCCCCGCCGGGCCGACCGCCGGCTCGGCTCGCCGGCGCGGCCGGCCGGCTCGGTCGCTCCGCCGTCATCGAGTCCTCCGCGCATGGCACGGGCGCACCAGGCCGCGCGGCTCGCCGACTTCCCATGGCATCGGCTCACGCGTGGGCGATGCACGCCGGCGACGTGCGACGCGGTCGCCGTCCCGGCGGCCGGCTCGAACAGGCCAATGGCGGGCAGCTGCCACCGAACGGTCGCCCGGCCGTCTCCGGCATCCCGGCCGAGCTCGAAGCCGGCCCTGCCTCTCTTGATCGCACGGTCTCGGCGGTGGAGAATTCCGCGCTGCTCGGCGCCGCATGCTCGCGGGCTCCCGCGACTGCGTTCAGATAATCGAGTCACCCAATGCAACGTATTCAAACTATTGTTATTTAAAGGTTCAATCACTCCGCCCGATGAGAGCAGGTGAGTGCAAGCCGCTGAGCCCTTCGTTTGCCGAGTCGGCTGAGCCAGTCGACCCTTCCGTCCGGTTCCCAGTACCCACAGCCGTTGGTCTCCACGGTCGAACGACGGAACGCGTCGCTCTCGCCAAACCCTCCTTTCCTTCCACACTTGAACGACGCACTCCTTGCCCCCACCGCCCACCGTCCCGCCGCGTCGCCGCCCGCTCGTCCCCTCGTGCACCTCGCGCTCGGCGCAGCCGCTGTGTCCGTCCGGTGGCCGACCGGATTCTCATCCACGTCCCTGGCCGGAGCAGTTGGGTCGGTTACGGCACCAAATCCTGTGGTTGCGCCCATTCCGCTGCCACTCCCAGCGGCAGCCCTCCCGCCGCCGCTGTCGCCCCTGACAGCACCACCGCCGGCAGCGCTACCGCCGGTATCGCTGCACCTGGCGCTGCCGCCTCCGGCATCGCCGCCCGGGGCGCCGTCGTTGGCCAGGCCCGAGACGTGGCTTTCCCCGCTCGCTCACCCTCCGCCAGGGCCGCCTGGGCGCCCAGGACCAGTCCGACGGCCTCCGGCAGCCCTGGCGCGCTGAGCGTCGGCCGATAGCCACGCTCCGACCACGGGCGCCCGTGGTCCAGCCAGACGCTGCGAATGCCGGCCACCGTCGCTCCCGCGATATCGGCGGGGGCGTGGTCGCCGATCATCCAGGTCTGCGTGGTCCAAGCCGACGAGAGCGCGATTCCGCAGCGCTGCGCGGCAATCTCGAAGATCAGCGGGTCCGGCTTGGCGCAGCGCGCCTCCTCCGAGACCACCCAGGCGTCCACCAGGGCCCCGAGCCCGGTGCGCCGGATCTTGTCCAGCTGTGGTCTGGTCCCGCCGTTGCTCACGATGGCGAGCGTCCAGCCCGCCGCCCTGGCGCTGCGCAGTGCCTTGAGATGGGAACCAGGGCAGCGTATGTGCGAATTGATCCCCCGGCGGTAGTGCGCGAACAGGGCATCCATCGACAGGTCCAGGCCGTACCGGCGAAGAGCGGCGCCGAGCACGGTCCTGCGGGGGACGTAGCCGCCGCCGTCGATCGTGGTCAGCCAGTCGAGCTCGTCGGGTGGCAGGCGGTACTCGGCGAGGAAGTCTTCCGCCCAGGCCCGGTAGGCGGCATCGCGGGGGAGCAGTGTGTTGTCGAGATCTAAGAGGAGCAGCGGCATGGCGTGCATGCTGCCAGCGGCGGGAGCTCGGAGGAAGCCTGCATCGCAGATCAGCCACTGCCCACAGGCCGCCGCCTGCCGCTCACCGCCCATGGCCCGCCTGCTCACCGCCCGTGGGCAGCCCGTTCGCTTCCTGGGACCTGCCGGCGACCGACCCCGTCGCTCCCGCCAACTGTGCGGCGGCCACCCGCTGCTGCCCGTCCGACGCCCTCGGCCGGTCCCTCGGTGCCTCTCGTGTTCCAGTCGTCTCTCCCCTTTGCTCTGTGCCCTCACCCGCCACACCGGCACCGGCGGGTCGCAGCGACGTCCGATTCGCCACCTACCGTGCGTGGCCGACCTGTTGCGTTGGCAGAGTCTGTCAGGCAAGCTCCAGGGAACCTCGTGAAGCAGAGGGCGCGATCTTCCCCCGCAGGGCGCGTGCCGATAACTTCGCGCCGCCGCCATTAGCGGGATCGTTGCCGTATCCGGCCCTAAAGGCTGGGCGGCTACGTCCGCTCGTCGTACTCTGAAAGGAACAGGTCACTTACGGTGCTACTCGGCCTCCACCGACTACGTGCCAATGAATGGCCTGCCGCCTGGGCAGCGCTGTCCTCCTTGTCGGCCCACCTCACTCGAAGAGTCTCGATTCATGGCCGGTTTTGAGTCTCACCGATCGGTAGATCCGTACGGATTTCTCGGGGCTACGGATATCTCCCGTACGGATTCCGTGTCCGGTCGCACCCGGCCGTCCCGTCAGCGTCCTGGCTGGACGCTGCGGGGGTGGCCGAAGTCGCGGCAGCGTCGCGAACAGCCGCGACAGGAACTGCGCGAAGAGTCGGTCGCCACGTCGACCGGAGCATTGGATGGTGTCGGCGCCGTGTCCGGTGTCGGCAAGGATGGCGGAGGCGACGTGAAGTCCCAGAACTCCCGGCACTCGGCGCCCCTGAAGGGGCAGACGCCGGACCTCAAGACCCAGGTGTCGCGGTCCTGCGACCCGGCGTTCCAGCATGGCGTTGTCGTCGGTTTCGACGGATCGCTCTCCAGCGAGCGCGCGCTCGCCTATGCCGTGGGCATGGCCCGCCGTTCCCGTTGCGGGCTGGTCATCGTGCATGTGGCGAACCGGCTCCCCGCCACCGTCTGGGCAGGCTGCGAGCCGCCGGTCTTCGTCGACACGCCCGACCACCGGACCGAGGTGCTCGGACTCGAGCTCGCCTGTGCCGACTTCCTCGCCGGGGTGCCCTGGATCCTGGTCGAGCGCGGCGGCGACATCTGCCACGAGATCGAGGAGGTCGGCAAGGAGTACGCTGCCGACGCGATCGTCGTCGGGACCACGCACGGGCTGCTGGGGCGCCTCTTCGGCTCCGTCTCCGGTCGGCTGGCCCGCCGCGCCAACCGCCCGGTCATCGTCATCCCCTGAGCCTGAAGTCTGAGCCTGCCCGCGCCGGGCTGATTGCCTGACCGCCGGACCCTGTTGGCGGTCTGAGTTGGCGGTCTGACTCCACTGCCGGCTGACTCCTTCACCGCACGACCTCGTCGGCCGCACGGCGTCCGTGGGCTCGTCTCGCGTGCCGGTTGCGTGGGCCGAGCGCAGCTGCCGCCTGACCGGGGCCCCTCCGGCTGAAACCAGCCACTGACGAGTCTCAGGAGGGCACCCCGGTAAAGGCCGGCATGACGTTAGTTCAGTTGACTATGGATCAGTACTTCATGCCCAGCTCTCGCGCGATCAGCATCCGCTGGACCTCGGAGGTGCCCTCACCGATTTCCAGGATCTTGCTGTCGCGCCAGAAGCGGGCGACCGGGTACTCGTTCATGAAGCCGTAGCCGCCGTGGATCTGAGTCGCTTCGCGGGCGTTGTCGACCGCGGCCTCGGAGGAGTAGAGCTTCGCAATGGCCGCCTCCTTCTTGAACGGTTCGGCGAGCAGCAGCCGGGAGGCCGCGTCACGCCAGGCGAGGCGCGACATGTGCGCGCGCATCTCCATGTCGGCGATCTTGAACTGGATGGCCTGGTTGGACCCGATCTCGCGTCCGAAGGCGCGTCGGGTCGCGGCGTAGTTGACCGACTGGTCCACGCAGCCCTGGGCCAGGCCGGTGGACAGCGCTGCGATGGCAATGCGGCCCTCGTCGAGGATCCGCAGGAACTGGGCGTAGCCTCGGCCCTGCTGGCCGAGGAGATTGGCTTCGGGAACTCGGCAGTCGGTGAAGGACAGTTCGCGGGTGTCGGATGCGTTCCACCCGACCTTGGAGTACTTCTTCGACACCTGGAACCCGGGGGTGCCGACAGGCACGATGATGGAGGAGATCTCCCGCTTTGACGAGTGATCAGCACCCCCTTCACTCGAACGAGCGATCGGTTCGGTGAGCGCGGTGACGGTGACCAGTCCGGTGATGTCGGTGCCGGAGTTGGTGATGAAGCACTTCGTCCCGTTGATCACCCACTCCCGGGTCGCCTCGTCGAAGCGGGCCGTGGTCCGGGTCGCGCCCGCGTCCGAGCCGCCCTCCGGCTCGGTCAGGCCGAACGCGCCGAGCATCTCGCCCGCGGCGAGCCGCGGCAGCCACTCGCGCTTCTGCTCCTCGGTGCCGAACCGGTAGATCGGCATCGCCCCCAGGGACACGCCGGCCTCCAGGGTGATGGCCACCGAGGAGTCCACCCGGGCGAGTTCCTCCAGCGCCAGGCAGAGCGCGAAGTAGTCGCCGCCCATGCCGCCGTACTCCTCGGGGAAGGGCAGGCCGAAGAGGCCCATCCGACCCATCTCCTTGACGATCTCGTACGGGAACTCCTCCCGCTCGTAGAACTCGCCGATCGTCGGAGCGACCACGTCGTTGGCGAACTCGGCGACCGTGCGGCGCAGTTCCTCGTACTCGGAATCCAGGCGGTGGTCGAGCATCAGATCCTCCAGTGGGTCATCCGGGCGAGTGGTCCGGATGTGAAGTGGTGAGGGGTGTGACGTGGGCAGGGACGGCGCACGCCGGCGCGCATGGCCGGCTCGCAGTCACCTGCGCGGCGCGTCTCGGGTGCCGTGTATCGGAGCGGCCCGACGATCTCGGTGACCGTCAGCGGGAGGGCGCGCGGATCGGCGCCCTCCCGGTCAGCTCTCGGCCGTCCGTGCGCCGGTCGGCCCGGCCAGCGCCTGCACGGCGCGCGAGGGGCTGGGCCGACCCAACTCCCCGGCCAGCCAGGCGCTGGTGGCGGCCAGGGCGGCGAGGTCGACGCCGGTCTCGATGCCCAGGCCGTGCAGCATCCAGACCAGGTCCTCGGTCGCGAGGTTGCCGGTGGCGCTCTTCGCGTACGGGCAGCCGCCGAGTCCGCCGGCCGAGGAGTCGACCACGGTCACGCCACGTCGCAGCGCGGCCAGCGTGTTGGCCAGCGCCTGGCCGTACGTGTCGTGGAAGTGGACGGCGAGCCGGTCCACCGGGACCCCGGACCGCTCGAACGCGTCGAGCAGCCCGGTCACCTGCCCCGCAGTGGCGACGCCGATGGTGTCGCCGAGGCTGAGTTCGGTGCAGCCGAGATCGATCAGCCCCAGCCCGGCATCGACCACCTGCTGCGGAGGGACCGGGCCCTCCCACGGGTCGCCGAAGCACATCGAGAGGTAGCCGCGGACCGCGACGCCCTGGCCGGTCGCCCGCTCCACCACGGGGCGGAACATCTCCAGCACCTCGGCCACCGACCGGTTCAGGTTGCGCCGGGCGAAGGACTCGGTGGCGCTGGCGAACACCGCGACCTCGTCGGCGCCGTGCGCCAGCGCGCGGTCCAGGCCGCGTTCGTTGGGGACCAGCACCGGCAGCCGAAGGCCCGGATACTGATCGCGCAGGCCGGTGATCCGCGGCATCAGCTCCTCGGCGTCGGCCAGTTGGGGTACCCATTTCGGGTGAACGAAGCTGGTGGCCTCCACCGTCCGCAATCCGGCGGCGGCGAGCCGTGCGATGAACTCGGCCTTCAGCTCGACCGGGACCAGTGAACTCTCGTTCTGCAGCCCGTCGCGTGCGCCGACCTCGTGGATCCGCACCCGGGCGGGCAGCGCCGGATCGCGCACCACACTGGGCAGGCCGAGCTCGAGCACACCGGGCTCGCGGGCCGCGGACTGCTCCGCCGCCGATTCCCCGGTGCCCGGGCCCTGGCTGCCCGACTTCTGAGTACTCGTCATGACGCCACCTCCGCAGATTCCGTGCCGGTGCTGCCGGTGCTGTCGGACTGCGCCGCTCCGGCCTGTGCCGCCGCGTCCGGGGTCGCCTCGTCGGCCTCCGTCGGCAGGACCACGACCAGCAGCTGCTCCATCGCCACGGTGGCGCCGGCGCCGGCGTGCAGCTCGCTGACCGTGCCGTCGTACGGCGCGGCGATCACGTGCTCCATCTTCATCGCCTCCAGCACCAGCAGCGGCTGGCCGCGCCGGACCAGCTCGCCGACCGCGGTCTTGACCACGGTGACGGTGCCGGGCATCGGCGCGGTGAGGGCGCCGTGCTGCGTGTCGGCGGCCGAACTGCGGTCGGCCACCGGGTCGTACGGGTGCACCGCCCAGCTGTCGCCCTGCCGGCCGAGCCAGATCACCGGCCCGGCGGCCGCCGGGCCGCCGCCGGCCGGGGCGGCGCTGTCAGTGGCGTGTGCAAACGTGGAGCGCAGGCCGTCCAGAGTGAGCGACAGATCCGTGGCGTCGAGTGCGGCGCGGGCCCGGCGGATCGGACCATCACCCAGACGGACCAGCAGGTCCGAGGAGATCCCTGATGAACTGTCAGTGCCCTCGACTACGGTGTCGGCACTGACGGGTCGTACTCGCACCACCACCGGATCGTGCCCGGCGATCCGGAGTCGGTGCGTCGTCCAGGCCGGTTCGCCGGCCAGTCGCCAACCGGAAGGGAGCGCGAAGGGGTTGGCCCAGCCGCCCACTGCGGCGGGGGCGAGCCGAAGGTGCCGCACGAGTGCCGCGGCGAGGTAGACGGAGTCCGGTGCCGCGGGCACGGAGCCCGAAGCGGAGACGGCTGTCTCGGCGGATGCGGTCGGCGTGGTGTCCGGCCGGCCGTGCTGGGCACCGCGGTCGCCTCGGTCGTACTGGTCGTGCTGGTCCGTCAGCAGCTCTGGGTACTGCTGGGCGGCCCGCTCGACCAGACCGGTGTCGAGTCGGCCCGTGACCACCTCGGGAAGTGCGAGCAGCCTGCGCAGGAAGCCGGCATTGGTGGTCAGGCCGAGGATCCGGGTGTCCGCGAGCGCGGCGCGCAGTCGGAGCAGCGCGGTCTGGCGGTCGGGGCCGTAGGCGATGACCTTGGCCAGCATCGGGTCGTAGACGCTGGCGACCGTGGTGCCCGCGGTGAGGCCGGAGTCGACCCGGATGCCCTCGCCACGCGGTTCGTCCAGCAGCAGGATCCGGCCACCGGTCGGCAGGAAGTCGCGAGCGGGGTCCTCGGCGCAGATCCGGGCCTCGATCGCATGGCCGAGGAAGGAGATGTCCGACTGGGTGAAGGACAGGGACTCACCGGCGGCGACCCGCAGCTGCCACTCGACCAGGTCGAGCCGCTCCGGAGCCGCAGCCACAGCCGCACCGCCGGAACCGGCGCCGGCCTCGGCACCGGTGGCGGTGGCCGAACCGGCCGGGCTCGCCGACGCGGACCGGGTGATCGCGACCGCCAGCTCGGTCACCGGGTGCTCCACCTGCAGGCGGGTGTTCATCTCCATGAAGAAGAAGTCGCGCACGGCGTCGGGCGAGGCGGTTTCCTGCGGGGCCGCGTCCGGGTCGTCGCCCGGCACGATGAACTCCACCGTGCCGGCGCCGGTGTAGCCACAGGCCTGCGCCGCACGGACGGCGGCGGTACCCATCGCATCCCGGGTCGCCGGGTTCAGCAGAACGGAGGGAGCCTCTTCGATCAGCTTCTGATGACGCCGCTGAAGGCTGCACTCGCGCTCACCGAGGTGCACGGTGGTGCCGTGGGCATCCGCCAGCACCTGCACCTCGATGTGCCGGGGCCGGTCCACCCAGCGTTCGAGGAGGAGCGTGTCGTCGCCGAAGGCGGTCCGGGCGACCCGGCGCGCGGCGGTCAGCTCGGCGGGCAGCTCGGCCGGGTCGCGGACCAGCCGCATGCCCTTGCCGCCGCCGCCGGCCGATGGCTTGATCAGTACCGGGTAGCCGATCTCCTCGGCCGCCCGGATGAGCTCCTCGTCGCTGGACGCACCGCCGCGGCTGCCCGGCACCACCGGGACGCCCACCGCGCGGACGGCCTCCTTGGCGTTGATCTTGTCGCCCATCAGCTCCACGGCTGCGGCCGGCGGGCCGATGAAGACCAGGCCGGCCTCGGCGCACGCCCGGGCGAAGCCGGGGTTCTCCGCGAGGAAGCCGTAGCCCGGGTGGATGGCCTGCGCACCGGTGCGCAGTGCTGCGGCGATGATCTGGTCGCCGCGCAGATAGGTCTCGGCGGCGCTGCTGTCGCTGCGGTCGGTCGGCCCGAGCCGGACGGCGACGTCGGCCTCGCGGACGTGCCGGGCGTCGGCATCGGCGTCGCTGTAGACGGCGACCGACCGGACGCTGAGCCGCCGCAGGGTGCGGATCACCCGGACGGCGATCTCGCCGCGGTTGGCGACCAGGACGGTGTCGAACATGGGAGGCGTTCCTCCGTGACGAAGGGAGTGAAGCTACGGACGACGATCAGGACGGACAGGGCCGGCGGCGCCCGGAACCCGGGCGCCGGTGGCCGGTGGGGTCACATCCGGAACACGCCGTACGGCGCGGGCGGTGCGAGCGGGGCGTTGGCGCAGGCGGTCAGCGCGAGGCCGACGACCGTCCGGGTGTCCATCGGGTCGATCACGCCGTCGTCCCAGAGCCGGGCGGTGGCGTAGTACGCGTTGCCCTGCCGCTCGTACTGCTCCCGGACCGGACGCTTGAACTCGTCCTCGGCCTCCGGCGCCCACTCCTGGCCCTGCGCCTCGAACTGGTCGCGGCGCACGGTGGCGAGAACCGAGGCGGCCTGCTCGCCGCCCATGACCGAGATCTTGGCCCCCGGCCACATCCACAGGAAGCGAGGGGAGTAGGCCCGGCCGCACATCGAGTAGTTGCCGGCGCCGTACGAGCCGCCGATGACCACGGTCAGCTTCGGCACCCGGGTGCAGGCCACCGCGGTGACCATCTTGGCGCCGTGCTTGGCGATGCCGCCGGCCTCGTACTGTCGGCCGACCATGAAGCCGGTGATGTTCTGCAGGAAGAGCAGCGGGATGCCGCGCTGGTCGCAGAGCTCGATGAAGTGCGCGCCCTTGAGCGCCGACTCGGCGAACAGCACGCCGTTGTTGGCGACGATGCCGACCGGGTGCCCGTGGATCCGGGCGAAGCCGGTCACCAGGGTGGCGCCGTACTCGGCCTTGAACTCGGCGAAGCGACTGCCGTCCACCAGCCGGGCGATCACCTCGCGGACGTCGTACGGCGTGCGCGGGTCGACCGGCACGGCGCCGTACAGCTCGGCCGGGTCCACCGCGGGCTGCTCGACCGGCGTGAGCGGCCAGGGCTGCGCGGCGCGCGGGCCGAGGCCGTCCACGATGGTGCGCACGATGGAGAGCGCGTGCGCGTCGTCCTCGGCGAGGTGGTCCGTCACGCCCGAGGTCCGGGAGTGGAGTTCGCCGCCACCGAGCTCCTCGGCGGTGACGACCTCGCCGGTGGCCGCCTTCACCAGCGGCGGCCCGCCGAGGAAGATCGTGCCCTGGTTGCGGACGATCACGGCCTGGTCGCTCATCGCCGGGACGTACGCGCCGCCGGCCGTGCAGGAGCCGAGCACCGCCGCGATCTGCGGGATGCCCGCACCGGAGAGCCGGGCCTGGTTGTAGAAGATCCGCCCGAAGTGATCGCGGTCCGGGAAGACCTCGTCCTGCATCGGCAGGAAGGCGCCGCCGGAGTCCACCAGGTAGATGCAGGGCAGCCGGTTCTCCAGCGCCACCTCCTGCGCCCGCAGGTGCTTCTTCACCGTCATCGGGTAGTACGTGCCGCCCTTGACGGTGGCGTCGTTGGCGACCACCATCACCTCGCGCCCGGCCACCCGGCCGATGCCGGCGATCACGCCGGCCGCCGGGGCCGCGCCGTCGTACAGGCCGTCGGCAGCCAGCGGGGCGAGTTCCAGGAAGGGCGAGGCCGGGTCGAGCAGCGTGTCCACCCGGTCCCGGGGCAGCAGCTTGCCGCGCGAGGTGTGCCGGTCGCGGGCCTTGGCGCCGCCGCCCAGTGCGGCGGCCGCGAGCTTCTCGCGCAGCTCCGTGACCAGGGCGCGGTGTGCCGCGGTGTTGGTCCGGAAGGCGTCCGAGCTCGGGTCCACGGCAGAGCGCAGCCGTGGCGCGGGGGCGGCAGCCGCCGGGCTCACGCCGAACTGCGCAGAACCGCCCGGGTAAGCGCCGGCTGCTGTACCTCCGCCCGCCTCCCAGGGGTGCTGAGCGGCGAAACCGGGTGTCGTCAGGGCCATCCCAAGAGCTCCCTTGCTCCCGGAAACCAGGCGAACGGGCGAAGCCGGTGGGCATCACGTCGCCAAGTTAATGGTGGTTAACTCCTGCCGTCAGGTTAACCAGCGATAACCGCGCTGTCTACGATGGGGGGCATGTCGAACGTGCCCGCCACCCCTGCGACCCCCCGCCGCGACCAGATCCGCCGCGAGGCGGCGCGGCTCTTCGCGGCGCGCGGCTTCCTCGGCGTGGGCGTGGACGAGATCGGCAAGGCGGTCGGCATCAGTGGCCCCGGCCTCTACCGGCACTTTTCCGGCAAGGACGCGATGCTGGCCGACCTCCTGGTCGGGATCAGCGAGCGGCTGCTGGAGGAGGGCAGCCGCCGGGCCGGCGCGGCCGGTGGCCCGGCGGCCGCACTCGACGCGCTGATCAGTGGACATGTCGACTTCGCGCTCGACGACGCCGACCTGATCACCTTGCACGACCGCGAGCTGCTCCACCTCAAGGAGGAGGACCGCCGCCGGGTGCGGCGGCTGCAGCGCGGCTACGTGGAGCTGTGGGTCGAGGCGGTCCGGAGCGCGTTCCCGGAGCTCGCCGAACCCGATGCCGAACCGACCGCGCGGGCCGCGGTGCACGCGGTCTTCGGCCTGCTCAACTCCACCCCGCACAGCGCCGGGGTCCGTCCGCCGCACGGCGACCGCTCGGCTCGGCTGCCGCGCGCGCAGATGGCCGCCCTGCTGCACTGCCTGGCCCAGGGTGCCTTCGCGGCAGCCGCCGCCGATGGCCGGCCGGCGGACGTGCCGGCGCCGGACGCGTCCTAACGCGTCCTAGGTGGACGTGCAAGACCCTGGCTGCAATGGCTGAACGCTCCACAGGGGCGTGAGATCCGCCGGCGCGAGCGCCCCTGGTCCTTCGGTATCCGCCGAGGCGCACGGTGGTCGCGCCTCGGCGGGCGTCGAACGACCAGGGGCGTAGGCCCAGCGACCGGCGCGCCTCCGTCCCGCGGCGGGTGCGCCCGTGCTCCTGATCGCGGAGGCTGGCAGGGAAGGAAAACGTCAGGGGTGCCGTTGCCACCTGTCGGGTGTTGCCCCAGGTCACGCGTTCGGTCCGCCCTCAGGGCGACCGGTGACGGTCGTGGCCCGGTTGGGCGGCAGTCGAGTTCGGCGGCGGCGCGGTCGGTGCGGTCGATAAGTCGTGGACGACCGCCTCACGAAATGGTTAGTATCCCTAAATATGCCTGAGACTCACGGATCCACCAGGGAGATACCCGAAGCGGAGATACCGGAAGCGGTGACGTCCGAAACGGTGACGTCCGAAGCGGTAGCGTCCGAAACGCAGACGCTCCGAGCGGAGAAGTCCCCAGCCGCGTCGCCTGTCACCGCCGCACCGGCCCCGGCCTCAGCCCCGGCGCCGGTCGCCGCGCCCGCTCAGGGCTGGCTGCGTCGACTGAACGGCTACTGCTGGCGTTACCGCCGCAACTTCCTGCTCTCCTTCGGCGCCTCGCTGGCCGGCATGGGAGTGACGGCGCTCGTCCCGCTGGTCACCAAGCTGATCATCGACGACGTCATCACCACCCACACCCGCTCCCTCGCCCCGTGGGCCGCTGCGCTGATCGTCGCCGCGCTACTGGTCTTCGTCTGCACCCAGGTCCGTCGCTACACCGCGGGTCAGCTCGCGCTGGACGTCCAGCTCGACCTGCGCAACGACCTCTTCGGCTCGCTGACCCGGCTGGACGGCGCCAAGCAGGACCGGCTCGACACCGGCCAGGTGGTCGGCCGCGCCACCTCCGACCTGCAGCTGATCCACGGGCTGCTCTCGATGCTGCCGATGATGACCGGCAACCTGCTGCTCTTCGCCATGTCGCTGCTGGTGATGCTCTGGCTCTCGCTGCCGCTCACGCTGATCGCCCTGGTGATGGGCCCGGCACTCTGGTGGGTCGCCTCGATGAGCCGCAAGCGGCTCTTCCCGGCGACCTGGGCCGCCCAGCAGGAGGCCGCGGCGGTGGCCGGCGTGGTGGACGCGGCGATCGGCGGCGTCCGGGTGGTCAAGGGCTTCGGCCAGGAGGAGCAGGAGCTCGGCAAGCTCGAACGGGCCTCGCGCACGCTGTACGGCGCGCGGCTGCGCGCGATCCGGTTGAACAGCCGGTTCACCCCGGCGCTCCAGGCGATCCCGGCACTCGCCCAGGTCGCGGTACTGGCGCTGGGTGGGTGGCTGGCGGTGGACGGCCAGGTCACGCTCGGCACGTTCGTCGCCTTCTCCACGTACGTGGCGCAGATGACCGGCCCGGTCCGGATGCTCACCGTGGTGCTGACGGTCGGCCAGCAGGCCCGGGCCGGCGTCGAGCGGGTCTTCGAGCTGATCGACGAGCGCCCCCAGGTGCAGGAGCGCCCGGGCGCGCACACCGCGGACGCGCTGCACAGCGCCGCGGAGCAGGCGGAGGACATCGCGGCGAAGGTCTCCGCGGACGCAGCCGTCCCGGCGCTGGAGTTCGAGCAGGTGGACTTCCACTACCGAACCGAACCCACCCCCACCGAAGCAACCGAGCCACGCCCCGTGCTGCGCGGCCTCAGCCTGCGAGTGGCTCCCGGCGAGACGCTGGCCCTGGTCGGGTCCTCCGGCTCCGGCAAGTCCACCGTCGCCCAGCTGATCCCGCGCTTCTACGACCCGAGCGCCGGATCGATCCGCCTCTACGGCCACGACCTGCGCGACCTCACGCTGGACGCGGTCCGCTCGGTGGTCGGCATCGTGCCCGAGGAGAGCTTCCTCTTCTCCGACACCGTGCGCGCCAACATCGCCTTCGGCCGCCCCGACGCGACCGAGGACGAGGTGGTCGCCGCCGCCCGCGCCGCGCAGGCCGACGGCTTCGTCCGCGAGCTGTCCGACGGCTACCTGACCATGGTCGGGGAGCAGGGCCTGACGCTCTCCGGCGGCCAGCGCCAGCGGATCGCGCTCGCCCGCGCGATCCTGGCCGACCCGCGGGTGCTGCTGCTGGACGACGCCACCTCGGCCGTCGACCCGCGGATCGAGGCGGAGATCCACACCGCGCTGCGTACCGTGATGGCCGGCCGCACCACCGTGCTGATCGCCCACCGCCGCTCGACCCTGCAGCTCGCCGACCGGATCGCCGTCCTGGACCACGGCCACCTGCTCGACCTCGGCACGCACGAGGAACTCGTCGAGCGATGTCCGCAGTACCGGGCGCTGATCACCGACCCCGAGGCCGAGCTCGACCCGGTGGCCGAACTCGACGCGGCCGAGGAGCACCCCGACGAGACCGAGCGCCGCCGCGACCAGGAGGCCCCGGCGCTCCCGCCGCACCGCAGCGTCGCCGCCCAGGCCCTTGGCGGTTCGGCCGACCCGGAGCTGCTGGCCAAGGTCGCCGCGCTGCCGCCGGCGAACGACCTGCCGGGCGTCCCGGTCGCCGAGGCCGCCGCGGGTGACCCGAAGTTCTCGCTCGCCCGCCTGCTCAAGCCGTTCCGGGTGCCGCTCTCGCTCGCCTTCGTGTTGCTCGCGCTGGACGCCGGCGCCGGTCTGGTGCTGCCGATCCTGATCCGCCAGGGCATCGACAACGGCGTCACCAAGGCCGCGATGTCGGGCGTCACCGCGGCCGCGGCGGCCGCCCTGGTCGTCGTGCTGCTCGACTGGCTGGTGCAGAGCGCCGAGACGAAGGTCAGCGGCCGGACCGGCGAGCGGGTCCTGTACTCGTTGCGACTGAAGATCTTCGCCCACCTCAACCGGCTCGGCCTGGACTACTACGAGCGCGAGCTGACCGGCCGGATCATGACCCGGATGACCACCGATGTGGACGCGCTCTCCAGTTTCCTGCAGACCGGTGTGGTCACGGCCGTGGTCAGCGTGCTGACCTTCGTCGGGATCTTCGCCGCGCTGCTGATCATCGACGCGGGCCTCGCGGTGCTGGTCTTCGCGGTGCTGCCGGTGCTGGCCGTCGCGACGCTGGTCTTCCGGCGCAAGTCGATGGCGCAGTACCAGGAGTCGCGCGAGCTGATCAGCACGGTCAACGCGGACCTGCAGGAGAACGTGGCCGGTCTGCGGATCGTCCAGGCGTTCCGGCGCGAGCCGGGCACGATCGAGCGGTTCGTCAGCCGGGGCCGCAGCTACCGCGACGCGCGGGCCAAGGCGCAGCTCTACATATCGTTGTACTTCCCGTTCGTCGAGTTCCTCTCCAGCGTGGCCGCCGCGCTGGTGCTGATCGCGGGCGCCTCGCGGGTGAACGCGGGCACGCTCACGGTCGGGGCGCTGGTCGCCTACCTGCTCTACATCGACCTGTTCTTCGCGCCGGTCAACCAGCTCTCGCAGATCTTCGACGGCTACCAGCAGGCCGCGGTCGGTCTCGGCAGGGCGCGCGACCTGCTGCGCACGCCGACCAGCACGCCGCAGGCCGTCGATCCGCGCCCGGTCGAGCGGCTGCGCGGCGAGATCCACTTCGACCAGGTGAGCTTCGCCTACAACGGCGGCGGCGAGCAGAACCCGGACGTGCTCAGCGGCGTCGAGCTGCGGATCCCGGCCGGGCAGACGGTCGCGCTGGTCGGTGAGACCGGCGCGGGGAAGTCGACGCTGGTCAAGCTCGTCGCCCGGTTCTACGACGCGACCGGCGGCACGGTGCGGATCGACGGCATCGACGTCACCAAGTACGACCTGGCCGGCTACCGGCACCGCCTCGGCGTGGTGCCGCAGGAGGCGTACCTGTTCGCCGGGACGGTGCGCGACGCCATCGCGTACGGCCGCCCGGACGCCTCCGACGCCGAGGTGCAGGCGGCCGCCAGGGCGGTCGGTGCCCACGAGATGATCATCGGACTGTCCGGTGGTTACCAGCACACGGTGGCCGGCCGCGGCCGCAATCTCTCGGCCGGCCAGCGGCAGTTGATCGCACTGGCGCGCGCCGAACTGGTCGACCCGGACATCCTGCTGCTGGACGAGGCCACCGCCGCGCTCGACCTGGCCACCGAGGCCGCGGTCAACAACGCCGCCGACCGGCTGCGCGACGGCCGGTCCGGCCGGCCCGGCGGCCGCACCACGCTGGTCATCGCACACCGGCTGACCACCGCCGAGCGAGCCGATCGGGTGATCGTGCTGCACCACGGCCAGGTGGTCGAGGACGGCACGCACGCCGGACTTCTCGCGGCGGACGGGGCGTACGCCAAGCTCTGGCGGGCGTTCACCGCGGACGGTCACCCGGACCAGGAGGCGGACCTGAGCGCCGCCCAGCCTGCGTACTGATCCGACTACGCACGGCTGGTTCGATCACGGACCGATCTCGACTGCGCGCCAAGTCGATTGACGAGGGGCCCACGGGGCGCCGCCCGCTACTCGGGTGGCGCCCCGACCTGGTAAACAGGCGGAGCGACCGCCCGACGAGCGGGACGCGACTCCCCCATGAACCAGCTGAGGTCGAGAGGCCCTGCCCATGTCTTCGCGCGCTCGCGAGGCGGGGCGCAGTACTGCGCACCACACTCCACCACCCCCGACCGGCTCCGCCGGACGCCCCCACCGGCAGCCCCGGGCCCGCCGGTCCGGCGTTCCCCCGCTGGTGCTCCTCTTCTCGATCGGCTACCTGCCCGCGTACCTGGTCCCGTCCATGGTCGGACGGCTGGCCGCCGACCTCGGCCTGACGACCACTCAGGCCGGCGGGGTCGGCAGCGCACTGCTGCTCGCGCTGGCCGCCGCGGGGATGACGCTGGCCCGCCGGGTCGAGACGATCGGCCCGGCCCGGCTGGCCCGCGCCGGACTCCTGCTGCTGGTGTCGGGCTTCACGCTCGCCGCGCTGGCCCCGGACGGCGCGCTGCCGCTGCTGATCGTCGGCTGCCTGGCGGGCGGGTTCGGCGCCGGCACGGCCTCGGCCGTGGCGGGCGTGGGGATCGCCGGTTCGGCCGACCCGCACCGGGTCTCGGTCCTCGGCCTGCTCGCCACCTCGCTCGGCGCCGCCGCCCTCTACCTGCTGCTGCCGCACCTCGGCAGCGCGCACGCACTGCCGTTCCTGGCACTGGCGCTGCACGGCGCGCTCGCACTGCCGCTGACCGGACGGCTGGCGGGACCGGCCACCGCCGGTGCGCCGCCCGCCCGTCGCCGGCGCCGCATGCTGCGCCGCCGGTCGGATCAGCGCCGCGGCATCCGGGGCGTGCGCGGTGCCCGCAGCGGATACGGCGGCCACGGCGGATGGCGCCGGCGCGCGCCGCAGAGCACCCGCCCCGGCGTGCCACGGCCACGGCTCCCGCGCCCGGCGCACGCGGTGCGCCCCACACGTCCCGCGCGCCCGCTGCGGACGCTGCCGAGCTCGCCCGTTCGGCCGACCACTGCGGACCGTCCCGCGACGGAGCACCGGCCGACCACCACCGACCGATCCGTGATGGCGGATCGGCCCACCGCACCGGACCGGCTGCCGCACCGCCGAGCCGGCCTGGTGCTGGCGGCTGCGATGGCGATCTGGTCGGTCGCGCAGAACGCGCTCTGGGGCGTCAGCGGACAGATCGGCCTGCACCGGGTGGGCCTGTCCGAGCAGGCGCTCGGCCTGGTTTTCGCGGTGGCGCTCGGCAGCGGCCTGCTCGGCGTGCTCGCCTCCGGTGCGCTCGGCACCCGGGCCGGCCAGGTGCTGCCGATCGGCCTCGGCACGGCGGCGATCGCGGTCTGCGTCACCGTCAGCGGTTCGGCCCGCTCGGCCGCCGGCTTCGCGTGCGGTGAGGTGCTGTGGAACGCGCTCTACCCGCTCGTGCTGACCTACCTGCTCGGGCTGGCCGCCTCGCTCGACCCGGCCGGCCGCTGGACCGTGCTGGCCGGATCCGCCTCGGCGCTCGGTGTCGCGGCCGGTCCGCTGACCGGCGCCACGCTCTTCGCCGAGCTCGGCTGCGCCCGGCTCGGCGCCGCACTCGGCGGCACACTGCTGCTGACGGCACTGCCGCTCGCGCTGCTCGCCCACGCCCGCCGCCCCGGTCGCTCGATGGCCACCGCGGCGACTGCGGCGACCTCGGCACCAGCACCCGATGCGCCCGCCGTCATACCCGGACCGGACGCGCGGCTGCCGATCCCCGCCCAGCGCCGCCGCGAGCCGGTCAGCGCGGGGGCGTGACCGCGTGACCGCCTGACCGTCTGACCGGCGCTCAGGTGCAGATCAGTGAGGAGAGCAGCCCGGAGATCTCCGTCCCCCGCGGCACGTCGCTCACCTGCCCGTCCCCGACCTCGACCACCATCCAGCCACCGCCGTCCGCGCGCAGCGCGAGGTCGGTGGTGACGAACCGGCAGCCGAGTGCGCGGACCAGCGGGCGCACGTCGGTGAGGTCGGGAGCGGGGAAGACGCTCGGCGTGTCGGGGTGTGGCCCGGTCAGCACCGGCTCGCCGTCCACCCACCACACGCGGGCCTCGGCCGCCGGCGCGCCATCCGGTCCGGACGGCGCCGCGCTGCCGAGCGTCCGGTCGGCCGTCCGGGCGTCCGCCGCCGGGCCGTCCGCGAGGCCGTCCGCCGACGCCAGGCTGTGGAAGCGCCGCAGCACGACACCCCCGGCCAGGTACTCACCCTGCAACTGCACGAACCGGTCCACCACCCGGGCGACCGCGGAGAGGTCGGCGAGGTCGGGGATGAAGCAGGCCTCGGCCCACTCGTGCTTGCGCGACTTCACGAAGTCCTTGACGATCGCCGGCCCGTGGCCGCCCAGTTGCACGACCGCCTCGGCCAGTCCGGCGCGCAGCGCGTCCGGCCGTCCGGCCTCGACCGGAAGCCAGACACTCTCCGGCGTCGCACCCTCGAACGTCCCGTACCAGCCGGGGAGTTCGTGAGCCGTCGCATAGGCGGCGGCGCTGGTGAGCAACTGGCAGCCGCGGTCGGCCAGCGCGCGGACGAAGCCGGCGTACGCGGCCACCGGGAGCATCCAGCCCCGGTACCAGGCCGGTCCGGTCCCGGCCGGCACCCGGCGGACGGCCGCCTCGCCGTCCCCGGCCAGCAGCGCGTCATGGTCGACCAGCGCCGTCTCGCCGCCGAGCCCGCGGACCAACTGGGCCTCGTAGGAGAAGTGCGGATCGACGCGTCGGGCGTTGAGCGGATCCTGCGGCAGCAGGATGGTCGGCGCTGGCATGGGCCACAGGTTAGCGGCGTGGCCCGCTCCGGTCCGCCGGTTTCCACGACCCGCGAGTCGCACCGGGCCCGCCCGTCGGCGCGCCCCGCGTGGCAGGCTGGGCCGATGCGAACTCCTCGTCAGGCAGCAAGGACCGTCGTGATCGATCCGGACGGCGCGGTCTTCCTGGTCCGCTCCGACAATTCCGAGGTCGGCGTGCACTGGATGCCGCCCGGTGGCGGCCTGGACGCCGACGAGACCCCGGCCGATGCCGCCCGCCGTGAGCTGCGCGAGGAGACCGGCTGGACCGACCTCGCTCCGGAGGCGCTGCTGTGCACCTGGGAGCACGACTACACCCGGCAGGGCGTCCCGGTGCGACAGCACGAGCACATCTTCCTCGCCCGCGGCCGGCACCGCGGTCCGCAGGGCGACGTCAGCGCGGCCCATGCCGCCGACGGCATCCTCGAGTGGCGTTGGTGGACCCCGGACGAGCTGGCGGATCCGGCCGCCGAGCCGCTCTGGCCGCCGACGCTCGCCGAGCTGCTGGCTGCTGTCCGGGCGGCCTGGGCCGCCGGGCGGCCGGGCATCGAACCGGTCGAGCTGGGCTACCTGCCCAACGACTGAGCTGCCGAGGCGCGCGCGGTCATGACCGTCGGCGGCGTCCGGCGTCGGACGCAGCGGAGAGCAGCCAGTCGTGCGGCCGCAGTTCGCGGTCGTGCAGCGCGTCCGGGTTGATCACTACGGTCAGCTCGGCCTTGGCGAGGTCCTCGTAGCCCAGGCCGGTGACCTCCAGCAGCAGTTCGGTCGGGACCGAGACGGCGATGGACGGGCGCCACGAGGGCAGTACGACGAGCGTGGTGCCCCGGCCGATCCGGAGCAGCTGGACGGCGACCCGGCGGCAGCGCTGCTCGTCGGGCCGGACCAGCTGGTTCACCGGAAGCCGCGCGCCGCCACCGATCAGGACGCCCAGCGGAGCGTCCGCAGCACCGGCATCCATGGCAGCGTCGGCAACGGCGTCGCCAGTCGTCGCGTCAGCCGGGTCCGTCAGGTCAATCGCGCCAGTGGCGTCATCGGCGTCGGGGGCGTCATGCGTGTCGGCCGAGCCCGCACGGCCCGAAGCCGGCCCGTGTGGAGCCGCCCCTCTGAGGCCGGCGCCACTCAGCGGCTCCGGCACAGGAGCGCTCGAAGCTTCGACGGCCGCGGCCTGCTCAGGCGCGCGCTCCTCGGGTGCACCCAGTGCACCCAGTGCACCCAGTGCGCCCCGCGGCATCCGCCGGCTCGGCGCGGGCCGTCGGATCCGCGGGCGCGGCCGTACTCCGGTCGCCTGCCAGCTGTCGATCCGCGCCACGGGATCGTCGTCGACGGCGCTTGCCCGTCCGAGCAGCGTCACCGAGTCCGAGTCCGAGCCTGGGCCCGAGTTTGAGGTCGAGCCCGAGCCCGCGCCCGTCCGGGCCGGCTGCTCCGCCGCCGGGTCCGGCCGCAGTGCCTCGGCTGAGCCGTCACGCGGCGGCGGCACCGTCCCGTCCAGGCCGTCCGGCCCGGCCAGCGCGTCCCGATCGGCGCCGGCCAGCACCAGTAGCTCCCTGACCTCGGCAACCGACTGATGGCTGGCCAGCGCCAGCTCGTCCAGCGCGGATCCCTGCTGGTAGGCGGCGCGCAGGCGCGCGGCCAGACCGGCGCGCAGCCGCGCGGTGGTCGCCTCACTCGTGGCGGCGTTGCCCAGTCCACTGCCGACCGTGGCCTGCGCAGCGGCGATCGCGGCTCCGGCGGCGGCACGCTCGGCATCGGTGTCGGCGGGCGGTGGGCAGACCTGGGGCAGCGCGGTCACCGCCGCGGCAGCCGGGGGTTGGCGCGGGGTGTCCATCGGTATGAACGACGAGCTCATCGGTGAGGTCCTCCGGTGTACAGTCCGCCCGATCCTGCCGTACCAGCGGGTGAACGTCCATGGGAACCCTGACCGATTCGCATGCGACCCGTCTCGGCCCGGCCCGGATGCCCCACGGGCGGCCGGGGCCTTCCGGTCGGGAGGCGGCCCGCGCAGCCCCGTCGCCTGACTCAGCGTCAGCGACCGACTGCGTACAGGTCAACTGGAACCGGCCGGCGGCGCGTCACGTCGGATCCTTGCGCGACCGTGCCACAGCACGACAGACAGGCCGACAGATCAACGGGGGAGTGCCTGATGACGACAACCGTGCCACCTACCGGGCAGGCCGGACCGACCGGGCCAGGCCCGGCCGCCATGCCCGCCATGCCCGCCATGCCCGCCACGCCCGCCGAGTGGTTGGCGACACCGGCTGACGAACCGCCCCGCCGCAGCCGCAAGTGGCTCTGGCTCTCGTTGCTGCTGCTCGTCGCGCTGGGCGCGGGCGGCCTGGTCCTGTTCCTGGGTTCCTCCGCGAACGCCGTCGGCGGTTGCGGCGGCGGCTGAGGCCCCGGGCAGCACGGTCGCTCACCGCGCGGCCGGGTGCTCGTCGGCGCTCAGCCGTCGGGCAGGCGGCAGGCCAGGCGGTAGATCAGGCAGCAGATAGGGGAGCCGCTCACCGAGGAATGCCCGCGGGAACGCGTCGCGCAGCCGCCACAGCCCGGCGTCCACCACGAAATGCGCCATCACCAGACCCAGGTAGCCGCCGTACAGCGCCCGCCCGCCAGGTGCGGCGGCGCTGTGCAGGTGCGAGGCGAGGTTGAGGACGGCGCCGAGCAGCAGCGCGACGTTCAGCAGCACCGCGAGGCCGATCAGCCGGTCCACGGCTGCTCGCCGCCCACCGCCCGCGACCAGCCCCATGATCACCAGGTACTGGTACCCGTGCGCGGCGGTGAGCCCGGCGACCGCCGCGTACGGCGAGTCGAAGAGGAACCCGGGCAGGAAGAACAGCAGGCAGACGGCGTGCGCCAGGACGAACGGGACCGGACGGCGCTCGCGCGGGCGGCGGGCCAGGACGAGGACCAGCCCGCCCACCGCGCAGATCCCGTACCCGGCGGCCGCGAGCGGGCGCAGGATCTCCAGTCGTGGGTCCACCGTCAGCTGGAGCAGCGCGGGCCGCGCGAGCAGCCCGGCGATCCCGCTCAGGCCGGCACCGGTCACCGCCCGCCGCTCGGCCACGCTGAGCGGCCCCACCCGGTAGGCGCTCGCCGCCAGCGCCGCCAGCCCCAGGTTCTGCTTCTGGAAGTGGAAGAACTGCCAGGCCAGGAACGCGGGCAGGATCCAGGCGAAGGTCCGGGCCGGCAACGCCGCCGCGACCGCCGCCGATCCCGCCACCAGCGAGGCCGGGACCACCAGGTAGCGCCCAGGGGAGCCGAGCATGTGCCGGCGGACGGCGCGGTCGGTCCAGAACCAGCCGGTGCTCGCGACATGCACCGAGGTGCCGAGGAAGAGCAGCGTCCCGAGCGCGGCGACCGGCGAGCGGCCGGCGGGTGGCGCGAAGGCGATCGCCGCGGCACAACTCGCCGCCGTGAGCAGCACCGTGCCGTAGAGCCAACTGCCTCTGAACACCGCCGACCTGACGGTTCCGGACATCCCGCACCCCCGCGCTCGCCGGCCGGCCGGGAACACCGGCTCCTCGGCGAGCAGCTGACCAGCCGTCCGACAGGGAAGAATAGCCTCGAACGCCCGATCGCCCGGGGGGTGTCGAGCCCAGCCCGTGGCCGCCAGCTGTCAGCCCTGGAGGACGGACATGACCTCGCCCCTTGCCGGCACCGAAGCCGGCCCGCTCACCCGCCCGCGCCGCCTGGTCGAGGGGGACAAGGTGGCCGTGGTCGCCCCCAGCGGCGCGATCGACCCGGACCGCCTCACGGCGGGCTGCGCGATACTCCGCTCCTGGGGCCTGGAACCCGTGGTCGGCCGTCATGTGCTGGGCGCGCACCCGAGGCTGCGTCACTTCTCCGGCACCGACGCCGAGCGGGCCGCCGACTTCCAGCAGGCCTGGCTCGACCCGCAGGTCGCCGCCGTGCTCTGCGCACGCGGTGGCTTCGGCGCACAGCGGGTCAGCGACCTGCTGGACTGGGACGCACTGCGGGCCGCACCGCCCAAGGTGCTGATCGGCTTCAGCGACATCTCGATCCTGCACGAGCAGGTCGCCCAGCGGCTCGGCCTCGCCAGTCTGTACGGCCCGATGGGAGCCGGCAGCTCCTTCATCGGGGACACGCCCACCGCCGAGCACCTTCGCCGCACGCTCTTCGAGCCGGACTCCGTGCGCAGGCTGACCGGCCCGGAAGCCGGCCCGCTCGTCTCCGGCCGCGCCCATGGGATCACCGCCGGCGGCTGTGCGTCCGTGCTCGCCGCGGACTGCGGTGCGCCCACCGCCCGTCGGTCCTTCGCCGGGACGATTCTGCTGCTGGAGGACGTCAACGAGCAGCCGTACGCGATCGACCGGATCCTCACCCAGCTGTTGCGCTCCGGCGCGCTGGACGGCGTGCGGGGCATCGCGCTCGGTTCCTGGGAGGGCTGCGGCGCACCGGAGCGGGTGCGCGACGTGCTGATGGAGCGCCTGGCACCGCTCGGCGTTCCGGTCCTCTGGGAGCTGGGCTTCGGCCACTGCCCCTCCACCCTCACGGTCCCGCTCGGCGTGCCCGCCGTACTGGACGCGGATGCGGGCACCCTCACCTTCGACCTCCCGGCGCTTCTGTAGCGCGGGCTGAGTAGGGTGCGGCGGATGAGCACGCCGCACGAAGTCCTGATCGACGAACGCGAGCCGGCCCAGCTGGTGGCCGAGCTCCTCGCCACGCTGCGTACGGCCCGCCCCGGTGGCCGGATGCTGCTCGGCCTGACCGGCGCCCCCGGCGCCGGCAAGTCCACGCTGGCGCGGCACCTGGTGGCAGAGGTGCAGCGGGTCCTCGGGCAGGGGAGCGCGGCCTACGTCCCGATGGACGGGTTCCACCTCTCCAACGCCCAGCTCGACCGGCTCGGCCTGCGCCACCGCAAGGGCTCGCCGCCGAGCTTCGACGCGAACGGGTACGCGGCGCTCCTCGGCCGGATCGCCGCGGACCGGTTCCAGGACATCTACGTCCCCGACTTCGACCGCCGGCTCGACGAGCCGGTCGCTGCCCGTCACCTGGTGACCCCAAACACCCGCCTAGTCGTCACCGAGGGCAACTACCTCGCTGCCGACGAGCCCGGCTGGTCCGAGGCCCGCGCACTGCTCCGCGAGCTCTGGTACCTGGAGGCAGCCGACGACGTCCGTGACGTGCGCCTGATCCGCCGCCACACGGACGGCGGGCGCGACGGGGGTGCCGCCCGGGACTGGGTGGACTCCAACGATCAGCCGAACGGTGAGTACGTGAAGCTCAGCCGGTCGCGGTGCAGCCGGATCGTCCGGGTGGGGGAGTTGCCCCCGGAGACACTGGGGAGTAGTGTTCTCTAGTCGCTCGGCTGGGAGCACCGGACACGCATCTGCGCGGACGGTCCCGGGGTGGCCACTCTCTCGAAACACCTCTCTCAGTACATCTGTGCTGGTCTATTCGCGCTGTTCCTTTATGGCTGCGCGCGGCCGGCCTGTTTTGTGCTGTGCCGGTATTTCGGTTGCGTGGGCGGACTTCGGTCGGATTCGCTTTTCGGGGCGGAGTTCAGCTAAAGTTCAACACGTCGGACAGGCCGTCAGGTCGGTTACGGCGAAGGCCACTTGAGGCCGAAACGGTGTGGAGGACCTGCTAAGGTCGGAAACACCGAGAGGGAGTCGGAAAAGCCACAACGGCGGATCTGATAAGCTCTACGAAGTAAGAACGAAGGGCCCGGAGGGACTGCGAGAGCAGCTCGAAGGAAGTCTCCGTTCCTTGAGAACTCAACAGCGTGCCAAAAGTCAACGCCAGATATGTTGACATCCCCGGCCTCGGTCTTATGACTGGGGTTGGAGATTCCTTTTAGTAGTAAAAACACTAGCGAGGACGCAGTGCACGGGGTCGGCCTATTCCGCTGATCGTCGTGCCGCTCAACGCGGGTGGGATCCCGATTACGGGAAATCATTCACGGAGAGTTTGATCCTGGCTCAGGACGAACGCTGGCGGCGTGCTTAACACATGCAAGTCGAACGGTGAAGCCCTTCGGGGTGGATCAGTGGCGAACGGGTGAGTAACACGTGGGCAATCTG